>NZ_QTLI01000007.1:0-231714 GCF_003434625.1 Parabacteroides sp. AM17-47
AGGATTTCCTCCGCATACCGGCCCGGCGTGTTTGCGCTTGGCGCATGGAGAAAAGGTCATCCTACGAATGACACGCTAAATCGGGAATGGTGAGAGATACCGATACGTATTATGAATACAAAACACCTATTTATAAATTTATTGCTTATGAAAACAATTTTGCGAGGAATTAGTATGAGGTTGTCGCTCATCGCGATGGTCTTATGTTTATGCGCCGCATGGCCGGGGCATGGGCTGGCTTGGGGTATGACCGGGTCGGCGAGCCCGGCGGGAATGACACCCGGGGCTCCACAGAGCCAGGCGAAAGGGGAGGTACGGTTTTCCAATACTCTGGATCCTGTAGCTTATAGCTTTATCTACAAGTGGGATCCGATGGCTACTTGGAGCTTGAATTTCAATATCGAGAACTTCACGAAGGGCATGGCTGTACGTGTACAGCTGGCGAACACGGCGAATCCGGACGGGGTAGAGTTCCGCTTTGAGGATTCTGAGCCGGCGCAAACGTTAGACAATGGCGGCTTTTGGATACCGGACGAGAAGTTGACGGACTATGGATATAGCGTTGGGCTTCGTCTGCAAATGAATAGCTCGAAGGAGTGTTCGGCGGACTATACCGTAAAAGTGTACAGCTCGCGAGACATGGGCACGGCTGCCCTAGCCTCTACCGGGCAAACGATACGATTTATGCTCGGTGATAAGGCTCCCGCTATGGGAGAGTTGTCGCGTACATCCGGCGATCTGAACGAGGATATCCCTTTTGCGATCAACGTGACGAAGGCTGGTTTCCTGCAGGGGCAACACGCTAAGATGAAGATTTATCTGAATGGCCCTTCTGAAGGCTTGACCCTTTCCGGGCAGAACCTAAGTAAAGAGACTGGTCTATATAATGAGCCTATATACGTATTAGATATTCCTTCGTTCTCCGCTACGCAATTCACGTTGATGGCTCACGCCACGGAGGAATGGAACGGAACGGTTCAAGTGGATATTTGTGATGCGGACGACAATAGGATAGTATATGGCGGCCAAGCACCGTTCGTTTTTCCGGCCAATAACTCACAGGACGATATAGCCGCTTTGAAAGCGATCGCCGAGGCCAATCCGCTGAACTCGGACTTGCAGAACTTCATCTCCAACAAGGATTACTTGAAAGACAGGGGATCGAACGATGGCTACAACGTGGGCGTGACATGGAACACCGAGTCCACGAGCCGGGTGAAAAGCTTCTTCATCGATGATGGTAGGACACAGACGGTCACTACCATGGATGTATCGGCGTTGTCCGGGTTAGAGCAGTTGGACTTGCAGAATACCCGGTTGAAATCCTTGGATTTGTCCACTTTGACAAAACTTCGGAGCTTGAGTTTGTATGGTAATGATTCGCTTACTTGGTTTACGGTGAAGCTCCCGAACTCGTTACCGGAGAATTTCTGGATGAATGGTTATACTACGATCATGGCCGGTACTCCGGTAGATGGCAATAACGCTTACGCCGCAGCAGGCACGGAGATCGATCTATCCGCTTACGCTACGGTGGGTGGCGTGAAATCGGTATATCAATGGTACCTTATTGATCGGGCTACTGGTAAACGGACGAAAGCGACTATGCAGGCGGTATCTGGCAAGGACGGTGCTTTCATATTTGAAGGAAAGCCGGGCGAATATTATAAGTGCGAGATCACAAACAATAATTACAGAGATTGGTGTATGGAGACACCAAGGATCAAGGTTGCTCGTGGCTCTGCAGACTACTCCCCTGCGGACATCGCCGGATTGAAGAAGTTGGCTGCCGATAACCCGAATATCACCCAATTGAAGGAGTTCGTGGATAGCAAGGGCTGGGAGCGCGAGAATTGGAACTCTTATCAAGACAATATCCGCACGGACTGGAGCACGGGTGAGGTAGGCCGGTTGACACATTTATATATCTGGTTCGAGTGGAACTCTACGGATACGATCTCTCAATTAGACCTAAGCGCTTTCACCGAGTTGAGGCATTTCGAGTGCGAGAATCACATGAATATCTCGAAACTGGATGTATCGAAGAACACGAAGCTGGAGCACTTGCATATATATAGTAAGAATCTGTCTTCTATTGACCTATCCAAATGTCCGGAACTGCGATATTTTAGATTCGGTACGAATCGCACGTTGGAGGGACGGTACCAAGATACGAAGCTGGCGGCACTGAACCTTACCGGTTGTTCGAAGCTGACGGAGCTTTACCTTGAGCATTCGCCTTTGGCTTCGCTGGATATCTCATCCTTCAAGCTATTGAGCCGTCTGGAGATTGAGTACTGCCCGAACTTGAAGTTGCAAGGTTTCGACAAGGTTACGAGCTTGACCTATTTGGCCTTGCCGCATACAGAACAGTTCGCGGATCTGGTAAAGAACCTGCCGGCATCTATCCGTCAGCTATATCTGCAAGATACGGAGTATGAGCTTCCTTCCTCACAAGTAGGGAAGAATTTGGAGTCGTTGGGATTGCCGGGATACGTGGAGAGTCTCGATCTGGCTCAGTACCCGAACTTGAGTAACTTGAATGCGGATGGATCTCTTTTGAGATATTCTACGGTGAAGAACTACCGGCAGATAAATTATGAGGGTTGGGGACGCATAACGCTTACTTCCCCCTCTCATCCGGGAGATCCATACTGGTTCGAGAACGGCGATACGATCGATCTCTCCTCGGAGGCCGTGATCGATGGCATAGAGACCGTATTCCTATGGGTAAACGCCAAATATAGGACAGAGGAGAAAGAGGCATTGAAGCCGGTGCCAAACCGTCCGGGCGTATTTGTGCTGAACAGCAAGGAGGAAAAGTATGGAGACTACTATTGTAAGCTGATGAACCCGAGGTTCTGTGAAATCACGGAGATCAATGTACGTTCCGGTTGGCAGATCGAGACCTCACGTATCCATGTGGAGACCACCGTCCCCCAAGTATTCGCCGAGAGCGACGTGGCTACCTTGGCACGTATCGTAGACGCTTCCAACAACAAGGCATTGAGCGAGTGGTGGAGCAGCGACGCATGGAAGACAAACGAGGGCTCACTGTATGCGCAAGCCGTTTGGAACGACGAGAACCCGCGCCGCTTGATACATTTATATATGTATGAGATGGGCGAAAGCTTTACGAAGAAGGTAGATCTCGCTGCCTTGGATAAGCTGGAGATCTTGTCGTTGACAGGCAATAGGGTGGAGGAACTGACCTTGCCGAAGAACAATACGGTATTGCGTTCTTTGATGCTGGGTGGAAACTATTCTTTGAAATCTTTGATCGTATCCGAGTATCCATCGCTGGAGTATCTGGATGTGTCTAGTACGGACTTGACGGCTCTCGACTTGTCTAAGAACAAAAACTTGAAGGAGTTGTTCTTGAATTGGACGATGCTTGACGGGGTAGAGAACAGCGCTTCGGCTTCGGGCCTTGCCGCTCAATTAACCGCATATGGCTTGCCTATACCCACTACCCGGATCGATTTGGCGGACTTCCCGGCCTTGATGTCTTTCAATGCCGATGGTTCGTGCTTGGAGTTCGCTAACGTGGAGAACCCGCGGCAATTGGAGGCTGCCTTCGGTGTTGTTAGGTTGCCGGTAGGTGAGGTTCGTCCGGGAGGTTTCGTGGCTTATGGGGAGACAATCGATCTTTCCTCACAAAAGATGGTAGGTACATCCGCCTCTCGCTTTACTTGGGTATTCGACGGCGATACGATCGACCATACGGACAGCCGCTATACGATTACCGAAGACTTGACCCCGAATTATCAAATTGCTGGTCTTGTAACCAATCCATTATTCCCCGGCTGGACGGTTCAGTACGATGCGTGGGTTTACACCTGCGATGGCGATGCGAACCTCGACATGCTGGTAAACGTACAAGACGTGACCGCTACCGTAAGCTACATCTTGCGGGACAAGGATAACATGATCCCCAACTTCGGTTTTGCCGAGGCGGATGTGAACTATAATAATAATGTAGAGATCGCTGACGTAATCGGTATCGTCAACCTCATCCACGGCAAGCCGGTTACCAAGGCCAGTGCACTGCGTTCTGAGGCCGAGGTTCCCGTACAAATGGAGCTCGACGCTGATAACTTCTTGACGATGAATAGCCAAGTACCGGTAGCCGGTATCTATCTGGAGTTGGTGGGAGCCATCGACGAGATCCCGTTGCTGGGCGATGCCGCCAAGTTCCTGCAGGCTTCCAGCTTGAACGGGGATACCTTGCGGGTGATCGGTTATAGCTTGGATGGCCGCACGATTCCTTCGGGCAAGAGCCGTATCCTGCGTATGCCGGCGGGCGTTACCTTGGTAGGAGCCTCCTTCTCCGACGCGAAGGCCAACAGCTTGAGGTCCGGTGGCGACGCGATCGTAACCTCCAATGCCCCGATCGAGGCGATCAGCCGCTTGGAGGCCGTCTCCAACTATCCGAACCCGTTCCGTGGCAGCACGACCTTCTCTTATCAACTGGAGGAACCCGCCCAGACGGTTATGATCCATGTATTCTCCGCGAGCGGTGCGTTGACCGCGGTACTGAACGGTTTGCCCGGCGAGGTAGGCGAGAACCGCTATACGGTTGCCCTTCCTTTACCGGCGGGCGTTTACTACTACCGCTTGACGGCGAAGACAGGCCATGGTGTGAAGGCAAGTAATACTAACATCTTTATCTGTAAGTAAATTATGAAAGTGAATCATATAAAACAATTATTCGTAGCCCTCTTCCTGCTGTTATCGGCGGGAACGGCTACCGCCGCCCAGTGGAAATTGGCGAAGACGAACCTGAACGCCGCTGGCAGCAAGGATACGCTCACCTTGAAGGTATCCGATAATACGGTAGATTTCTCCTCATTCCAAGTGGATTTCACCTTGCCGGCGGGCGTATTGCTGAGCGGTACGCCTATCCTCGGCGAGCTGGCGGACGATCATGCGCTCACGTGGAGCAAGCGCGCCGATGGCAGCTTCCGCTGCGTGGTATACAGCGTGAGGAATACCGAGATGAAGGCCCCGGGTGCCGTGCTACGCATTCCGGTAGAGCTGGCGGTCTCTTTCGTGGAAGGGACGTTCACGGCGAAGAACGGTCTCTTGTCCGACAAGGCATCCAAGGGACAGCCAGTCACGGATCTCACCGCTACCTTGACCTCTCATAAGGAAAAGGCCAAACTGGTCGTGAACGTATCGGGCTTGGAACAGGTGGTCAATACGGAGAAAGCCGCTGTATTGGACTGTAAGACCATCCCGGCGACCCTTCCTGATGGCAAGACCTTGACGATCGGGTACTATAAGGACGAGAAATGCACAGAAGTCGCAGGCGAATCAGACCGGAAGCAAGAAGGCTATCGCCGAGGGCGACATCACTCCCCCGACTGCCGCAAGCATCAAGGCGGGCCAATCGCTTTCAACCTCCTTGCTGTCCGGCGGTAGCGTTACAGATGAGGGATATCTGGTAGCCGGTACCTTCGCTTGGACATACGGAAACACCGTGGTGCCGGCAGGTACGCATGAGTACTCCGTGACGTTCTATCCGGATAACTCTTCTTATTACAATACGGCGGCGTTGTCCGTGGCGGTCAAGGTAGACACGACCTATAAGGTCACCGCTGTACAGACAACGGGTGGTGCCGTAAACGTATTAGGCAAGGCTGAGGATAACGTGTATGTAAAGGGTCAAAAGATCTCCTTGGTAGCGACCCCTCTACCCAACTATCAGCTTTCAAGCTGGTCGATCGCGGGCGAGAGCGTAGACTTGGGCAAGAAAGACACGCTCACGGTTACGGTAGGTGCGGATCGAACCTATAGCGCCAACTTTACCCCGATCCTGCATAAGGTATCTATCGAGACATTCGGCGATGCCAGCGGCGACCTTAAAGTGACCACGCCGGACGATCAGGCGGCGGATGGGCAGAAGCCGGTCTCAAATGGTGATGAATTGCAGCAAGGCTCGATCCTACAGATTGCGGCAATCCCGAGCGTGAACACCCAGCTGAAATCATTGCAGATAAACGGGGAGTCGCTCAAGGGCGACAAGGTAACGCTGACCGGGCCTTTGACGATCAAAGCCGTATTCGAGCCTAAACCGGTCAACATGGCCCTTGTCACCCTCGAAAAGAAGAACATGGAGCACGGCTCTATCTTATTATATAAGGAAGACGGTACGCTGATCACTTCCGGCTCTACCGTAGCGGTAGGCTCGAAGATTCGGGTAATCTCCCTTCCGGATGCCGGGTATAAGCTGGAGGGTAACGTCGGTCTGTCCGGCGTGACAGGACCCGGCACCGACAATCTATGCGCCGTGACCGGCGATATCACGTTGGTAAATGCCTCTTTCGTTGCGAAAGGATATGCTGTGACCGCCTCCGCCGTAAGCAGCAACCCGAGCCAGACCGCCTCCGGTACGATCACCTTGAGTAAAGAGGGTGAGGATGGTAGTTGGACTGAAGTAGGCAGTGGTGAAGAACTGGCATATGGAACGAGAGTGCGCATAGCTAAAGCGGAAGGGCAAGCCGGCGCAAGCTTGCTTACCATCTTGGCGAACAGCAAGGAAATATCCCAGAGTGATATCTTGACCGTAACCGGCCCCTTGACCGTGACGGCCGTGTTTGACCATCGGGTGAAGATCAAGAGGGAATACATCTTTTGTCCGTATCAAGAATACTACTACAGTGGCGTATCCCGCCCCTTCACGCCTTTCGCCTCGCAGACTTACGCAGGCTTCTCGTTCGATGTCAAGTATAAGATAAATGACGGTGAGGAAACTTCGACGGCTATTGATGCGGGCGATTATACGGTCGTATTGAGGCGTGCCGAGGATGGCTTGTATGAGGCGTTTGAAGAGATCTATCCGGATCCTAATAAGCCGGATGAAGGACGTGTAGGCTTGAAAATTAAAAAGTCTAAAGTGACGATAACGAAGGCTCCTACATCGCATGGAGCGAATCCTGGCACTCGACCGGGTACTGAGTTCGTGAATATTATATCAGAGACGAAGGATAATGTAACGACATACAAGATTACACCGAAAGGTGATGCTCTTAAGAATTACGAGGGTACGACTATTTACTATTATTCAACGAATCCTGTTGTGAACTTCTCTTTAGGTAATAGCACTCCTGTTTTACGTTCGAGTAATGGATCGCAACCGGAGGGTGTGAGGATTACGAATGGTGGTCTTCCTTGTGATTTGAATGATATTCGAGCAGGGGTAACGATCACATTGGAGGCTGTTGCGCCTGTAGGTCAGCACTTCGTTGAGTGGTCAGACAAAAATAGTGACAATCCAAGGGTATACCAAGTAACGGGAGATGTCGAGATTTATCCTATATATGCTCCTAAAGATGAATACCCAGCGTGTACATTGGCTAAGTCATCTGAATATAATGGCATGGCACAAACCGTGGAGGTAAAAGGTAGTGATACTTCTTGCGTGATCTCTTTCTACCAGAATGAAGAAGATTGTAATGCCGAGGTTAATAAAGTGCCATTGAAGAATCCGGGTACATATTATGTACGTGTTGATCGTCCGGAAGATAAAACTTATAAATCTTATACGAAGGTGTTTACTTATGAGATTACTTTGGGTACACCTACGGTTACATGGCCTGCGGCTTCCGATATATTGTCCGGTCAAAAACTATCCGAGTCTGTTTTACAAGGCGGTCACGCCGGTATCGTAGCCGGAACATTCGCTTGGAGCGATCCGGATAAGGAGATTACCGAAAAGGGAATGCAAGAGATTGCCTTCACGCCGACCGATCCGAATTATAAGCCGGTTAGTAGCAAGATAGAGGTGAAGGTTGTCTCCTCTACCTCTTCCTCCACCGATCCGGAAACCCCGGTCATTCCTGTGGATCCCGTAGACCCGGAGAACCCGGACGTGCCTACCGGCGTGGAGTCCATCGAGGAGGGTATGAGCCTGTATACGGCCAACCAATCCATCTTCGTGGATATGCCGCAGGAGGTTGCCTTGAAGGTGGTTGACGTAGCCGGTATCGTTATTTTCGAAGGAAAGGTTTGCGGCAAGATGGAGATTCCGGTAGGTCATGCCGGTGTCTATTTCTTGAAGTGTACCGCTCCAGATGCCTCGTTCGTGAAGAAGGTCGTGGTTCGTTAGTGCGAGCCGTTTTTATCGTATCATAACACTGCCCATCATAAGGTCTTTATGATGGGCATCGTAAGCAGCTTATACTGCCCATCGTTACGACCTAACGATGGGCAGTGTTATTTAGTAACAGATGTAATTGTTTATCTTACGTTTTATAAGAAATATCCTGTAAAAAACTTCGAATTATATTTGGTGGTATCAAAAAAGGCCGTATCTTTGCAACGTTCAAACAAAAACAATAAAGACAAGAACAATGACACGCAACTTGCAAAATAGTCTCATTATTTCTCTAAACATTATTCTACTCTGGGAACGGGATAGGAAGTGAGACTGTATGCTTTGCGAGCATTACGATAGATGAAAGAGCCTTTCTCACTTCCTTGTGAGAGAGGCTTTTTTAGTTAGTATAGGATATTAGTAAATTAAGAATATAAGATTATGTCAGACAGATTATTTATTTTCGACACCACCTTACGTGATGGTGAACAGGTTCCGGGATGCCAGTTGAATACAGTGGAAAAGATTCAAGTAGCTAAGGCATTGGAACAGCTAGGTGTTGATGTGATCGAGGCTGGTTTCCCTGTCTCCAGTCCCGGGGATTTTAAGAGTGTGGTTGAGATCTCAAAGGCCGTGACTTGGCCGACCATCTGTGCCTTGACCCGTGCGGTGGAGAAAGATATCGACGTGGCAGCCGAGGCGTTGAGATTCGCTAAGCGGGGACGTATACATACCGGAATCGGCACTTCTGATTCTCATATCAAATACAAGTTTAACTCCACGAGAGAGGAGATTATAGAGCGTGCGATCGCCGCCACGAAATACGCTAAAAAGTACGTGGAGGACGTAGAATTCTACTGTGAGGATGCCGGGCGTACGGATAATGAATATCTGGCCCGTGTCGTGGAGGCCGTGATCAAGGCCGGGGCTACCGTAGTGAATATCCCGGATACGACAGGATATTGCTTGCCGGATGAGTACGGGGCGAAGATTAAGTATCTGATGGAACATGTGGATGGCGTACATAACGCTATTCTTTCCACTCATTGCCATAATGACTTGGGCATGGCTACTGCGAATACCGTACAAGGCGTGTTGAACGGAGCCCGTCAGGTGGAGGTAACCGTAAACGGTATCGGTGAGCGTGCAGGTAACACGTCATTGGAAGAAGTCGCCATGATTTTCAAGAGCCATAAAGAACGTGATATCATCACCAATATCACGACGAATAAGATCTATAGTACGAGCCGTATGGTTTCTAGCTTGATGAATATGCCGGTACAACCGAATAAGGCTATTGTCGGACGTAACGCATTCGCTCACTCCTCCGGTATCCATCAAGATGGCGTTTTGAAGAATGCGCAAACCTACGAGATCATCGATCCGAAGGATGTGGGTATCGATGATAACGCGATCGTATTGACTGCTCGTAGCGGTCGTGCGGCGTTGAAGCATCGCCTGCATGTTTTAGGTGTGGATCTGGAGCAGGAGAAATTGGACAAGGTGTATGATGAGTTCTTGAAACTGGCCGATCGTAAGAAAGATATTAATGATGATGATGTTTTGATGTTGGTCGGAAAGGATCGTACGGCCACACACCGTATTAAATTGGAATATTTACAGGTAACTAGTGGTGTTGGAGTACAATCAGTCGCAAGTATTTGTTTAAATTTGTCGGGAGTAAGAAAATACGAGGCCGCGGCTGGTAACGGTCCGGTTGACGCAGGCATCAAGGCGGTGAAAAAAGCGATTAGTAATAGTGACATGACGATTCAGGAATTCTTGATTCAAGCCATTAATAAAGGTAGCGATGATACGGGCAAGGTACATATGCAGGTAGAGTATAACGGGGCTACCTATTATGGGTTCTCCGCGAATACCGATATTATCGCCGCTTCCGTGGAGGCTTTCGTGGACGCCATCAATAAGTTTATAGTAGACTAAAAATAGACAAGACAATGAGCAAGACATTATTTGAGAAAATCTGGGACAAACACGTGGTGGACACGTTGCCCGACGGAACCATACAATTGTATATCGACCGTCTGTATTGTCATGAGGTGACTAGCCCGCAGGCTTTCGCCGGATTACGTGCACGTGGATTGAAGCCCTTCCGTCCCGCGCAAATCACTTGTATGCCGGACCACAATATCCCGACATTGAACCAAGATAAGCCTATCGAGGACCCTATATCCAAGAATCAAGTGGATACCTTGGAAGAGAACGCGAAGTATTTCGGCTTGACGTATTACGGTCTTCAACATCCGAAGAATGGTA
This sequence comes from Parabacteroides sp. AM17-47, assembly GCF_003434625.1. Taxonomy (NCBI): domain Bacteria; kingdom Pseudomonadati; phylum Bacteroidota; class Bacteroidia; order Bacteroidales; family Tannerellaceae; genus Parabacteroides; species Parabacteroides sp. AM17-47. The sequence continues at coordinate 10,376 of NZ_QTLI01000007.1, forward strand.
TCATCCATGTGGTAGGTCCGGAGACAGGCTTGACGCAGCCGGGTATGACGATCGTTTGTGGCGACTCCCATACTTCTACGCACGGTGCCATGGGCGCTATCGCCTTCGGTATCGGTACGAGCGAGGTGGAGATGACCTTGGCTACCCAATGTATCATGCAGCGTAAGCCGAAAACGATGCGTATCACGATCGATGGTGTACGCAAACCGGGCGTTACGGCGAAGGACTTTGCTTTATACATTATTAGTAAGATGAGTACCAGCGGTGCTACGGGCTATTTCGTAGAGTACGCTGGCGAGGCGATTCGTAATACGACCATGGAGGAACGTTTGACAATCTGTAACCTTTCGATCGAGATGGGTGCCCGTGGCGGTATGATCGCTCCGGATGATGTTACTTTCGATTATTTGAAAGACCGTGAGTTTGCCCCAAGAGGCGAGGAATGGGAGCGGAAGGTGAGCGAGTGGCGTCAGCTGTATAGTGATCCGGACGCTAAGTTCGATAAGGAGATCGTTTTCCACGCCGAGGATATCGACCCGATGGTTACGTACGGTACGAACCCGGGCATGGGTATGAGTATCAGCAAAGATATCCCCTCCTTAGAGAGCGTGCCCGAGGCAGGCCGTATCTCTTATAAGAAGTCTTTGGATTATATGGGCTTCAAGGCAGGCGAGTCTATGTTGGGTAAGAAAGTGGATTATGTCTTTTTAGGTAGCTGTACGAATGGCCGTATCGAGGATTTCCGTGCTTTCGCCTCTTTGGTGAAAGGAAAGAAGAAAGCGGATGATGTAACGGTTTGGCTGGTTCCCGGCAGTTGGCAGGTAGAGCGGGAGATTCGTGCCGAGGGGATCGACAAGGTTTTGGCCGAGGCCGGCTTCGTCCTTCGTCAACCGGGATGTTCCGCTTGTCTGGCGATGAATGAGGATAAGGTTCCGGCGGGTAAATATGCGGTCTCCACTTCCAACCGTAATTTCGAGGGCCGCCAAGGACCGGGTGCTCGCACCATCTTGGCGGGGCCGCTTGTGGCCGCCGCCGCCGCTGTGACAGGTAAGATCACGGACCCGAGAGAACTGATGTAAAGACTAATCTAATAAAGTAGCATAAGATGAAAACAAAATTCAATATAATCACAAGCACTTGCGTGCCTCTTCCTTTAGAGAACGTGGATACCGACCAGATTATCCCAGCCCGCTTTCTGAAAGCGACTACCAAGGAAGGGTTCGGCGAGAACTTATTCCGGGATTGGCGATATGATAAGGAAGGTAATAAGATCGAATCATTCGTCTTGAACGATCCTACGTATAGCGGAAAGATATTGGTAGCGGGAAAGAACTTCGGTTCCGGTTCCAGCCGTGAGCATGCGGCTTGGGCGATCGCCGATTACGGTTTCCGTGTCGTGGTCTCCAGTTTCTTCGCCGATATCCATAAAAACAACGAGTTGAACAACTTCGTGCTGCCGGTTGTTGTGACTGAAGAGTTCCTCGCTGAATTGTTCGATTCGATTTACAAGGACCCGAAAACTGAGGTCGAGGTAAATCTACCGGAGCAAACGATCACGAACAAGGCTACGGGCAAAAGCGAGCATTTCGAGATCAACGCCTATAAAAAGGATTGCCTGATCAACGGATTGGACGATATCGACTATTTACTGGCAAATAAATCAAAGATAGAAGCCTTCGAGGCAGCACGCTGATTATGATAGAAATAATGGATACAACCCTCAGAGATGGGGAGCAAACTTCGGGCGTCTCCTTCGCCGCTCACGAGAAGCTCAGCATAGCGCAAGTGCTGCTGAGCGACTTAGGCGTGAACCGGGTGGAGATCGCCTCCGCCCGTGTGTCGGACGGAGAGTTTGAGGCCGTGAAGCGTGTAGCCGCTTGGGCCGCCCGTTCCGGGAACCTAGACAAATTGGAGGTCTTGGGTTTCGTGGATGGTACGGTCTCTCTCGACTGGATTGAATCCGCAGGTTGCCGTGTCGTGAACTTGCTTTGCAAGGGCTCTTATAAGCATGTCACCGAACAGCTTCGAAAGACTCCCGAGCAACACGTTGACGATATTCGTACGGTCGTATTGGAAGCGGCGAAACGGAAGATCGACGTGAATATCTATTTGGAGGACTGGTCGAACGGTATTAAGCATTCCCCGGATTACGTATTCTTGGTAATCGATGCGTTGAAAGGACTTCCGATCTGCCGTTTCATGCTCCCGGATACCTTGGGAGTCTTGAATCCCGGAAATACCTACGAGTATTGCAAGATGATGGTGGACCGCTACCCGGATTTACGGTTTGACTTCCACGCGCATAACGACTATGATCTTGCCGTAGCGAATGTATATTCCGCCATCCGTGCGGGTATCAAGGGAATCCATACGACCGTGAACGGTTTGGGAGAGCGTGCGGGTAACGCTCCTTTGAGTAGCGTACTTGCCGTTATCAAGGACCAGTTGGGAGAGGAGACGAGCTTGAGGGAGGAAAAGATAAACAAGGCTAGCCGTTTGGTTGAGACCTACTCCGGGGTGCATATCCCGCCCAATAAGCCGATCATCGGAGAGCATGTGTTTACGCAATGCGCCGGTGTCCATGCGGACGGCGATAGCAAGAACAACCTGTATTGCAACGACCTGCTCCCCGAGCGTTTCGGACGGGTTCGCGAGTACGCTTTGGGCAAGACCTCTGGAAAAGCGAATATCCGCAAGAATCTGGAAGCGCTCGGTATCGACATGGACGAGGGTTCGATGCGTAAGGTTACGGAGCGGATCATTGAGCTGGGCGATAAGAAAGAAATGGTTACCCCGGAGGATCTTCCTTATATTATCAGCGATGTGCTTCATCATGATAATGCGCTGGAGGATCAGAAAATACGGATCTTGAACTATTCCTTATCCTTGGCCCAAGGGCTGAAACCGGTGGCTACCTTGAAGATCGAGATCAATGGCGAGGCTTACGAGGAATCGGCTTCCGGTGATGGCCAATACGACGCTTTCGTTCGTGCCCTACGCCGGATTTATTCCCGTTTGAACCGCCCGTTCCCGATGTTGACGAACTATTCGGTATCCATCCCGCCGGGAGGACGTACGGATGCGTTCGTGCAGACGGTCATCAGCTGGAATTATGCCGGGGTCGATTTCAAGACTCGTGGTCTGGACGCTGATCAGACTGAGGCGGCGATCAAGGCGACATTGAAGATGCTGAACAAGATAGAGGATTAATAATTAAAAAGGTAAAGGGTATGAAAAAGTTGACTATCGCGCTTGTAGCGCACGACAATCGTAAGGCGGAAATGGTAGAATGGGCGGTACATAACGCTGAGTTCTTGTCTCACCACCATATTGTTTGTACGGGTACGACCGGAAATTTGGTTCGTAAAGCTCTCGAGGAAAAAGGGGTGAACGCGGATATTGCTTGCATGCATTCCGGTCCGATGGGAGGCGATGCTGAGATTGCCGCTATGGTTGTCCGTAAGGAGATCGATTTGGCGGTCTTTTTGATAGACGACTTGAATCCGCAACCGCACGAGGCCGACATCCAGATGTTGCTTCGCCAGTGCCGTGTTCATAACGTACCTATCGCTTGTAACCGTTATAGCGCCGACTTGATGATTACAAGTACCCTGTGGGATGATGACACGTATTTCCCCACGGAGCCTAAGTATGTACATTTTAACAGAGAATAATAACAAACATTTACGATGAAACTGAATATAGCAGTACTTCCCGGAGACGGGATCGGACCAGAGATTTCCGTGCAAGGCGTGGAAGTAATGAGTGCCGTTTGTGAGAAATTCGGACATGAGGTTCACTATGAGTATGCTCTTTGTGGCGCTGACGCGATCGATAAGGTAGGCGATCCTTTCCCGGAGGAGACCTATCGGATTTGTAAGGATGCCGACGCTGTTCTTTTCTCGGCCGTGGGCGATCCTAAGTTTGATAATGATCCGACAGCGAAAGTACGTCCGGAGCAAGGTCTTTTGGCGATGCGTAAGAAGTTGGGCCTGTTCGCTAATATCCGTCCGGTGCAGACCTTCAAATGCCTATTGCATAAATCGCCGTTGCGTGCCGAATTGGTGGATGGCGCGGATTTCTTATGTATCCGTGAGTTGACCGGTGGTATGTATTTCGGTGAGAAATATCAAGACAACGATAAGGCATACGATACGAATATGTATACCCGCCCGGAAATCGAGCGTATCTTGAAAGTGGGCTTCGAGTATGCGATGAAACGGAATAAGCACCTGACGGTTGTTGACAAGGCGAACGTACTTGCCTCTTCCCGTCTATGGCGCCAGATCGCTCAAGAGATGGCTCCTAGCTATCCGGAAGTAACGACAGACTATATGTATGTGGACAACGCCGCTATGCGTATGATCCAAGAGCCGAAATTCTTCGACGTGATGGTAACCGAGAATACGTTTGGTGATATCTTGACGGATGAGGGTTCTTGCATCAGCGGCTCTATGGGCTTGCTGCCTTCCGCTTCTACCGGAGAGAGCACGCCGGTTTTCGAGCCGATTCATGGCTCTTGGCCGCAGGCGAAAGGGCTGAATATTGCGAACCCCTTGGCGCAAATTCTTTCAGTAGCGATGTTATTCGAGTATTTCGACCTCAAAGAAGAGGGAGCCTTGATCCGTGAAGCCGTAGACGCTTCCCTCGATGCGAATGTCCGTACGCCGGAAATCCAAGTGGAAGGTGGAGCGAAATATGGAACGAAAGAAGTGGGTAGTTGGGTTGTCAATTATATCACGGAAAAGTAGTATAAATGGGCCGATTTCGCACCAGTAGTGGCGCAGGCTCACACGTATAGTGGCATCGGCTCACGCGAGTAGTGGCGTAGGCCAATACCACTACTCGCGTGAGCCGATGCCACTATACGTATAAAAACAGCCTTAACGAGCCATCTTCATCAACTCGTCGATAGTCGTTTTATCATATCCCATATCCTCAGCTTTCTTGAAGTCTAAGGCGGCCGATGCCTTCTCATATTGGGCGAGTTTTACTTTGCCTCGCAATACATATAAAGCGGCTGTCGGGGTACTTTCCACGAAAATGCGATTGATATCGGCCATAGCCCGGGCGTTCTTGCCCATCATGAAGTATAGATCGGCACGGCCCTCGTATAAGATCCATTCGCGGGGCATCTCGTTGATCAAGTAATTAAAGATGCGTTCGCTCTCATCGTAATTCCCCCGTAGCTTCTCGAGAATCGCGTGTCCCAGACGTCCTTTCACGGATTTCTCGTTTACTTCCAGTATCTTATCGAAATCCTGCTCGGCCAACAGATAGTTCTTATGTTGCAAATGAAGCATCGCCCTGCAATATAACGCCTCTTGATGATGGGGGTTCAAGATTAACAGGGCATTGTAATCGTTCGTCGCTTTTTCGATCTCACCCATTTCCGTATATAAGCCGGCACGATTTTCCAGTATGGCCTCATTATTCGGATGGCGGCTTAGGGCGGCGGTATAGGAGAGAAGGGCATCTTCCAGTTTCCCTTGCCTGCGCTGTATCGTCCCGAGATTCATGAGCAAGGCGTAGTTGTTGGGGTTTCCCGGTTCGAGGCGCATGGCGGCTCGTAGGCTCTCTTCGGCGGAGACTAAGTCGTTCTTGTCCAAGAAGTCAAAACTTTTCTCGACAAACTTCTCGTATGTCTGAGCGTAGCCATAGCCTATTGAAAGGAAAAGGGCGGCGAGTATCGCAAGGATTTTCATGCTGTCGTATTTAACCTATTATTTGATTGATCGCGAATCTACGCAATAATTTCATGGTTTTACCAGATTAAAAAAACTTTATACCTTTGCTACATTTCATAATATTTTTGGAAGATCAGATTGTTATATAATTAATAGATTAACTAAAATAGAAGAGATATGGTATTATTAGCAGCTGTAGAAGCGAGTTCTAAATTAGAGGAAGCTATCAGATCCTTGGTTGAGCATGGCTCCCAATTGGGTTTTACGATTATTAAAGCCCTTATTGTCTTTTTGGTGGGACGATTGGTTATAAACTTACTAAATAAACTGGTTCGGAAGATATTGAGCAAACGGGATATCGATCCTTCTGTCAAGACTTTTGTCGGCAGTTTGGTGAATGTCAGTTTAACCATTTTATTGATTATTTCAGTCGTAGGGGCGTTAGGCGTTCAAACTACGTCGTTTGCCGCCTTATTGGCTTCCGCCGGTGTCGCTGTCGGTATGGCATTGAGCGGTAACCTGTCAAACTTTGCCGGTGGATTGATCATCCTTCTTTTCAAGCCTTATAAGGTGGGTGATTATATTGAGGCGCAGGGCGTTGGCGGTACCGTGAAAGAGGTCCAGATGTTCCATACCGTATTAGGTACGGTTGATAATAAGGTCATTTATATACCGAACGGCTCTTTGAGCAGTGGCGTTGTGACTAATTTCAGTAACCAGACGACTCGCCGTGTAGACTGGACCTTTGGCGTGGAATACGGCAGCGATTATGAGAAAGTAAAGCAAGTGATAGAGTCTGTATTAGCGAAGGATTCCCGCATCTTGTCCGAGCCGGCCGCTCCGTTTATCGCCTTGACAGCCTTGGCGGACAGCAGCGTAAACGTGGTGGTACGTGTTTGGGTAAACAGTTCCGACTATTGGGGCGTGTATTTCGATATTAACAAGAATATCTACGCGACCTTCAATGAGGTAGGTATCGGTTTCCCATTCCCGCAACTTACCGTACACCAAGCGAAGGATTGAAGTTCGTGATAATCTATGACTTGTCCTTAAAAGGAATCTCTTTGTTCAAAAATCTTTGAGTTTCGTTAGATGTGCGGTTATTTTATAGATGGTTGAACAAAAAGATTTATCTTTGTGAATCGCAAATTAGAGATTAGACACAGAGTGTATACGATATTACGGAACTTTATTTTATTACTTTAGTATTTTTATTTGATTATATTTAAGTAGAATGATTTAAGGCTCATCCTTATATAGATTAAGGGTGGGCCTCGTTTTTTATAGTAGTGTGTAGAGATTCCACACTCTCGTGGGGAAATTTTCCACATTCCACGGTTTGTTCCACACTTTGGCAACCGAATGATTGATTCTTCGCTTTTGGTTAATTGTCGGATTTACAACTTGTTATTCTCTTGTCGTTTTTTAGGGTGAGTTTTGGCACGGAGATTGCACCCTATACTGCGAATTTATGATGTAAGAGAAAAAAGGTTTAGGTTTTTAAGGTATGAAAAAGATTGTTTACGGGGTTATTGTCGCTTTATGTGGCTTATTTATTGCCCCTGATGTAGAAGCGCAAGCCGGGATGGTCGGTAGCGCTAAGGAAACAGTGGCACAGGATAAATTTTATCCGATCGAGGTAACTGATATGCCCCAAGTATTGCGTGATGCGGTAAATACTTCCTATGAGGGATGTATGGTGAAATCAGTTGAGGTGTCAAACAATAGCACGTTTGTGAAGTATAAGGTAGTATTACTTTCCAGAAATGGTAAGATATATAAGGTTTATTTCGATGACAGAGGTCATGTCGTAAAAGAACATGCTTATTTCGAGTAAGCCTGTGAAGATATTTATTGAGTAGATTAGATTTCCAGCCGTTTTGCCTGTGAAGGTGGAGCGGTTTTTCTCCAAAATATATAGTTTCATGATATTACTATATAAATACACTGTTTACATTTTTAGTAGTATAGTCGTCCTGTTCGTGAGAATAGGACGATTTTTGTTATAAGACGCTAAATCGATTGTTAATCTCATACGCCCTCAAAACCTTTTCTAAACAACCCCTGTTTAGACTGTGATTAATAAATAAAATCTATTTGATTATGGACAAAAAATGTACTCTTATTGCTGCAGCCCTGATGGTTGCGGGCGTATTCTCGGCTAATGCTCAGTCGAGTACGACCGTTCCGGAGGCTCAGTGGAAAGCCGGTAACTATTATTATTTAAAGACAGGTTCTTCCGTTTTGTCTTTAAGTGGTGAGAAAGCCGACTCAGTAATTGTTAAAACTTTGGCGTCAGACGCTACCAAAGCCGCTATTGATTCTGCCTTGTGGCAAATCACGAATGCGGGCACGACTCCTGCTGGTCCTGTGTATCAATTCAAGAACAAGAAGACACAGGCCGTTTTGTCGTTTGCGGCTTCATCTACGGCAAAGCCTGTTATCACATCGGGCGTGAATCAGTGGACATTCTCTGACGCTGCCGGTGGTAGCGCTATTCAGGCTTATTACGGAAACAATCAAATCTTGGCGTTGGATGTAGCTGGGACAGACTTGAGCTTAGGTTCTTCTGCTTCTTCTACGAAATTTACCGTAGAGGCTCCTAGCGACGCTATGTATTTGAGCGCAAGTGAGCTAGGGGATGGTTTCCAAGTCTTTCAATTGACGTTTGGAGGAAATTATCAAGGAAATATCTTCGAGGGTAAGAACTTGATAGCGAAGAATACGGCGGCTCCCGCTACAGGCGCTATTGCGAACGCTAAATATGTGACCTTGCAAATCCAAGGTGACCAAGTATTTAGTGATGGTAAAGCAAAATACTTAGGTGTCGATACATTGAAGAATGTGATCGCCGGTGCTACCGGTGTATATGGGGCTAAGTTTACGGCTGACTCCACCTATGACGCTAGTGGCTTGCATACACTGGGTAACGCTGATTTCCAGAAATTCTATTTCACGATCAACTTGAAGAACGATGCTTTGGCTATGTATGCCGCTGCCGCTCCGACCGTGAACGCAAGTCCGATGACCTCCGTTCCGAACGTACGTGTCGTATATGCCAGCGTGATCGAGACGAAAGCCTTGACCGTATCTGACTTGCAGTCGGGTTCTACTCAACCTGCTCAAGGAGCCGCTCCTGTTATTACCGTAACGAAGGGAACTCCTTCTACGATCGCTACAGGTACAGGCGTATACTTCTTGAAGAGTGCGAGCAAGGGCGATAAGGGCGGACAATACGCTGTCGCTTACGATAAGAGTGCCGCTTCCGATAAGTTGGTAACCGCGGCAGGTTTCAAACCTTCTATTTATCAACCGAAGGGACAATGGTATATCAAGGAAAACAACGGAATGTATTCGGTTGTAGACCGTAATACGAATACGACTATTATTTCTAACGAGGAGATCTTCGCCGTTCAAGGTATGGCCAATACCTATACATTTGGGGGTAGCACCGATTCTATTACGGTGGAATATCAAGCGAATGTGGATTTAAAGGATAAATTCTTGGGTACTCGTCACTTCTCTGCGGAGGAACTCGCCGATAATGGTTATGTATTGAACTTGATCTCCGGTACTCCGGGTGTAGACGATCTGTATGCGTTTACTTCTGATTCCGTATTGATGATTAAATCCGGTGACGCAGCGAACGCAGCCGCTCTTCGTATCGTGGTTAGCCAAGATTCCGTACAGAATGTAACGGATGGTTTAGGTGCCCGTGCTTTAGGTGATACCTTGTATCATGCGACTTATATGTTGAAAGAACGTTTCAGCAATGATTTGGTTGCCAGCGAGAATGGCGGACCGTTGAAATTATCTGATTATACCGCTCCGTTGGAATTCGTATTCAATACGGCTACGACCGGTGGCAAATACCAGATGGCTACAAGGGTAGGCGCGACCACTCAATATGTTTTTATGAACGTGAATACGGCGAACCTGATCCTTTCCGATAAGGTTAACTACTTCGACTTTGTCGCTGTAGAGGCTCCGGAGTACGCTTCTATCGACAATTCTCACAAGCGTTTCGGTACGAATGGTAAGTTCTTGACGATGAATCCGCTGAATTTCTTCGCCGAAGTGAAGAACGAAGGCCAAGATATCTTGAAGTCAACTTATGAGACTGACAACTTCTCTTTATGGGTTCAAGAAGCCGATACCGTGATCGCTGGTAAACCGTTGTATTTCATCACGACATCGATCTATACGCCGGAGACAACTACCAAAGCTGTTTCTCCTCGCTACTATATGGTATCCTTGCGGGATTCTAACGAGACATTCGTTAGCAATGGCGCTACTTACTACCGTGTAGGCTTCAGCGATAAAGCGAATATCGTTCCGTCTTTGGATAACAACGCTTTGTTCGCCTTCAAGACAACTCAGGATGGTGGTTACTTATTGGAGAACCAGAAAGAGCTGAATCGCACCGTGGCCGCGGGCGAGTTGAAGACTCCTTATGTAGGTGTGGTAAACAATGTTGTGGTAATGTCTAATGTTGGCGTTCCGTTCACGATCGAGAATGCTCCGACTCCGGTTTCCAACGAACAATTGGAAGAGGTTGCCAGCTTCACGGTAATCGCTGGCGAGGCTAGCGTTACGGTCTTGAACGCGGCAGGCAAGACGGTTACATTGTCTAACATCTTAGGTCAGACCACCGCTTCCGCTATCGCTTCTTCAGATAACTTCGTGATGCCGGCATCGAAAGGTATCGTGGTAGTTTCCGTTGATGGCGAGACCGCCCAGAAGGTCGTCGTTAAATGATGAATAACTGATAGTGGATATCAGTCTGTATACTAACGCCGGGATTCCTACTGTATGGTAGGGATCCCGGTGCTTTTTTATAGGTAGGCCATTTGTATGGAGGGATTCTACTCCTCCAGTTTATTCTTTAGATAAGCGATCTTCTTCTCTGATTTCTCTTTCAAGGTGTTCATGCTCTTGATATCGCTTAATACGGTGGCGAGGTTGAAGGTGTTGACGATCGCTTTCTTGTCGGCGTCCGCCATATATATAATGTAAGGCTTGCCTCCCGTGTATTCCACCTTGATCCGCTCTTTCTCGTTATCGTAGATGAACTTGACGGCATCGACGCAGTGCTCCCCCTTGTAGGTCACTACCTCCGTGGTGCTTCCCATATCCTTGAAGCGGTAATTCAGTCCGCCGTCGTACGGGATGGAAGCGGTCTCGGCGAATTGGCCGTCTTTCAGGCTCAGCTTGATTCCCGTATGCTCGATGGGGCGTCCGCCGTAATATACGCTGGCCAGATACATCTCGCCCTCCTCGTTCACGCCGCAACGTACGTAACAACGTTGCACGTTGCGCTCTATCGTCTGCTGTTTCCAGATATAATTGCCGATTTCCTCGTAAACGGAATCCTTCTCGAAAGCGAAGCCTTTCTTCAATCCCTCTACTTCCTCCAGCTTGATAGGGAGTAAGCTGTCGCAGAAAGCGATATTGCGCTCCGCCTCCTTTACTTCTACTTGGCGCATAAGCGTTAATCCCTGCTTCAGCACCTTTACTTCCTTGGGATAGAGCGTCCGGATACTGTCTATCTCGTTCTTCGCCCCGAAAAACTCGTTATTCTCGTACATGGCCCGGGCCTTGTCCAAACGGGCCTGAGCCGCTTTCTCGTCTCCGTTACAGCCCGTTAAAATGGCGGCAATGAGCGTTATACAGATCGCTAACTTTTTCATATCTTTCTCGTTCAATGTATTTGATACCGCAAAAGTACATGAAATTTGATTATCTTTGCGCTCTTTATTGGATTTGAATACATAAATATGTATATAAACGAGGAAGAGATAGTAAATCATATATCCGCGAAGCCTTTCCATTTGATATCGGAGGCGGCGGAAGAGCTAGGTGTTGAGGTATATGTAATAGGCGGATATGTGCGGGATATTTTCTTGAACCGCCCATCCAAGGATATAGACGTGGTAGCGGTTGGCAGCGGTATCGAGTTGGCCAAACGAGTGGCCAAGAAGATCGGGCGTGGCGCTTATCTTTCCGTCTTCAAGAATTTCGGGACGGCGCAGGTGAAAGCCGGCGATCTGGAGCTGGAATTCGTGGGGGCAAGGAAAGAATCCTACAGTCATGACAGCCGTAAGCCTGTCGTGGAAGACGGCACCTTGGAGGATGACCAGAACCGCCGGGATTTCACGATCAACGCCTTGGCCCTTTGCCTGAACAAGGAGCGTTACGGAGAATTGGTCGATCCCTTCGGCGGGTTGGAGGATATGGACGAGCTTACGATCCGTACGCCTTTAGACCCGGATGTTACTTTCAGCGATGATCCGCTCCGGATGATGCGTGCGGTTCGTTTCGCCACTCAATTAGGTTTCTTTATCGATCCCGATACCTTCGACGCCATCATCCGCAACCGGGAGCGTATCTCCATCATCTCCAAGGAGCGTATCGTGGACGAGTTGAACAAGATCGTCCTCTCGCCAAAGCCCTCTATCGGTTTCGACTTGCTGGATAAATGCGGACTGTTGCCATTGATTTTCCCCGAGCTTTGCGCCTTGAAAGGCGTGGAGACCAAGGAGGGGATCGGGCATAAGGATAATTTCGCCCATACCTTGATGGTGCTGGATCGTTTGAGCAAGACTTCCGATAATCTATGGCTGCGTTGGAGCGCCCTCTTCCACGATATCGCCAAGCCTGCCACGAAGCGTTTCGACCCTCGCTTGGGATGGACGTTCCATAATCATAATTTTATCGGCGAGCGGATGATCCCCGGTATTTTTAGGAAGATGAAACTCCCGATGAACGAGAAGATGAAGTACGTGCAGAAGATGGTAAGCCTGCATATGCGTCCGATCGCCTTGTCGGACGATGAGGTGACGGATTCGGCGATCCGCCGTCTGCTGTTTGACGCGGGAGATGATATCGACGATTTGATGAAACTGTGCGAGGCCGATATCACGAGCAAGAACCCGGAGAAGGTTCGCCGTTTCTTGAACAATTTCCGTAAGGTGCGCGAGAAGCTGGCCGATATAGAGGAAAAAGACCGTGTCCGTAACTTCCAGCCCCCGGTATCCGGCGAGGAGATCATGGAGACGTTTGGCTTGGCTCCCTCCAAGCCTGTCGGCGTGCTGAAGGAGGCGATCAAGAACGCCATCCTCGACGGCGTGATCCCGAACGAGTATGAGGCGGCCCGGCAGTTCCTAATACAACGTGCGGAGAAGATGGGGCTGAAGCCGATTCTGTGATCCGGGTATAGTCACAAGGCCCAGTCGTACAGTTGGCACAGTCCCCTGTACGAAGTACTGCGGTACTTCCTAGAGGGTACTGTAGTACTTCGTACAGAGTACTACGGTACTTCGTGCACAGTACACTGTCTAAGAATTTAATCGCTCTACCGCTTTCACGCCGTTTACCGCCTTGATCTTTTTCGTCAGCAAGTTTAATGCGGTCGTATCTCTTACCAATACGGTAAAGTTACCTTGGAATAATCCGTCTACCGAGTTGATGTTTAAGGAGCGAAGCGTGACGTTCGATTCTTTTCCGATCACGGAGGTGATGTTGGTGACGATCGCTATATCGTCCCGTCCGATCACCCGCAGCGTAACCGTATAGCCATTGTCTCCCTTGCCACTCCATTTCGCACGGATGATCCGGTAACCGAAGCGGCTGAACATCTCTTGGGCGTTCGGGCAATCCATACGGTGGATCTTGATACCCTGTGTGGAGACGAAACCGAAAACCTCGTCGCCATAAATCGGGTTGCAGCATTTGGCGAGTTTATATTCGATACCCGTCAGGTTCTTGTCGATCACCAAGACATCCTTGTTCGTCGATATCTCCTCCACCGGAGTCATCGTCACGAATTCCTCGGCGCTACGCACCTCGGTACGCTCGTTCGTCTCCGTCTCCTTGCGGAAAGCCTCCAGATATTCGTCGATTACTTGGTTGGGATCGAGGCGTTCCTCGGCGATCTCGATGTAGAAGTCCGTGACGGTCTTGAATCCTTTCTTCTTGATATAGCGCATCATGGTCGGCTCGTCCATGTCGATCTTCCGGTTCTTGAAGCGGCGCTGCAACATCTCTTTGGCGAATTCCACGGCCTTCACGGTCTCCTCCTTCAAGGCCTGCTTGATCTTCACACGGGCCTTGGAGGTGACGACGAAGTTCAGCCAATCCCGCTTCGGGCTTTGGGCGGGCGACGTGATGACGGATACGCTATCGCCGTTGTTCAAGGTGTATTTGATCGGAACGTTCTTACCGTTCACTTTCGCCGACACGCATTTGCTTCCTAGCTTCGTGTGGATGGCAAAGGCGAAATCGAGGACCGTCGCTCCCTTGGCCAGCTTGATAAGCTCGCCGGTAGGCGTGAAGACGTAGATCTCATCCTTATATAGATCCATCTTGAAATCCTGCATCAAGTCGAGCGGATTATTCTCCTTGGTCTCCAAGGCGGCACGTACGGTATTCAAGAACTCGTCTAGCCCGCTCTCCGCTTTCACGCCCTTGTATTTCCAATGCGCCGCCAGGCCTCGCTCGGCGATCTCATCCATCCGCTTCGTACGGATCTGCACCTCCACCCATTTATTTTGCGGGCCCATCACCGTGATGTGCAAGCTCTCGTAACCGTTGGTCTTCGGGATGGAGATCCAGTCCTTCATACGCTTCGGGTTGGGCTGGTACATATCGGTGACGATGGAGTAGACTTGCCAGCATTCCGAGCGTTCCTTCTCCAGCGGCGTATCCAATACGATCCGGATAGCGAAAAGATCGTAGATACCCTCGAATTCCACCTGCTGCTTTTTCAGCTTGTTATTAATGGAATGTATGGATTTGGTACGCCCCTTGATATCGAACTTGAATCCTGCCGCTGCCAGCTTCCGCTTGATCGGGGCGATGAACTCGGCGATATAAGCGTCGCGGGAGCGTTTCGTCTCATTCAGTTTCCGTTTGATGAAGTCATACTGTTTCCTGTCCGTGTATTTCAGGGAAAGGTCTTCCAGCTCGCTCTTGATAGTATATAAGCCCAACCGGTGGGCGAGGGGAGCGTACAAATAAGAGGCCTCGGTAGCCAGCCGGATACGATCATCCTCTTGCATCTGTTTTCCCATACGCATGAGGCAGAGGCGGTCGGCGATCATAAGCAAGATCACACGTACGTCCTCGGCAAACGAGAAAAGCAAATGATGGAAATTCTCCGAGTTGACGGCGGTGTTCCGGGCATACAGGTCGGAGGTCTTCAAGAGGCGACGGATGATCAAGGTCACGTCCGCTCCGAATTTCTGCTCCACTTCCTCTATCGTGATCGCTTTCTTCAATACCGGGCGGTATAATAGGAGGGCGATGACCGAGGTGCGTTTCAAGCCAATCTCCAAGGTGGCGATCAAGGCCGTGTCAATATTTCGCAATAAACCGTTGATACCATTCTTATCCCTGCCGTAGCAATCGAGGGCGACAACCCGCTTCATCAGCTCCTTCATCTTTCGGATATCTTCCCTCTCGAGGAAAGAGTAAAGGTTTCGTAACAGGAGCCTGTATTTGGAGAAGAACAGCTTCTTTTCCTCAGACGTAAAGAATCCAATTGTATCCATAGTTATATCATTTTTATTGCCCGGTTGAGGACAAACCGCAAAACATGCTGTAAAAATACTTTTTTCTATGGAATTTCAACATGTATCTTGCGGTTATTTTATACATTTGCGATACACATAGCGCATAAGTGCCCTGTGGTGTTACTGATGAGATTATTCACATTAAATACTATACTATGTTAAACGCAAACGATTTAGAACAGCTGAAAGCCAAAGGAATCAGCGAAAAACAGATTGAAGAGCAACTCGCTTGCTTCGTAAAAGGTTTCCCTTTCCTTGAGATAGCGGCCTCCGCTTCGGTAGAAAAAGGTATTATGGTAATATCTAAAGAGGAACAGGCTTCTTATATGGATGCTTGGGACGCTTATCTGGCTAAAAACAAGAAAATCGTAAAATTCGTACCTGCCTCCGGCGCTGCTAGCCGTATGTTTAAGAATCTGTACGAGTTCCTTTCTGCGGATTATAAGGAACCGATGAACGCTTTCGAGAAGAAATTCTTTAGCGAGATCGAGAAATTCGCTTTCTATAAGGCTTTGGACAAGAAGTGCGTGGAGAATACAGGGAAAGATATTCCTGCGTTGGTAGCCTTGGGCGAGTACAAGGAGGTGGTATCCAATTTATTGGAGCCGAAAGGCTTGAATTACGGACAGCTACCGAAAGGCTTGTTGCTTTTCCATAAATATGCCGATACGGTTCGTACGGCGATGGAAGAACATTTGGCCGAAGGCGCCATGTACGCCAAGAATAACGCCGGCGAGGTGAATATCCATTTCACGGTATCTCCGGAGCATCAGGCTTTATTCGAGCAATTGGTTGCCGATAAATCTGGCGAGTACGAGGAGAAGTTCTCTGTGAAATACGATGTCTCTTTCAGTATCCAGAAACCGAGTACTGATACGGTAGCGGCCGCTATGGATAACACGCCGTTCCGCGATAAGAATGATAAGTTATTGTTCCGTCCGGGTGGGCATGGAGCCTTGATCGAGAATTTGAACGATGTGGATGCCGACGTGGTATTTATCAAGAATATAGATAACGTGGTTCCGGATAGCTTCAAATGCTCTACGGTTATCTACAAGAAGGTGATCGCCGGTGTCTTGGTAACATTGCAGGAGAAAGCCTTCAGATATCTGGAACAGATCGAGACCGGCAAATATACCCATGCCGAGGTAGAGGAGATGATTCATTTCTTGCAAGACGACCTATGTATCAAGAACCCGGATACGAAATTACTGGAAGACGCCGAGTTAATCCTGTATATCAAGAGCAAACTGCTTCGCCCGTTGCGTGTATGCGGTATGGTGAAGAATGTGGGCGAGCCGGGTGGCGGTCCGTTCCTTGCGGTGAATCCGGACGGTACGGTTTCCTTGCAGGTGCTTGAAAGCTCCCAGATCGATATGAGCGATCCGGCTAAGAAGGCGATGTTTGAGAAGGGTACTCACTTTAATCCCGTGGATTTGGTTTGCGCCGTTAAGAATCACAAGGGAGAGAAATACAACTTGCCGGATTATGTGGATAAGAATACGGGCTTCATCTCTTATAAGAGCAAGGATGGCCGCGAATTGAAAGCGCTGGAATTGCCGGGCTTGTGGAACGGTGCCATGAGCGACTGGAACACGGTATTCGTAGAAGTTCCTATCGAGACATTCAACCCCGTGAAGACGGTGAACGACCTGTTACGCCCCGAACATCAATAAATACCCAGTTGTAGAGACGAGGCACGCCCCGTCTCTACAACTAGATCCTTATATTTTCGGTAATTCCCACGGTGCCCTGTATTCCTTGCACAGCAGCTTATCCGCCTCCGCGTCATGGAAACTCTTTCCATCCCAAGATAATTTTTTCCCGGTCCGATAAGCGATATTCCCCAATTGCGAGAACTTGGCGATATGTGCTCCGATCTCTACGCTCGCGTTGCAATTCCGGTTCCGGCTCTTGATACATTCCAAATGATTCTTCGCATGCAAATTCAAGCCACCCTCTCCGTATGACTTCTTCAAGGGAACAGCCTCCATGCGGGCCTGTCCGTTTACTTTTTCCGGAATAACCTCCCAGCCGCTACGATCGATCACCAAGGTACCGTTCTCGCCAACGAATCCTAGGCCATGATTCCGTCCGTAGGCCCCGTCGTCAATGCCGATCGCATGATCCCACATAACGGTGAAGTCCTTGAATGTATAGATGGTTTGCAATAAGTCCGGGGTCTCGCAAGCATCATCCGGATAACCGAACTTGCCTCCGGATGCCATGATGGATTCCGGTGCGGTAACGTTCATGCCATATAATGCGTAGTCTAACAGGTGAACACCCCAGTCTGTCATCAAACCTCCCGCATAATCCCAGAACCAACGGAACGTGAAATGAAAACGGTTCCGGTTGAATGGGCGTCGTGGTGCCGGCCCTAGCCACATATCATAATCAACACCGGCAGGAACCGCCTCATCCGGCTTTACGGGGATGGAAGGGCACCAACCCTGATAAGAGAAGACACGTACCGTACGGATCTTCCCTAGCTGTCCTCCATGTACGAACGCCATGGCATCTTGCCAATGCGGATCGCTTCGTTGCCATTGTCCCACCTGTACAACCCGATTGTATTTCTGGGCCGCACGTACCATTATATTACATTCCTCGATGCTGTTGCCTAGCGGTTTCTCACAATACACATCCTTCCCGGCTTGGCAAGCGGATACCATTTGCAGACAGTGCCAATGATCGGGAGTTCCTACGATTACGAGATCGATATCCTTATTATCTATCAATTTACGCCAGTCTTTATACAAATGCTTCACTTTCTTCCCGGTGATCTTCTCGGTCTCTGCCGCCCGGTTGTTTAATACGTTCTCATCGATATCCGACAAGGCGATACACTCTACTTCCGGATTACGAAGGAACGCTTTTAGGTCTTCGAATCCCATGCCGTTACATCCGATAAGCCCAACGCCTATCTTATCGTTTGCGCCCACACCGGCATTCCCAGCTTTAATGAAAAAAGGACTGATGGTAAGTCCGGCACCGAGCAAGGCGGTCTGCCGGAGAAAATCTCTTCGTGTTGTCATATGGTCTATACAGATTTAAGTATACGCGATATTAGTAGTATTTTATGACAATCGCAAATATATAAACCTCATTCTCTTGGAATCTCGTCATTTCCGTAGGTGTGAGAAAAGGGCATTGTAAAAAAAGTTATTAAAATATATAGGAATACTACGTATCGCATAATAGATTACCTTTGTTCCCCGTTATAGGTACTTGAAAGAGACCTATATGAATAATAGGGAGGTGTGATCCTTTTTCAATATGAATTATAAAGATTTTGAAGTATGAAGGTACAAAGTTTTGTTTTATGCTTTTTATTGACGCTACTCTCCGTCTCTTGTATCCGGGAGGAGGCGCCCAATGCGGAAGCGGATATCTTATCGTGTACGGTAGATGGCGATATATTGAAAACCGAGCCGGAGATCGACAACGAGTCCGTGACGCTGACCGTGAAAAGTGACGCCGATATTACAAACCTAGCCCCGGTATTCACCTTGACTCCCGGCGCTACTATCAAGCCTGCTAGTGGCACCGCTTTTGATTTTACGACCCCGAGAACCTATACGGTTACTTCCGAGGATGGCCACTGGACGAAGACCTATACGGTACGTTGCATCGTCTCTGGTGTGAGCACGGAATATCATTTCGAGCATATAACGATGGAGCCGAAGAATGAACGTTATCAGATATTCTATGATTTCACGTCGAATGGAGATTCCGTGACATGGGCGAGTGGTAACGCCGGTTTTGGCTTGACGGGTGTACCCAAGACTCCGTTGGATTATCCCACCATGCAAGACGATAACGGATATGTCGGTAAATGCGCTAAGTTGGTGACCCGCAGCACGGGTAGTTTCGGTAGCGGATTCGGTATGCCTATCGCCGCGGGAAACCTTTTTATCGGTACGTTTGATTTGCTGAACGCTATTCCGGACGCAAGGAAAGGCACGAGATTGGGACGTCCTTTCGATCATGTGCCGACTTACTTGAGTGGTTATTATAAATATAAAGCGGGTGAGTCGTATAAAGTGAATGGCGAGGAGGTAAAAGGTAAGAAAGACCAATGTGATATCTACGCCATCTTCTATGAGACGGATGAGAATGTGAAATATTTGGATGGTTTCAACGGGCTGACAAGCCCGAACCTGATATCCGTTGCCCGGATCAGCGATCAGAAAGAGACGGATGAGTGGACGCGTTTCTATATCCCGTTCGTGGCTAAGCCCGGTAAGGTGATCGATAAGGATAAGCTGGCGAAAGGTGGTTATCAGTTATCCATAGTCTTCTCTTCGAGTTTGAAAGGTGATGTCTTCGAGGGAGCGGAAGGTAGCACGCTTTGGATCGATGAGGTTGAGATAATCCAGTCCGGTGAGAACTAAAAAAACAAGAGGATATGAAAAGATATATAGTATTAATAGGTATACTGTGCCTGTCGGGTGTCGTTACGTTGAAGGCGCAGCAGGAAAGAAACCAAGGAATCATCTGGTCTTCCCTAAGGGGATTGGAATATACGGTAAAGGCTGGTATCAATATCGGCGGAACCGCTCCGGTGCCATTGCCTCGTGAGATTCGTGCGATAGATAGTTATCGCCCTACGCTTTGTGTCTCCATAGAGGGCGATATCAAGAAATGGTTCGGCGAGAGCAAGGAATGGGGTATGATGATCGGTCTCCGTCTGGAGAATAAAGGTATGGAGACAAAAGCGACGGTTAAGAATTACAGCATGGAGATCATTGGCTCCGGCGGTGAGAAGCTGAAAGGAAACTGGACCGGCGGCGTGCAGACGAAAGTGGAGAACACTTATTTCTCGATACCGGTCGTGGCTCTTTACCAATTGAATAACCGGGTGAGTTTCTCGGCGGGACCATTTGTCTCGTTCGCTACAAACCGGAACTTCTCCGGCTACGTATACGACGGATATCTGCGTGAGATCAATCCTACCGGTACGAAGGTGGAGTTTTCTGGTGACAACCGTGCTTCCTATGATTTCTCGGATAACTTAAGAAAGTTTCAGTGGGGAGCGCAGATCGGTACAGAATGGAAAGCGTTTAAGCACCTTATCGTATACGCTGACTTGACATGGGGATTGAACGATATCTTCCAAAAGGATTTCGATACGATTACCTTCGGGATGTATCCGATCTATCTGAACGTAGGCTTCGGATATGCGTTTTAGGAATTGATATGAATCAAAATAAGGCTATCCCGGACAAGGATAGCCTTTTTTATTAAAAGATTATTATGGAAATAAATTATTTTTTATAACTTTGGGGCGATAATTCTCAGACCAAGTTACATTTTATCTTATATTATTAACAAAATTACCATGAAAGAAAACACTAAGAAGGGCGTAAGCCGTAGAGAGTTTTTGGGTCTTTCCGCACTAGGATTGGCTAGTTTAACAATTCTTCCCAGTTGGGCCATGAATGGCGTTCGTATCGCTCCGAGCGATCGAGTCGTTTTAGGTTTTATCGGCCTAGGTCAGCAAGCATTATCAGACTTTAAAGGATTTGCCGCATGTCCGGGCGTACAGGTTGCCGCATGTTGTGACGTGGACACGATGAAAACAGAGCGTTTCAGAAGACGTGTCGCTGAATGGCAAGCTTCAAAGGGAATGAACCAACGTTGTGATCAATATGAGTTTTACGAGGATTTGCTGGAGCGTAAGGATATCGATGCTATCGAGGTCGCTACCCCGGACCATTGGCATGCTTTGGCTACCATCCATTCTTGTCAATCCGGAAAAGACGTATATTGCCAGAAACCGTTGGCTTATACGATCTCCGAAGGCTTGGCTATGGTGAAGGCTGTACGTAATAACAAACGTGTGCTTCAAGTAGGTAGCCAGCAACGTTCCAGCAAAGAGTTCCAAGCTGCGATCGATATGGTTCAGAATGGAGCCATCGGTCATATAGAGAAAATATATGCACGTGTAGGTGAGCCTCCTACGCCGCTGAGCTTGCCGGAAATGCCGGTTCCCGCTAATTTGAACTTCAATCAGTGGATGGGTCCGTTGAACGATCCGAAGATCCATTATCATCCCGATTTATGTCCTCCTATTTCTCTGGATCCGGAAGAGAACGAGAAACTATGGGGTGCATGGCGTTGGTATCAAGAGACCGGTAATGGTTATACCGCTGACTGGGGCGCTCATATGTTTGATATCGCCCAAGCTGCTATCGGTATGGATGGTTCTGGTCCGGTTGAGTTTACGCCCAAGGGATACAATGGCACACAATATTCAACTATGCGCTATGCGAATGGTATCGTAATGACTGAACAACCTTATTTGGAGGATAATCCGGATGCGCAGGGTATTAAGTTTGTCGGAGATAACGGTTGGATCGAGGTAGCTCGTGGCTACATCAACTGCTCTGATCAGTCTAAGATCCCCTCCGACCTGAAGAACTTGATCGAGAAGCGCCCGAGAATGATGACTCCGGAAGAGCGTAAGAAGATGTATGAGGAATATATGAAGAAGCTGAAAGACAGTAAAAAGAAGGGTAACGATGCTGGCAATTATGAGACTAGCGCTCCGCATATGCAGAACTTCATCGACTGCGTTCGTTCACGTGAGAACCCGATCGCTCCGGTTGAGGTAGGTTGCAGTACGAATACGCTTTGTTGCTTACAGAATATCGCTCGTGAGCTAGGCCGTCCGGTTAAATGGAACCCGGCTACATTAAGCTTCGGTAATGATAAGGAGGCGGCTTCCCACCGTTTGTACTGGTATCAATATCGCAACCCGTATTCATTGCCTTATTTCTGTAAATAAGCCTATTTAAATAGAATGATGTTATGAGTAACAGACGGGATTTCTTAAAAAATATCTCTCTCTTTGCCGCTGGTGGATTGCTGGCTGGTAAAGCCGGTTCCGTAAATGCGGCGAACGCTGCGTTGGGAGTTGTGGATGAGGTCCATGCCGGCAAAGAGATTGGCTTGCAGATCTATTCTTTATCCCAAGAATTATATAAAGGCGACGTGGCCGCTAATCTTCGGAAGGTGAAGGATATGGGATACTCCAAGCTGGAGTTGGCGGGTTATGGTAAAGGCGCTATCGGAGGTGTTCCTATGATGGACTTCAAGAAAATGGCGGAAGACGCAGGCTTGAAGATCATTAGCTCGCACGTGAATCCAGTCGACGCATCTATCTCTGACCCTTTTAAGGCTATGATTTTCAAATACTCGAAGGAGGTTACCCCAAAGATCATGGAGTATTGGAAAGCTACGGCTGCCGATCATGCGAAACTAGGCTGTAAATATTTGATCCAGCCGATGATGCCGACGATTACTACGCACGATGAGGCTAAACTTGTTTGCGATATTTTCAATCAGGCCTCGGATGTTATCAAGGCGGAAGGTATCGCCACTGGTTTTGGCTATCATAATCATAATATGGAGTTCAATCGGGTCGCGACGAAAGAGCAACAGGAGAAGGTGAAAGGAAATCCTTTCGCCGCTTTCATGAAAGTTGGAGACCAGATTTATGACTTGATGCTGAAAGACACGGACCCGAGCAAGGTTTACTTCGAGATGGATGTTTATTGGACTGTCATGGGACAAAACGATCCTGTCGAGTATATGCAGAAACATCCGGATCGTATCAAGGTATTACATATCAAGGATCGTGCCGTATTCGGCCAAAGTGGTATGATGAACTTTGAGATGATATTCAAGCAAATGTATGCGAACGGAATCAAAGACTATTTCGTAGAGTTGGAGCAGATGCCGGACGGACGTACTCAATTTGCGGGTGTGAAGGATTGCGCCGACTATTTGATCAAGGCTCCTTTTGTAAAATGAAGTAACAATCGATAGATCGTAAGCCTCGGGGTTAATAGACTCCGGGGCTTTTTTATTAGATGAAAGGCAACATAAACGGGTCTATTTTGTTTTTATAAAAAGAAGTTTATATCGCAAAAATCAAGGAAAGGATGAGTTCTAGGATAAGGAAGATATTGAAACATACGGTGATCACTGTTTTATCGCTGGCTGTATTGTTCCTAGTTTTGAATCTTTTCCTGACAGGTCGTTTGGAGCGGTACCTGAAAAGAGAACTGATAGAGCGTACGGCGAATGCTACGGATGGTTTTTATCGCCTTTCTTTCGATAAGCTTTCTATTAGCTTCTTCAAGGGAGAGCTAAGGCTAGAGGGTATTTCATTGGAGCCGGACTCTAAGGTCTTTGAACATTGGGCCGCCTTGGATAGCTTGCCCGATACCTATGTAAGTACCCGGATTGAGGTGATAGATTTTAAGGGAATTAATTTGGTATGGCGATGGAATTACCGGCAACTCCATTTCAATACCTTTGAGATCCGCTCACCGGAGGTTCGTGTATACGGCTCTTCCGGATCAAACCCGTTAGTTTCCGGACTGGCGGCAGATACGGTAGAGCATGCCGAATCGAAGACCTTGTACGAGGTGATCTCTCCATACATAGATGCCCTGAGCGTAAAGACCTTGAACTTGGAAAATGCCAGTATTTCTTATAATGTGGAAAACCAAGTCTCGCCGATTATCTATACGTTGAATAACGTAAGTTTC
The DNA here is from genome assembly GCF_003434625.1 of Parabacteroides sp. AM17-47. Taxonomy (NCBI): domain Bacteria; kingdom Pseudomonadati; phylum Bacteroidota; class Bacteroidia; order Bacteroidales; family Tannerellaceae; genus Parabacteroides; species Parabacteroides sp. AM17-47. Next base: position 34,199 of record NZ_QTLI01000007.1, read on the forward strand.
CATGCGTATGGTTTTATGTTGGATTCTACCTCTTCACGGAGCGGGAAGCTGTTGTATTGCGATAACTTCGATTTTGTCACGAACCAGCCGCAAACCTTGTTGGTAAATAATGATTTTAAGTTGGAGACGGATAGTATATGCCTCAGTACCCAAGATTCCATTATCTATATCCAAAAAATCCAATTGCTTCCGCAAGAATTATTGTGGGGGGAGACCAATCGGAAACCAACGAATTATCTGGAAGGGAAGGTACAAACCGTAGAGATACAAGGGATTCACTTTAGACGGGAAGAAGCCTTGAACTATTTGTCCGCCCGTAATTTTGAGATACAATCTTCGGATATTAAGGTGTATGACTTGACTCGGGAGAAGAAGCAGGCGAATGCCGATGCGGATTCTTTGGTGCAAGCCTTATCGTTATATGATGTGATCTCTCCGGTACTACATAGTATATCCGTGGATCAAATACGAATAGAGCGAACCGCACTTCACTATTCCTTAGCCTTGAAAGGGCAGATAGAGGACTTCTCGATCCCTGAGTTTAATTTCCATGCGGAAGGTCTTCTGATCGACTCCTTGGTAGCTCCGGGCGAGGAACTGAATTATTTTCGTTCCATTGCGTTTGAGGCGAATGATATACAAGGGATCATGAGGGCTCGTAATCATCGGTTCGATATTAAGCGTTTGGCGATGAATACGGCCTTAGGCTCGTTTCATATAGATAGCATGCGACTACGTCCGTTGTCGGTCCGCTCCCGTAATGATTATTTGTCGGGAAGTATCGATACGATCCGGATAGACGGGTTGGCGTACGACAAAGGTGTTAGCGCAGATTTACTGAAGGTTCGGTCGCCTCGCTTGGTTTATTATAAAACGCCTTCTGTTGAATCTCCGGATAAAGGAAAAAGCGCATCTGTAAATAGCCGTGTGGATGTGGAAAGTTTGTTAAATCCTTTCCTTCAGTATCTTTCCATCCGTAAGATCCAGATTCAGAACGCAAATGTGACATTGGAGGATCGTGAGATAAATGACACGACCCGGTACCGACTCAACGGCCTTAATTTCTTTGCTACGAATTTCTTGGTGGATGAGCAAACGAACCGGAGTGGGCAATTGTTTTTCAAGTATGATCATTTTGGTCTTAGTTTCCGGGATTTCGATAACTATTTACCGGGGAAGGATCTGCGTGTGACTATAAGAAAAGGTTCGCTATCCACCGTAAACGGCTCTTTCCGTCTACAGGATGTGACTTTGGCTGCTAAAAAAGACTCGATACGTTTTTCAACCCCATTGATTTCTTTAACGGGAATCCGGATTCCCAAGAATAGCATCTATCAGATCGGGTTTGACCGATTTGATTTATCCGATGGTGATTTTTCTATGTCTTGGGGATCGGATACGACAATATTGCGGACTGAGAGCCAAAAGGATATCCAATTGGCTTTGGAGAATGTGTTTGTGGATTTGAAGAAGAAGACGTTTCAATTAGGTGATCTTCAGCTACAGACGAAGGATATCGATATACCGTTGGATAACGGCTTCTACCGTTTGAAAATCGGGGGGCTGGATTTGAGAGAGTCAGGTTTGAGGTTGGATCACGTACATTTAGTCTCGCCTTATTCTAAAATGGAATTCGCTTATAAACAGCCTAAGCATCAAGATTGGTTTGACGTGAAGGTTGGGAACGTGAGATTGACCGACGTGGATATTCCCGGATATTTCTCAACCAAGGAATTACATGTGGGAGGGCTCTGGATAAACGATGTCTTATTACAAAACTTAAAGAACCGGAAGATCCCGGTGGAGCCTCATATCGTCCCGATGATTTATGAGGGTTTGCAAAAGGCTCCGGTCCGTTTCAAGATAGATACGGCTTCCATTGCCAATTTCTCCGTGGTTTATGAGGAATTGCCCGTTAAAGGTGACAAACCCGGTAAGCTTTATTTTACCGATATGAACGGCCAATTCTCAGGATTGACCAATATCGTTTCCTATCCGGAGCAATTCATCAGATTGCATGCGGACGGGAACCTGATGGGATCGGGGCATTTCACGGCTACATGGCAACTCCCCGTGGATTCATTATATGACCGCTTTCTATTGGATGCCCGTTTGGATAGCCTAGACTTGCTTTCCTTAAATGAGATCATAAAACCTCTGGCGCCGGCGGAAGTAGTGAGCGGTTGGGCACAGGATGTGGTCTTTCATATGGATGCCTCAAGCCGGAAAGGCCGGATACGGTTAGACTTCCCGTACCGGAAATTGAAAGTGGCTTTATTGAAAGAGAAAGACGGAGAGACCACACAAAAAGGTTTCTTGTCGAGATTGGCGAACTTAGTTCTACGGGATAATAATCCGGCTCATCCGGAGCGAAAAGATAGTAAATTGCGTAAGGTCGATATGGAAATTGTGCGAGATCCGTATCATTCCACGTTTAACTATCTATGGCAGATGCTAAGACCAGCCTTGGTGGAATCAGTTGGAGTCTCGAAAAAAGAACAGGATGCGGCCTTGAAAGTGGCAGGTTTCTTCACGAAGGTAAAGCGCTTTTTCGGTCTCGATAAAAAGAAGGATAAGCGGGAGGAGATTGATACAAATAATAAGGAAATAGAACCTTTAAAAGAATAAATAATGGAATATACAGTAAATCACTATCCGGAGAAACATCGTTTCGAGGTAGTAGAAGACGGCTTGACAGCCTATGTGGAATATCGTTTAAGAGGAGATGCCTTGGACATTATCCATACCATTGTCCCAAAAAACTTGGAAGGGCGTGGGATTGCGGCGACTCTTGTTGAAACAGCTTATAAATACGCAAAGGAACAGGGGTTGCGCCCTTTGGCTACCTGTTCCTATGCGGTTGTGTGGTTAAAACGCCATCCGGAGTTTTAATCCTTGATCGTAATACCTAACATTCTAGCGATGTCCAGTGCTTGTAAGGAGGTTACGGTAGCACCTTTCAACTCTCCTCCGGGAATCGAGCCAATACGTATACCGGCGATCTCGGAGGAAGTAAGATCGATCCCTTTCAAAGAGGTCCGGTGAAACTCGGCCTCTACTAAATTACAATGTTCGAATTCTACGTTCGTAAATTGGCAATTGTCCAATCCGCCTCCTCGTAAAAAGCATTGATTAAAAGATACGTTCCGGAGTTTGCTCATGGAGAAGATTACATAATCTCCTTTGCAATCCCGGATGGTAGTATGATTAAAGATCGATTCGGAGAAATTCGTTCCGGTAAGTTTACATCCAATGAACTCTACCCGGTAAAAGCCACATCCGGATAAATTTATATTTGATAGATCACAGTTCTTAAATACCACATCGCTAAACTGAGATTTACGATAATTGCAAGCAATGAAACCACAATTGGTGAATAAGCAGGAATTAACGGATAGGTTCTGTTTAGATACGTCCTCGACGCATAATCCATTGAAAGAACATTCCGCAAAATCATCCTCTTGTCTGGATATACAATCCATCCAGTCCACATCCTCCCGTAAGTTTTTTACCAATCTAGGCGCTGTTATTTTCAACATGTTATTGTTTCCTATTTTAATTTAGATGGTAAAGATAACGGATTTGGGCTAAATAAACGATATCTTTACTTTATAGTTCATTTTAGCAATATCGGAAAAGTGTGTTCGGGATAATTCTTCTACTTTTGCCTTGAAATCCTAAGAATCATGCGAATAAAGACAACGACAAAGACAGAGTATCAACAACGTATCAATGTATTGGTTGAATACATAAATAATCACTTAGGCGAGGATATCGATCTAAATAAGCTGGCGGAGATATCCGGATTCTCTCGTTGGCATTTTCATCGGATCTTTGCGGAGTTCTTAGGGGAACCGGTTGGTACGTTTATCGTTAGGATGCGGGTTGAGACGGCCGCTCGGCTTTTGCGTTACACGGAAATACCTGTCAAGGAGATCGCCTATAAGGTAGGATATGACGTACCCTCTTCTTTGTCTAAGGTTTTTCGCCAGTTTTATGGGATTTCTCCAAATGAATATAGAAACAATAAAGATTATGTAATTATGGAACCGAATAGAATAATGCCCGATATGGAATTGAAGGTCGAGGTAAAAGATTTACCCGGCAAACAAGTAGCCTACATTCGTCTAAACGGAGGGTATAAAGAAATCGATTATCTGGGAACTTGGATGCGCTTGCTCCAATTCGCCAAGGAGCAAAACATCCAGCCATTGAGTTTTTCACCGATCTGCTTGTACCATGATGATCCGAAAGTGACCTCACCGGATAAGCTGCGTACCGATATTTGTATGGAAGTCGCTCCTTCGGTTTGCCCTAAAGGGGAGATTGGTACGAAAAAGGTATTGGAAGGGCGTTTTATGGTCGCTCTTTATAAGGGAACTTATCAGCAATTAGGGGCTGTGTATGATACGCTTTACGGCAAATATCTCCCCGAGATGGGTCTTTCCTTACGAGAAGTGCCTAGCGGCGAGATCTACTTGAATGATCCTCGTAATACGAAGCCGGAGGATTTATTGACTCAGATTTATGTGGCGGTAGAATAATAAGAGCTAGAGAGGTTTCTGAAGTGAATAAATGAATTAATCTTGATTGCCGTCTTCTATAATTAGCGGCAATCAAGATTTTTAATATTTTAGATGCGATAGTATGATGTGATAACTTATATACTTGCTTTTACAAATTCATTATCGATCCAATAAGTCGCTTCTTCGGAAGTGAATTTCAATATACAATAGCTCGGATCTATTACTCCTCCAGGGAAATGAGCGAACATCCAGTCAGACCAAAGGGCTTTCTTGATTTCCATATCGGAAACGATCTCGACCTTACCCGTTAACACGATACTGTCTCCTCCTTTCATAAAGCAAACTCCGGCTTTCGGGTTGAGTTGGAATTGTATTGTCTTATCAGAGAACGTGCCTGTAGAGAACCATATTTGGGAAATACCATCCGCTTTTATTTTTCCCATAGGAACCGGACGGGGATAACCCTCTTCCGTAACAGACGCGAGCATAGCGGTATCACATTCCGTTAATATGGAAATTGCTTTTTCCTCGATTAGCTTGAGGTCTATCATCTGGACGGGTATACATAAATCGATCATACATTTATCTTGTGGATGTTGATCGAGGGGGATGCTTTGATAGATCTCGAATGATTTGCCCGCACAAGGTTTGCATTGGTGTTTGGATGTAAGCGTGTACATCAAGCTCCATGCGGCGGGTATTTCATCCGTTCCTATCTCAAAATGCCCGATCGCATAAAGTCCTCCGGATAATAATCCTTTTGAGATCTCACTTTCTCCCTCTACCTCTTGAGGCACTGTTAAACCGATATCCACACTTAACTCCTTTCCTTCGTGTTGGTAAACTGATATCAGTTTATTTGCCGGACCGTTTATAAGTCCTTTTGGCCCGGCCCATTGCATAAGCTTTCTGATAGAGCTTGGGATCAAGCTTATATCTCCTTGATGATGAAGATACACGATGTGTGTAGCTTGTAGTTCTTTTAGTTCAAAAGTGTAATTCATAAGATTCTTATTTGTAAAAGTTCAATAGTGCAAACATACGGAATGACTATTCTTTCTGGTTGTAAAAAAACGACTTTTTATGTGATAGATTCTTGCGATTTTATTTTTAATCAAATATAAGTAAGCGGTTCATCCGCAGGATTTGGTAAAGTCAGGAAGTAAGAGGGAACGTCTCCCGCTAAACGCTTGAATTCTTTGATAAAGTGGGAATGGTCATAGTAGCCGCAATCTAAGGCGATGCTGCTTAAGTCCGTGTGTGGGGCGTTCCTCAGTACTTCTATGGCATATTGGAATTTTATGATCCGGCTGAATTCTTTGGGGGTATATCCGGTGGCATCCTTGAACTTACGTTGGAAATGTCGCTGGCAGATGCAAATCTTGTCGATCAAGTTTTGTACGGGTAGCTGTCCGTAGGACTGTTTTATAAATGAGGTGGCGTATATAATTTGTCTGTCTACTTGAATGGATTGGGTGAGAAGGCGTATAAGATAGCCTTCGATAATGCGGATACGGACGGAATCGTCCGGTTGTTCGCAAAGCATCTCGGCAAAGGAATTATCGAATAAAAGGTTAATATCTGAAGACTGGATGCGAAGATCGGCAAACTGTCCCAAAGGCTCATTCGTGAAAGCTGCCAGCCCACAGGGTTGGAAACGAACTCCTAGCATATGTAGGGAATCTGTCGTAGCGGTAAGATTGGAATAAGACCTCATGGGACCGACAAAAAAGGAACGATAAGGCTGCATGATCATTTGATGCTCATCCGCGGGAATTGTCATATTCCCGATGGAAAAGATGAAATCCGTGCAGCCGTCCGCTAAAATCTTAAAGCGTGTTCCTATTTCCGCATAACCTTTAAACACCCAAAACTTATCGATGAAGGGTGCTAAAAGGGCGCATGGGGTAAATTCTCGATACATACGATTTTATTCAAATAGTAGATCCTATGATTTGTTTTATTTCTTTTCCAAAAGATACATATAATCGCCATAACCTTCTTCTTTCATTTTTGCTTTGGGAATAAATCTCAGGGATGCGCTGTTGATGCAGTATCGTAATCCGCCCTTATCTGTCGGACCATCATTAAATACGTGTCCCAGATGTGCGTCTCCTGTTTTACTGCGCACCTCTATCCGTTTCATGCCATGAGAATTATCGGTATTTTCCATAACAAGGTCTTTATCTATCGGTTTTGAGAAGCTAGGCCACCCACAACCGGAGTCGAACTTATCTGTCGATATGAACAAAGGCTCTCCTGTGGTGATATCTACGTAAATACCTTCACGCTTTTCGTTCCAATATTCATTTTTAAATGCTCTTTCCGTGGCATTTTCTTGTGTTACCGCATATTGCTCGGCCGTCAGTTTGGAGCGTAGTGTCGTATCATCCTGTTTCTGGAATTTCTTTTCAGAAAGGGGCTTGCCGGTCGTTTTCTCCTTATTTGCTTTACGTGCGAAATCGAATAGTTCCGGACTTATATGGCAATAACCGTCCGGATGTTTGCCTAAGTAATCTTGATGATATTCTTCTGCCGGATAGAAATTAACTAATGGCTCCACCTCGACAACGATGGGCTTGGAGTACTTTTTAGCCAATGTCTCTATAGCCTCTTTGATGATAGGCAGATCGGCGGCGTTGGTGTAATAAATGCCGGTACGGTATTGTGATCCTCTGTCATTACCTTGCCGATTGAGACTTGTAGGGTCTATGGTCTTGAAGTATAGTTCTAACAATAGTTTTAAATCGGCTTGTTGAGGATCGTAGCTTACTTCTACTGTCTCGGCAAATCCGGTATTGTCGTTACATACCTGTTCGTAGGTTGGATTTTTGATGCTTGTTTTACCGTTGGCATAACCCACTTGGGTACTAGTAACACCATTGATTTGTTTCATGAAATGTTCTGTTCCCCAGAAACATCCTCCGGCAAAAAAGATTTTACTTTGTGCATTCATTTTAGTTGTTTTAGATAGTTGATCACTCATTTTTGTTTGTGCGATTACTAAACCGCTTGCCAATAGCAAAACGATAGTCAAAATTACATGTTTCATCTTATATATATATTATTATATAACCAAAATATTAAGAAAATGGTTTCAACTAAAAGTCGTATGCCTTCATGCGGAGGATTATATGCTTGGCTATTATTTGATTTTTGTCCCACCGAATACCTCGCTCATATCCATATGGTCAAGAGCCGTGTCTATCTGATTGATCTCGGCGGGATTTATCTTTATATCCACAGCTCCCGCATTCTCTTTTAGCCGGCAGAGATGACGAGTTCCGGGAATAGGAACGATCCACGGCTTTTTTTGTAGCATCCAAGCTAGGGATATTTGTGCGGGAGTAGCATGATGCTCATCGGCCAGATGGTTTATGAGATCTAGAAGAGGCTTGTTCTTCTCGAAACTTTCTTTTTTGAATTGCGGCATAGTTGCCCGGTAATCATTTTGAGGGTTGAATACGCTTTTGACATCATAGCAAGCGGAAAGTAAACCGTTTGCCAATGGCGAGAAAGCAACGAAGCCAATGCCTAATTCCTCTAGAGAGGGGAAAAGGTTTTCATGCCAACGTGCCATCATGGAATAACGATTTTGTATGGCGGTTATAGGACAGACCTTATGCGCACGGCGAATATAGTCCTCGCCCGCCTCTGATATACCCCAATGCAATACTTTGCCTTCCTTGATCAAGTAGGCCATCGTGTCAGCTACCTCTTCCGGTTCTACTTGGGGATCTATGCGATGCTGATAGTAAAGGTCAAGATGGTCTGTCTTAAGTCTGGCTAAAGAACCTTCCACGGCTAAACGAATCGACTTCGGTTTAGAATTCGGGATAAGGGGATAAGGGCCACATTCGCTAGACTTATCAAAAGTGAGTCCAAACTTAGTAGCGATCACGATTTTATCACGAAATGGCTTTAAGGCATCGCCTAAAAGCTCCTCATTGTCATGAGGATTCGTGTTTGTACCATATACTTCGGCCGTATCGAAGAAGGTATATCCCATATCAACGGCGAGGGCAAATAATTCCGTCATCTCTTTTCTGTCGGCAGGTGCGCCATAAGCATGGCTCATACCCATGCAACCCAATCCTATAGCTGAGACCCTAAGTCCGCTTAATCCCAAAACTCTGTATTCCATATTTATTTATATTTTATCTGAGCGCAAAGTTGGGAAGAAGTATCTCCACCGGTGTAACAACAATTGCGGATATAAATACAATTATTTCGGTTTTCTGTAAAAATGGTGATACAATCCGTAATCTGTATTCATTCTGTATGATTGGGTAAATGTATCTTAGCGGTCAAAAAATAACAGAATATGAAGAGTAAAATTATTGTAGTTTTATTAATTATGAACATGGTAATAAGTGCTTCCGCACAAAATCAGAATCAGTATGGATTGGTATATCGCGATGCGATAAGTGAAAATGTGGTTGGAAAAGTAACTATACATCCTGTCTCGTATGAGGTTGGAGGTATAGGGGTAGTGGCGAATGTCTATACTCCTGCGAATTATGATTCCTCAAAAGAGTATGTAGCTATTGTTGTTGCTCATCCTAATGGGGGCGTGAAAGAACAAGTTGCGGGTCTCTATGCGCAACGGCTGGCAGAGCTTGGATATATAACTATCGCTGCCGATGCGCGTTATCAAGGAGCAAGTGGTGGTGAGCCTCGGAATACAGATCGTCCGGCCAACCGGATAGAAGATATTCATGGTATGGTGGATTTCATATCTCAATATCCGGGTGTAGATGCCAGTCGTATAGGTGCGCTTGGTATTTGTGGCGGTGGAGGTTACACGCTTGGGGCTGCACAGGGTGATAAACGGATAAAGGCGGTCGCTACACTCAGCATGTTTAATTCGGGGCGTGTACGTCGTAATGGTTTTCAGGATTCCCAGATAAATACCATACAACAACGTTTAACCCAAGCGGCTGAGGCTAGAAATGAAGAGGCCAAAGGCAAAGTTCTATACACGGGTGAGATGAATATCTCCGATGAGGAGGCGGCGAAACTACCGTTTGCCCTATATCGTGATGGTTATGAGTATTACTTTAAAACCCATGCTCATCCGAATTCGACATTTCGCTATACCATGAGCAGTTTATTGGATCTTATGACTTGGGATGCTACGGATCATATCGACTTGATCGACCAGCCTTTGCTATTGATCGCCGGAAGTGATGCCGATACAAAATATATGTCTGACGAAGCTTTTGAAAAGGCTACCGGAACAAAAGATAAAGAGATGTATCTTATTCCAGGAGCGGAGCATATCAAAACTTATTTTGTCCCGGAATATGTGAATCTAGCGGTAAATAAAATGAAAGATTTCTTCGGGATGAAATTGTAATTTGATTAAATTTGTACGATCTAAAATGGGGGTATCATGAAATATGACAAAGATGGTGTTATTATCTCTGATAGTCTGAATGGGCTTGGGACAGATATTTATAAAGAGTATCTGTCTCATGCCTTGTGTTTGGGTGGAGCATGTAAATTCGAGTTCAATGGAAATCCATTCGAGTTACATGAAGGGGATTGTATGATTGTGCGTAAAGGAAAACTGGTTGAGAAGATCACCCCATCTGCGGATTTTAAGGTTAAAGTCATTTATGTCACTCCCCAATTCATTGAGCTTTGTACTCCCCAGAGTAATTATGGAATGAAAGGCCAGTTATCTTTGTTCCTGAATCCTGTGATGCGTCTGGATCGCGAGCAACAGGATATCTGTAAGAAAGATTTCGAGAATATAGAGTATAGGTTTAACAATGAAAACCATAATTTTTATCGTGACATAATGATTAATGTGATCCAGACAATGATTCTGGATTTCTTCGATTTTCACTCACATATTTATGGGGAGGAGAAGATCTCGGCCCAATATGCCTCCATTATGAGTAAGTTCCTGCAAATGCTGGAAGATGGGGTTTATCGCCAGCATAGAGACGTTACATACTATGCCTCGGAATTATGCGTGACGCCGAAGTATTTATCGGAAGTGACGAAAAAGGTGAGTGGCTATGCGGCAAATTATTGGATTAACCGTTATACGATATTGGATATATCACGGCTTTTGCGTGATAAGTCATTATCTTTCGTTTATATTTCCGATTTGTTTGGTTTCTCTTCTCCCTCTTATTTCAGCCGTTATGTGCAGCATAATTTAGGTATAAAGTCCTCAGATTATAGGGAGTGACCTTGTAAGCTAGCTTCACTCCTTTCCTTTTCGGTAAAATTTGTAGTTGACACCGACTTTTTTGTATTGTCTCAAAACTCCTTTGGTCGTAACTTCGCAACGAAGAATAGGTATAAATAGATGATGGAAAACTATTTATATATAATGTATAATCAAATTAATAAAGCCATGCAAAAAATTATGAGATCATTATTTATCGCGACATTGTTGTTGGTATCGATGGGAATGGGTGCCTATGCGCAGGAAACAAAAAAGACATTTACTCCGGAACAGCAGGAGATGATAGATTTGTCTAATGCGAAATGGAAATGGATGTCAGAAAAAGATGTGGATAAGCTCGACGCCCTCTTCCACGAGAACTCTATGTTTGTACATATGGGTGGTTCGTGGGGTAAGCAGCCGGAGCTTGATGTGATCCGTACGGGAAACATACATTACAAGCATGCGGAGATACATGATGTAGATGTTAAATTCGCCGGTTGCGCCGGAATCGTATATAGCCGTATTCATCTTAATTCGGTAGTTGGTGGTAGGGAGGTCAGGTTCCCTTTCATCGTGACTGAGACGTACGTGAAGGAAGACGGACAATGGAAACTTGCTACCTTAGCATTTACTCGTACGGTAGGAGAATAATGATAAATACATATGAATATGAGACAGAACTTTCTAATCCGGCTTTTCTGCCTATGTTTGTTCCCGGTTTTCACCATGGCGCAAAATACGGATAATTTCAGACAACCGTACCCCTTGGGTACTAAGTTGCCGGAAGCGTCCGCGAAGAACTTCATTGGTCAGGCGTATATCGCTCCGATTACGGTTAATAGGGAGCTGAATGTCCCAATGTCTAATGTCACTTTTGAGCCTCGTTGCCGGAATAACTGGCATTATCATAAAGGGGGGCAGATACTTGTCGCGTCAGCAGGCATAGGCTACTATCAGGAAAAGGGGAAACCGGCCAGAAGATTGTATCCGGGGGATATCGTGGAAATTGCGCCTGACGTGATTCACTGGCATGGGGCGGCTCCGGATAGCTGGTTTGCTCACGTTGCCGTAAGTTGCAATCCTCAAACGAATGAGGCGGTGTGGCTCAGTCCGGTGGGAGAGAAGGAATATCAAGAAGCGACAAGCCAAGCGGAGAATGTGTATGCCGAAGCAAACCGGGTATTGGAAGCCAGGGAACAAGCCATTGTCTCTATCGCGGCGTACACGGGCAAGGGAGACTTGGCGCATCTGAGACAGGCGCTTGTGAAGGGACTTGAATCCGGTATGACCGTTAATGAAGTAAACGAAGTATTAATACATGCCTATGCTTATTGTGGATTTCCTCGCAGCTTAAGAGCCATACAGACATTTATGCAAGTCATTGAAGAGAGAAAAAGCATGGGAATTAAAGATGTAGAGGGTCGTGAAGCCTCTGCTATCGAGGACGGTGGGAGTCGATATGAGCGGGGACGGGATATTCTGGCGGAAATATCGGGTACGTCTGCTTCTGTCCCTAAAGCCGGATATGCGGTATTTGCCCCGACGATCGAACGTTTCCTCAAGGAACATCTGTTCGCGGACCTTTTTGAGCGCGACTTATTGACATATAGGGAGCGTGAATTGGCGACCGTGTCTGTATTGGCAGGCGTTGGCGGTGTTGAACCTATGGCTTACGGCCATATGTCAATTTGCTTGCATCTGGGTATTACGCCAGAGCAACTTACGGCTTTGCTAAATATCGTAGAGATAAACCTAGGGAAAAAGAGTTCAGATCCATTACGTGATGTGCTCGGACAATTAACGGATAAAAAATGAATCAGAAGAATATGAAGAAGATTTTATTATTAGCATTATTAATACCCGTGTTTGGAATGGCAGATGCCCAGGATTTAGTGATCGCTAAACAAGGGCATTTCTCAGTAGGAGGACAAACCATACAGCGTCCGGGTACGTATGACAACAGTAAGTTTGTCGGTTGGGCTACCCAAGTCGAGACCGGGCAGAGCTATCGTGCGGATCATGCTTTCGTGGATTTCCAAGTTCCGGCCCATGCGAAAAAATTGCCTTTGGTTTATGTTCATGGTTATGGTGGCTCTGGGGTATGTTGGCAAATGACACCCGATGGGCGGGATGGTTTCGCTACTCTCATGTTACGCCGGGGATATAGCAGTTACGTGATGGATCTTCCCGGTCGTGGCCGTGCCGGAAGGACATCTGCTACGACTACGGTCAAGCCGCTGGCCGATGAGATGTTCTGGTTTGACATCTGGCGTATCGGGATTTGGCCGGAATATAACAAAGGTGTGCAGTTTCCGTCTGATTCAGCCTATCTATCGCAGTTTTTCCGGGAGATGACGCCCGATATCAGTGATCACAAACAAGATGTACCGGCAATCAATGCCTTGACGGAAAAAATAGGGGACAATATCCTTGTAACACATTCGGCGGGAGGTTTCCCGGGATGGATGGCCGCTATACAAAATCCGAATGTCAAGGCTGTCGTTTCATATGAGCCGGGTGGCTATGTGTTTCCCGAGGGGGAGGTGCCCGATCCGATCGCCGGACTTACCGGTGGGGCGACTGGAGTAGCTATTCCTATGGAACAGTTCTTGCGACTTACCCGGATTCCAATCGTAATGTATTTCGGTGATTATATTCCGGAGACTCCATCAGAGAATCTTGGTGGCGAGAATTGGCGTGTACGTCTGCAAATGGGACGTAAATTCGTGGAGGCCATAAATAGGCATGGGGGAAACGCAACCTTAGTTGAGTTGCCCAAGATCGGTATTTATGGTAATACCCATTTCTTGATGCAGGATTTGAATAATGGCCAACTAGCGGATCTGCTGGGCGAATGGTTGGAAAAGAATGATCTTGGCAAATAGCATTGGGAATGGTTCTTTTAAGAACTTGCTGATTTTACATTTTGTTATCGGATTAGATAATCGGTAATATATCCTCCCAAATATGTTTCTTCAAGTCAACGCAGCCATTCTTCTTGAAGGTAATGCCTTCTTTCTCCAATAATCCCCGTTGTTCCGCCCAGTTGGGAGCTAATCTGCCTTGGCTGTTTACCACCCGGTGGCAAGGCAGGTTCAGTTCTTTCGGGACGTTGAACATTGCCTGCCCTACCATACGGGAACATTGTGGCCTTCGGGCGAGCTTGGCTAGCTGCCCGTAGGTAACCACACATCCTTCTGGTATCTCTCTGACGATGTTATAAACTTCCGTATAAAAATCAGCCTTCATTGATTCTGGTTTTTATTTTCGCCCATGCGTGTGTATCGTATAGGGAGGAGTTACGCATTGTCTGATACATCGTCTTGAAACGTGACATCGGGATCGTGAGACTTAATAAGTTGCTTTCCACATATGGTCGGACCGAGGGATCGAAGAAACCAAGGAACGTGCGGTGACCTCCTTGTCTATTTTCGTTGACAGTGAGCGTGATGGTGGAGCTGCAACCGGAACCAAATGGTGTGGAGACGGCATCCGGATTATTGTTGTCGAAAAAGGTCCAAGTAATTAACCCTGACAAGATATCCGGAGTTGCGAGGAACAAAAGCCCCTCTACCTTTTCAAACGAGGTTAATCGATCGATCCTTGCGAAATGGAGGTATCTGATAATCTCGCCTTGCCTGATAGCGGGAAGGGCCTTGAATAAACAGCCTTGTGTCTGCTTTAATTCTCCAAGCAGAGAATCGGAATACCAGAAAGCGATCGGCAATTCCGCCTTTAGAGAAAATGCCTCGTAATAATTGTTGATGAAAGTTTGAATATCCATATGCGATTGATTTAGGTTGATTTATTCTTACCAATCGATTTCCGGGATGCCTTTACCCCGTAAGAAATCATTAGCCTTACTGAAATGCTTACAACCGAAGAAACCATATTCGGCGGAGCGGGGAGATGGATGTACGGTCGTTAGGACCAAATGCTGGCTCGTATCGATAAGGGAAATCTTGGCTTTTGCGTAACTACCCCATAACATGAATACTAGATTTTCCCGTTCGTCGCTTAATTTCTTGATAACGGCGTCCGTGAATGTTTCCCATCCCCTGTTCCGGTGCGAACCTGTTTGGTGGGCACGGACCGTGAGGACGGAATTCATCGGAAATACGCCTTGGCTTACCCAACGATCCAAATTCCCGGAGGAAGGGATCGGTTTCCCAAGATCATCGTAGATCTCTTTGAATATATTCATCAAGGAGCTGGGAATCGCCACGCCATCGGGTACCGAGAAGCAGACCCCGTAGTATTGCCCCGGATTTGGATAGGGGTCTTGTCCCAAGATAACGACTTTTACCTTCTCAAACGGGCATGCGTTAAATATATGGAATATCTGGGACCCGGGAGGAAGTACGTGCGCTTGCTTATATTCGTTTTTGACAAATGTCACCAATTGCTCGAAATAAGGCTTGTCAAATTCTTCTTGCAGACGTTTTCTCCAACTTTCATCTATTCTAACATTCATGGTGTTTTTCTTATTCTTCCACCAAAGGTACGGAGAAAAGCTTAAAATTCGAGGATTTTGTGTAAGTTTGCCTTCCGATTTGAATTTAAATAAGAAAACATGATAAGTTACCTTCAGATAGATAAGCTGACCAAGAGCTTCGGTGATTTGGTTCTTTTCGAGGATATAACGTTCGGAGTCGCACAAGGACAGAAGATCGGGTTGATCGCTAAAAACGGGACGGGTAAGACTACCTTGTTGAATATTATCGGTGGTAAGGAGGATTACGACTCGGGTGAGGTGGTTTTCCGGAAAGACCTGCGGGTCGGGTATTTGGAGCAATCACCTTCTTATCCGGAAGAACTGACCGTGCTACAGGCTTGCTTCCACTCGAAGAACGAGACTGTCCGGTTGATCGCTGAGTACGAGGAGGCGATGGCGAAAGAGGATCATTCGAATCTGGAGGACATCCTTACCCGTATGGATAGCTTCAAGGCGTGGGATTATGAGCAAAAGGCGAAACAAATCCTCGGGCAGTTGAAGATTCATAACTTCAATCAGAAGATCGGGGAATTGTCCGGAGGACAGTTGAAACGGGTAGCCTTGGCGAATGTCTTGATCACGGACCCTGAATTGATTATCTTGGATGAGCCGACGAACCATTTGGATCTGGAGATGACCGAATGGCTGGAAGATTATCTGAGCCGGGCCAATATCAGTATCTTGATGGTGACGCACGACCGTTACTTCTTGGATCGTGTTTGTAGTGAGATCATCGAGATCGATAATAAGCAAATCTATTCGTATAAAGGTAATTATAGTTATTATCTGGAGAAACGCCAAGAGCGTGTCGAGGCGATGAACGCCGACGTGGAGCGCGCGAAGAATCTTCTCCGTACGGAACTGGATTGGATGCGCCGCCAGCCGCAGGCACGGGGCACGAAAGCGAAGTACCGTATCGATGCCTTTTATGAGCTGGAAAAGAAAGCGAAGCAACAACGGGATACCGGAAAGGTGAACTTGGACGTGAAGGCTTCTTACATTGGTTCGAAGATTTTCGAGGCGGTGAATGTAAGCAAACGTTTCGGTGATTTGAAGATTACGGAGGATTTCAACTATATTTTTGCCCGTTACGAGAAGATGGGTATTGTCGGGAATAACGGTACGGGCAAATCTACCTTTATCAAGATGCTGATGGGGGAGGTGGCTCCCGATAGCGGCCATTTCGATGTCGGCGAGACCGTTCGTTTCGGTTATTACAGTCAAGATGGCTTGAAGTTCGATGAGCAAATGAAAGTGATCGACGTGGTGCAGGCGATCGCCGAATACGTGGATTTGGGTAACGGACAGAAGATGGGTGTCTCCCAGTTCCTGAACTATTTCCTGTTCACGCCGGAGAAACAGCATAGTTACGTTTATAAATTGAGCGGTGGGGAGAAACGTCGCCTGTATTTATGTACGGTATTGATGCGTAGCCCGAACTTCTTGGTGCTCGATGAGCCGACCAATGATCTGGATATCGTGACCTTGAACGTATTGGAGGAATACCTTCGTAACTTCAAGGGGTGCGCTATCGTCGTTTCCCACGACCGTTACTTTATGGATAAGGTGGTAGATCACCTGCTGGTTTTCCGGGGTAACGCCGATATCAAGGATTTTCCCGGCAACTATACGCAGTATCGGGATTGGAAAGACGTGCAAGACCAACTGGAAAAAGAGGCGGAGGCTGCTTTGCAAGCGAGACAAAACCCGGCTCCGGAGAAACCGTCTCGTCCTGTCAATGAGCAAAAGAAAAAACTCACTTTCAAGGAGCGGAAAGAGTTCGAGGCCCTAGAGGAGGAGATACCGGCTTTAGAGGCGGAGAAGGCGGAGTTGGAGACCGCTATGAGCAGTGGTACTTTGTCTACGGACGAGCTTATGGCTAAATCTCAACGGATCACCCAAGTCATGGAAGAGATCGACGAGAAAACGATGCGCTGGCTGGAGTTGAGCGAGCTGGCATAAGTAATAAAGAGGAATGAGCGAGACTAAACCTGTACTTTGGAACCGGAATTTCGTCCAATGTTGTATCTCTTACTTCTTGATGAATTTCGCCTTTTATATGTTGATGCCTACTATGCCGGTCTATCTGGTAGAGGAATTGGGCATCAGCACGTCTGAGGTGGGGATGGTCTTGTCTAGCTATACGATCGGCTTGCTGTGCGTGCGCCCGTTCTCGGGATATCTGGTAGATTGTTTCTCCCGCAAACCGTTATATGTATTCGCCTTCACGATATTCGCCTGTCTGTTCGCCGGTTATTGGTTTGCGATGACGGTCTATACGATCATGGCGGTTCGTTTCATCCAAGGCGGGTTCATGGGACTGACCTCTGTTTCCGGCAATACGATTACGATAGACGTAATCCCTTCCAAGCGAAGGGGAGAAGGCATGGGCTTTTACGGATTGACGATCAATCTCGCCATGTCTTTGGCTCCTTTGGTGGCGGTCGGGCTGTACGATCGGCATGGTTTCTTCTGGATCATAGGGGTCGCTTTGGTGATCGCATTGGTCGGGATCGGCTCCGTCGGGCTGATCCGTTATCCGAAACGGGAGAAAGTGCCTCGTCCGGCCTTCTCGTTGGATCGTTTTATCTTGGTAAAAGCGCTTCCTGCGGCCTTGGCCTATTTGCTGGTCGCTATACCTTATGGGATGTTGCTCTCGTTCGTGGTATTATATGGTAAAGAGATCGAGGTGCCGAACCCAGGCTATTTCTTTATATGTATGGCGATCGGTGTAGGGACGGCCCGTTTGATTTCCGGACGGTTGGTGGACCATGGCAAGATCCATGTCGTGTCCATCGTATCCTTGGTCTCTTTGGCGATCTCGTTTTCCGTGTTCGCTACCGTACATACATCGTTTGTCTTTTTCGCTTGCGCCTTGGCGATCGGTATCGGTTTTGGCGTGAGCGTACCGGCTTTTCAATGTCTTTTCGTGAATGTCGCTCCGCACCATATGCGCGGTACGGCCACTTCTACCTACTTGACCTCTTTCGATTTCGGGATGGGGATCGGGATGTTATCCGCCGGCTTTATCGCTACCCGTGCCAATCTGGCTACCGCCTACGGAGTCGGGGCAGTTTGTTGCCTTCTTTCCTTATTCGTCTATATCCGCTTGGTAAAAGCCTCGTACGAGAGGAATAAGCTGATTTCTTGATCCGCTTGATTCCCGGTTTCGTCTAAACCTACGGCGTACTTCGTCGATTCTTCCTTTTCTAGCGGGAAACCTCACCCTATATTTGTATCAAAGATCACAGAGAAATAGGTTTTTAAGGTTTAACAAATGAAAGGAATAGGTAGTATGAAACGTTTAGTAATGGCTATGTCAGCCTTGTTGGTAAGTGTGACAATGAGTTTCGCGCAGGAATCGAGCTTACATAAAGAACCGTTTGTAGTCAATGTGGGCCAATTGGTAAGCTATCTGGAATTACGTCCCAGCCAGATTAATGAGGTAGCGATGATCAACGATTTTTTTAGGGAAAAGCAAAGCGAGGGCTTGAGGGGAAGCCATAAAATGCGGGATAAACGGATGCGGCAAGCCGTATTTGGCAACTTAAAGTTGATGAAAAAGGCGTTAAGCACCGATCAATATAGGAAATACGTGGCTTTGATCAACGTAACGAACAATAATAACCGGATGACGAGCGGGCCTTCCTTCCCCGATGTTTATCTAGCCGATAAATAAGTAAAGGATAGATGTAAAGTATCAAGCTATTGCATAAAAAGTATCTTGTGACTGTATCTATTCTATAAACCACGTCGTGGTCTGTATAGATCATGTCGTGGTTTTTATAGACCACGCTGTGGTTTGTATAATCCACGACGGAGATTATAGAATAGATATGGTATCGTATAAGAATACAGCTAGGCTTGTATAAGAATATATCTAGGCTTTTGTTTGTTTATAAACGGTGTCTATGATGAAATAGATAGTGTTTATTGTAATATATATTACAAAATGATTGCTATATGCCTTGATATATATCAATAACGTCAATTGTTTGCAAAAATTAACCGTATTGAATAACAATGTTATAAAACATACTGTTATATTTGCAGTAACAAAAAGAGAAAGATAGAAGATGCGGAAACGCCGCATTTATTAGTTAAGGTCTTAGTTTAGGTTTAAATTTTAGGTATTATGAGACGTTTAGGTATGATGGTAGTCGCTTTAATGATGGTAGCGACAATGAGCTTCGCTCAAAAGGTTAGTGATTCAAAGAGTATGAGTTTCGATAAGCTAAGCAGATATTTGCAGCTTGACGCAAACCAGATCGCTGAGGTGTCAGAGATTAATACTTACTTCGAGAATCAATTAGGTCAACCCCTGTCTGCGGAAGCGCTTTGCAATAACGCAAGACCGGAAGAAACTCGCAACGCATTGTTGTGTAATTTGAAACTGATGAAACGTGCATTGACTAAAGATCAATATCGTAAATATGTAGCGTTGATTAATGTGACTCGCGCTAATCAGGAAGATAAGGTTTCTAATCCGCTTTTGGACAGTTATTTGGCTGAGAAGTAATTAAGCCAATGTGATTGGGCTATGTGTTTTTAAGGTTTTTGTTTAGGTTTAACAATTTAAGGTTTTTAGGTATTATGAAACGTTTTGGAATGGCAGTCGCAGCCTTATTGATGTGTGCGACAATGAGCTTCGCTCAGAAACCGAGTTTGAGTAGAGAACCGTTTGTGGTAAGTACAGAGAAGTTAGCGAACTATTTGCAATTGACTCCGAGCCAGTTGGACGAGGTAGCTAACATCAACGAATATTTCATCGAGATGCAGAACGCGAGCGTAAAAGCTAGCGCTAAATTGCAGGATAAGAAAATGTATCAAGCGGTTTACGGTAACTTGAAGTTGATGAAGAAGGCTTTGAGCCCGGATCAATATCGTAAGTATGTTACTTTATTGAACATCACGAACAATAACAACCGTACGCTGGGTGTTAATACGTTCCCGGAAGTGTACTTAGCGGATAACGCAAGTAAGTAATTTATACTATATAAGAGTGTGTCCCCCACTATTTCCTGTCAAAAGGTAAATAGTGGGGATACTTTTTTTTGAGGCTTGTGTATAAATCGAAGAAGATTGTGTAAGTTTGCGGCGTTTTACAAATAACGCTTAATTCGAGTCATGACAACACAACAACTTTTAGTCCCTTCTAATGCTACTTTGAAGAGAAATGTAATGGACTACTCCTTAATCGTGGTAGGTTCATTTTTGCAGGCACTTAGTTACGTGCTTTTCCTAGCGCCTTACAAAATCGTACCGGGAGGTGTGTACGGTATCTCTATCGTAATCCACTATGTGACGAAAGATTTGTTCCCGTTCTTTCCGGATGGTTTGCCGATGGGTGCGACGGCGCTTTGCTTCAATATCCCGTTGATGATTCTGGCGATGAAAAAGATCGGATTGTCTTCCGGCCCGAAGACGATCGTTACTTTCTTGCTGATCTCTATATTTACCGACTCATTATCTTATTTCCTTACCGATCCATTGGTGGAGAACGATGCCTTTATCGCCGCCTTTTACGGTGGAGCTATTTTAGGCTTGGGCGTTACCTGTATTTTCCGGGCGCAAAGTACGAGTGCCGGTACGGATGTATTGGCACGTGTGATCGCTAATGACTCCAACTTGAAGGTTAGCAATATGATCATCGTATTGGATTCCGCGGTCGTATTGTTGGGCTTGATCGTGTTTAAGGATTGGGCGGTACCTTTGTATTCTTGGTTTACTATTTTCGTATATGGAAAGATCGTGGAGATGTTCCAGACGGAGAACCCGAACCGTGCTGTCTTTATCGTTTCCCGGAAGACAAAGGAGATGCGTGACTTGATCGTAGATAAGATGGGTATGCGGGGCACATTTATCCATGGTAAAGGTATGTACGAGGGACATGAGACCGAGATTATCTTTACGATTGCCGAGCGTAAGGACATGCCCCGCTTGAAAGATGAGGTAAAAGAGATCGATCCGAATGCCTTTGTTTCTACGATGCACGCCAGCAAGGATTCGCCTCGGCCGGGTATTTAAGAGAATTAAGATTTATTCCGTATATTTGTGGGTAGGCTAATATTAATATCGGTTTAGAATGATGGATAGAAGAGGTTTTTTGAAGAATGCTACGCTTGTGAGCGCTGCTTGTTTGATGGATTTCAGGGAGGCTTTGGCATTGGGCGCTAAGGATGCTGAAGTAGGAAAAGCATGGAAAGGATGGAAAAAAGGGCAGTTCCAGATTCATCTGATTTATACCGGGGTGTCGGAATCGATGTTCTTGATTTTCCCCGACGGTACAACGATGCTACTTGATTGCGGCGATCATAATGCTATTGGGCGTGGTAAATTGGCTGTGCCGGTGCTTCCTAATCCCGATCGGCATGCCGGGGAGTGGATCTCTCGTTATGTCTTGAGAGTGAACCCCCAGAAGGATTATGTGGATTACATGATGTTGACGCACTATCACTCAGATCATGGTGGCAACAATAAATTCTACGCTCGTAAGGAGACGAGAGACGGTAAGGATTACTACCTGAGCGGATTCTCTCAGGCTGCCGAGTACCTTACGTTTGGCAAGGCTTTTGACCGTTGCTGGCCCGACTACAACGATCCTCTTCCCTTGACCCAGGAGGCAGCCGATGCTTTTGAGCACATGAAGGATTTTTACGACTATATGTTGGCTCATAAGAAGATGGAGATTGAGAAGTTCCGTCTTGGCGAAACCAATCAGATCGCCATGAGGAAAGACGCTGCGGCCTATCCGGGATTCTCGGTAAGAAATATCTGTGCCAACGGCCGCATTGCCGATAAGGAGGGGAATATACGTGACCTCTATGCGGAGCGCAAGAAATCCAATCCGGTTAAGTTCAGTGAAAACGGGATGAGCCTGGGTGTGATCTTTACCTACGGTGATTTTAAGTTTTATACGGCGGGAGACTTCTCGGATGGCTGGAATTTACCCAATGGGGAACGGTTCGAGATAGAGGATGCGATAGCCGACGTGGTTGAGCCGGTGAGTGTGGCGAAAATCAATCACCACGGACACAAGTCAATGACTGATAAGCTCGTGGCTGCGTTGCGTCCGCGTGTAGTTGTCAACAACGTGTGGGATCAGCTTCATACGCTGCCTTCGGTCATGGAACGTTTCTATAACCGGAATCTTTATCCCGGCGAGCGCATCGTGTGTCCTACCGTGTTCCCTGCGGAGCGTCGTGCCGAGGATGCCGGACAGCCGTGGCTTGATATACTTAACCCCTCGTCGTTTGATGCCGGTCATGTAATTGTCAATGTCGAGGAGGGAGGCAAGGACTATTCGGTTACTTACCTCACTGCCGATGATGAGTCGATGACTGTAAAGAGCGTGATGCGGTTCAAGTCATAAACGACTTGAATTTGGTGTTAATTGTCAACTAAAATCACTATCTTTGCCACTCAAAAACGAATAAATATAGAATAATAATGCCCAACATCTCACAAAGAGGAGTCGAAATGCCCGCTTCCCCGATCCGGAAGCTGGCTCCATTGGCCGATGCTGCCAAACAGAGAGGAGTTCATGTGTATCACCTGAATATCGGTCAGCCCGACCTTCCCACTCCGCGAGCGGCACTCGACGCGATCCGTAATGTCGATCGTACGGTGTTGGAATATAGCCCTAGTCAGGGATATCGCAGTTATCGCGAGAAGTTGGTTGGATATTATAAAAAGTATGATATTAATCTTACGGCTGACGATATTATCATCACTACCGGTGGTTCGGAGGCTGTTTTGTTTGCCTTCTTGAGTTGCTTGAATCCGGGTGATGAGATTATCGTACCGGAACCTGCTTATGCTAATTATATGGCATTCGCTATCTCGGCAGGAGCCGTGATCCGGACAGTGACGACTACGATAGAGGAAGGATTTTCTCTTCCGAAAGTAGAGAAATTCGAGGAGTTGATCAATGAGCGTACCAAAGCGATCCTGATCTGTAACCCGAACAATCCTACGGGTTATTTGTATACGCGTCGTGAGATGAATCAAATCCGGGATATCGTAAAGAAATATGATCTTTATCTTTTCTCGGATGAGGTATACCGGGAGTTTATCTATACCGGTTCCCCGTATATCTCGGCTTGTCATCTGGAAGGTATCGAGCAGAACGTGGTATTGATCGATTCTGTCTCCAAACGCTATTCGGAATGCGGTATCCGTATCGGTGCGTTGATTACGAAAAATGCCGAAGTGCGTAGTGCCGTCATGAAGTTCTGCCAAGCTCGTTTAAGCCCGCCTTTGATCGGACAGATCGCGGCCGAGGCTTCTTTGGATGCTTCCGAGGAGTATGCCCGTGAAACTTATGACGAGTATGTGGAACGGCGTAAATGCTTGATCGATGGCTTAAACCGTATTCCCGGCGTTTATTCTCCCATACCGATGGGCGCTTTCTATACGGTGGCTAAACTTCCGGTGGATGATGCCGATAAGTTCTGCGCTTGGTGTCTGGAAGAGTTTGAATACGAGGGTCAGACGGTCATGATGGCACCGGCGTCGGGTTTTTACACGACACCGGGACTTGGTAAGAATGAGGTTCGTATGGCCTATGTCTTGAAAAAGGAAGATTTGGCGAAAGCTTTGACGGTGTTATCAAAGGCGCTGGAAGCTTATCCGGGAAGAATGTTATAAATGAATTTAGAGCTATTTATCGCCAAAAAGATACATTTCAGTAAGGAGGGGGATCGTGAGGTTACTCCTCCCGCTGTTCGTATTGCCATGATCGGGATCGCCTTGGGATTGGCGGTGATGATTCTTTCGGTGGCGATCGTGATAGGCTTTAAGAAAGAGGTCCGGAACAAGGTGATCGGTTTCGGCTCGCATATCCAGATCACGAATTTCGATAGTAATTCTTCCTATGAGTCGCAGCCGATAGCGGTTAGCGATACTTTATTGAATGCGCTCGATGCATTCCCGGGTATTCGCCATGTCGAGAAATTCGCAACGAAGCTCGGTATCTTGAAGACTGACCAAGATTTTCAAGGAATTGTCTTGAAAGGGGTGGACACGGATTATGACTGGACTTTCTTCAAGGATAATTTAAAAGAAGGCGAGATCTTTACGATCCAACCGGATAAGAACTCTACAGATGTTATTATTTCCAAGTATTTATCAGATCTGCTAGGACTAAAGGTAGGGGATTCTTTCCTGACTTATTTTGTGCAAGATGACGTGCGTGCCCGTAAGTTCACGATCACGGGGATTTATGAGACGGGTTTCCTTGATTATGACAAGATGTTCGTAATTGCTGATATTAAGCAGATACGTCGCTTGAACGGTTGGGATAAAGATCAAGTAAGCGGACTGGAGTTGCAAGTGGATGACTATGATCGTTTGGACCAAGTGGCCGAGGATGTTTATTTCGATCTGACGGAACGGCAAGACCGAAATGGCAATACGTTCTACGCCCGCTCGATCAAGGAGTTGAACCCGATGATTTTTAATTGGCTGGATGTGCTGGACATCAATGTGGTGGTTATCTTGGCGCTGATGCTTTCCGTCGCAGGGTTTACCATGATCTCCGGATTATTGATCATAATCTTAGAGCGTACCAATATGATCGGAATCCTAAAAGCCTTGGGACAAAATAATAACAGTATTCGCAAGATCTTCTTGTATGTCTCTTTCTTCTTGATCGGCAAAGGAATGTTGTGGGGGAATATCATCGGTATCTCTCTTTGTTTGCTTCAATCTCATTTCCACATTATCCAATTAGATCCTTCTATTTATTATTTGGATGCCGTGCCTATCGATCTGAGCGTATTTTCACTGTTCCTTTTGAATATAGGGACATTGGCTGCCTCCATGTTGATGATGTTAGGACCTTCCTATTTGATTACGAAGATTGATCCGGCCAAGAGTATCCGTTTTGAATAAAAGCCGTATCTTTGGCATACGTTCTAGTTTTGCCGGATTGATATGACAGATCTTATCTCTAAAGAAAAGCGTAGCTATATCATGTCTATGATTAAGGGTAAGAATACAAAGCCCGAGATTATAGTCCGTAAATACCTGTTCCATTGTGGCTTTCGCTTTCGTGTGAATGTAAAGCGCCTTCCCGGTACCCCTGATATCGTATTGCGTAAATATAAGACCGCTATCTTCGTGAACGGCTGTTTCTGGCATGGGCACGAGGGTTGCCCTGAATTTCGTCCTCCCCGTACCCGGGTAGAGTGGTGGACCGAGAAACTAAACCGGAATAAAGCCCGGGATGCCCGTGTACGTGAGGAATTACGAGCGATGGGCTGGAATACGATGGTGATTTGGGAATGCCAGCTTAAACCCAAAGAACGGCAAGCTACTTTAGAAAATGTCGTCCGTTTATTGGAAAAGACGTATTTGGAATCTACTTACCAAGCAAAGTTTACCCCGGCCTACTCTCTTTTAGCGGAAGAAGAACTCCCCAAAGTGGCGGAAGAGGAAGAACCCTATTGAACTTCCTCCATTCGTTTCAGCTCGGATCCGCGGATTTGCATCACGATGCAGTGCAACTTCGTGTCGTGTATCAACTGCCGTACTTTGGGGGCTGCGGCATATTTCTTTATCTGTTCCACGGCCTCTTTCCATTGAGTCTCAGCTTTCTCTTCCGTGTCCTTGGAAGAAAGATATTTCAATTCAAGGATATAGCTATGCTTCACCTCATACCGGAGCAGGTCTGGCATAAGGAACAGATCACAATAACCGTGGTTCAACTCTACTTCCGGTGCGGTTAGGTAATAGGCGTTCACGCTTAGGTAGGCGGTGAAGAAGCCTTGTATGTTTCGCTCGCCCTCGATAGCGCTGCGTACGGACGAGTTCTCCTTATAAGCATTGGCTATAAATTCGAGGCTTTCGCGCCAATGGCCATCGTAAGCCATATCATAGAACATCAGGCCTAGGTCGTTCAAGTTGATATGACGCTTATCTTGATATTCCTCTAGCAAAAATTCGTAGTACTGCTTGCGCACGTTATTGTTAGGGATGCTTAGCACCAGATAATTCCCCCGTTTGGCGGTGATAGTCAGCATGCCGTAATAAAAGAGCAAGCTGGGGAAGATTTCCGGGTTAGCGATCTGGGTCGCGGGGAAGGTGGTTATCAAGTTCGTGACAATCTGCCCTTCCTCCGTGATCTTACGCAATACACCCTTGCGATTCCCGTCTAGCTTGTCCAGTTGGATGAGTCTTTTCATCTTATTATAGTCCGTGCGGGTATTGGGGTCGATCATCTCTTTGGGTGATTTGCCCAGCGTCATGTAATTGCGTAGATAGTAAAGCACCATGTCGCAGTTGAATATCTTTGGATCATGGCCTAAGCTCTCTTCCGCGAAACAATAATTGTCGTACCACGGTTTCATCTCTTGAATCATCGCATCTATGTCCGCGTCTGCAGGGAGTTTACCAACTTCCTTGTAATAGTTGAACATCGTGCGTACGTCCGTCTCGCTGAATCCCAGCATCATGTTGAATCTGTGGTCGGTACTGATATTCCAGCCGATATTGAATCCGCTCGTTAAGTCGTCCAACGTTACGGGACTGACTCCGGTCATGAAGATACGTTCGAACATCCCCTTGAACTTCTTGAAGATCTCTCGGTAGAAGCCGCTGGCATGGGTCAAGGCATGATAGATCTCGTTTCCTTGCTCGTTGAGGACAACATTGGTGAAGTTATCATATTCATCGATGATGAGATAGAGCTTGGCGCCGTATTCGGCTGAATGGAAATTTAGGTAGTTTAGTTTACTCACAAAGTCGGGCTGTGCTTCCATTTTCTTTGCGTAACCGGGAAAGTAATAAGGTTCGTATACTTTTCCGAATACATCCATCGCCATGCTACAATAACGATCGAAGTTCTCGGCCAATGAACCATTTCCTCCGCTGGCACGGGAGAAATCGAGGTAGAGTACTTGATATTGTCCTTGCATAGGTGTCGGGTGGCTACCTATCCACAGATTACCGAAGCGTTTATCGAACTTCTCTTTCTGCGCGATATCATAGTAGGCCCGTAGCATACTCAAGAAGATGCTCTTTCCAAAACGGCGCGGACGAATAAAGAAAAGATTACTAGGTTGCTCTTCCAGTAGGGGCAGATACATCGTCTTATCTACGTAATACTGGTTTTGTTCCACTACTTCCACGAAGTTGGAAATGCCATAGGGGATTCTTTTTACATCTTCCATAATCGCTCTTGCTTTTTAGTTCATATCTACGAGAATGAGTCAAAGGTAATTTTTTCTTTGTGAAGAAACAACGGAAATAAGAAGAATGTTGGAGTACTACTTACTTGCTTGATAAAGTTATCTCCAAGGGCACTTGAAGTATATCTTCTATAAGGAAGTAAGTAGTACTCTGTGAAAAGGGGGCTTTTTTATTCTTTAACTATGCTTACGGCTTGACCGGAAAGTCGTACCCAATAGATGCCTGCTTGATAGCCGCTCATCGAGATCGTGTTTTCTCCTGCTTGGGCTTGGAATGACTGAACGATCCGGCCCTTTGCGTCGATGAGATAGACGGTTTGGGGAGCCGGGAGATTGAGATAGAACCGGTCTTTTACGACTCTGGGATAGACAATCCGCTCCTCGCTTACCTCTTCGATGGATGTGGGAATCTCATTGACCGTCACTTCGCAGGTTGCCGATAGATCCCCCTCGTTGGTCGTGGCCGTGATCGTGGCGTTGCCCGGCGACAAGGCTTGTACGAGACCTGTGGAATTCACACTGGCTATGGCCGGGGCAGAGGTAGACCAACGGACGGAGGTGTCATCCGCATTGGCGGGTTTTACCGTGGCTACCAATTGTAGCGATTCCCCACGTTCCATCGTGGCGGAAGAGAGGTTGAGCGTTATATCGGTAACAGGGATAGGCTCCGGTGTAGGCTGGGGTTCGGAGCGGGTGACGGTCACCGTACATTCGTCCGCATAGTTACCCGAGGCGGTAATGGCGGTCAGTATCGTCTCTCCGGCTTGTAGCGCTTTAACCTCGCCCGATTCATCGACGCTCGCTATATTCTTGTCCGAGGAATGCCATACGAGGGTTCGGTTGGCGTTCGCTTCCGCATCGAATGTTACGGATAATCGTTCGCTTTGCCCGATCTCCAGCGAGAGCGTTTTCTTGTTCAAGCGGATGCCTCGTATCTCTTCCGCTTCGGAAAGGGAAGAGGCGATCTCCGTGTTTCCATATAATAGACTACCTCCGGAAGCCGTGCCATCAAGAGGCTGCCCGGCAGTGCCTTGCCAGACGTTCTCGCCGTTCTCTCCCGCTACGCAGGAGAATGCGCCGGGTTCCCATGCTTGCTGGGCGAAGAGCAAGGTGGGGGAGAAGAGTAAGGATATGAATAGGAGCTTCCTCATGAGATTGTTAATTTTGAGGTTGATATAATTCGTTGTATTGGATAAAGAAAGGATAGGAGGCTACTACGTCTTTGTTTTTGTCTTTGATCACCAATGTCAGTGGATGTTTTTCCGGATAGGGGAAATAATCAAAGTTAAAAGAATAGCATCTTCCATAACTTGTGGATTTCGAGCTATATTCTGTATCTATGGTTGCTCCTTCTATCTCGGCGGTCAATTGTTGATCTATTCCATTTTGGTAGATTATTGTAAAATTTAGCTCTGCGTCGGTATATATTTGTCCGGATGTATTCCCCACATAGCCTTTAACAGTACCTCCACTAAGTATTGTAAATAACGTGATATTATCATTTCCATCGCCGGCACATGTCAGGATAAAATCATTCTTTATGCGATCTCCATTGTTTGTCACACTCCCCGCCTTCTCCGCATACAACGCATACGGCACCGATACCATTTGCGTATTCGATACCTCGGTATATTTCGTCTCTACCTTTTGCTTCATGCCAAGGCGAAGGAAATAGGGTGCCTTGCTCCAATCGATCTCGGCGAATGCGCCCGCTTGCGCATTGCCTCCACCAATCAACAGGTTGATCGTTCCCGTCTTGGTGGTGGTTAGTTCGTGGGTTTCTGTGTAGACCGCCGTGCCTTGGTTGCTGCCCTGCAAGATTTCCACTTGCACGGAGATGGGTTTCTCGGACAGGACTTTGCCCGTCAAGTCTCTCGCTACGGCTTGGTAGCTGATGAGTTGGGGCACTTGCGCTTGCGTGAGGCTGATGGCGAGCAGCCATGCGCACAACATAAGGATCTTTTTTGTATTCATCTGATTTATATTTAAAAGTTAATAAATAGTTCTTTCATAAACCAGCATATACAAAAAAAGCGCGGGATTCGTCTGTCACTTATCCCACACCTCAGGCCTTCGCATTGCCCATCGTAAAAGGATAAGCAACGTTGAAGCCCACGCCGATATGTATGTAACAAACTTCCGTGTACCCATAAAAGGCACACGAAAGGGTACGATACACTCCCGCAGGCATCTATCGTTGCCTTATCTTCTTTTACGATCCAAAGTTGCGAAGTTTGAGATGTAGAAGACAAGACGCTAATAAACGCCTTTTCAATATATGTCTGTTCCTGCCCGTTTGATCGGCGTGGGAACAACGCAAAGATACTGGATTATTTGGATATAAGATGCGGGAAATGATAGATTTTATGTGGCAAAGATGATCGTGTGGATGAAGCGTCAACGAACGAAGTGTTCTTTCTTTTTATGGATTGCTGACTATTTGCTTCTTTGAGGGCTGGTATCGTGACTAGATCTTTTTGAAACGGGCACGAAATAACGGGTGAGGCAAGGGGATAAGCGGTCGTTTTTACTCGAAAACGGCTGTTTTAAGCAATGAAAGCTGCTGTTTTGGGGTTTGAAACCATGCCGTTGGGCATTGTAAACCTGTAAGCATTGGATCATAAACCTGCTTGAATGGGCATCGTAACCTGCTTACTTCCCCATTTAGAGCCGGTAGAATAGCCTGAAGGAGCTTGATTCGGGTGCTTTAGCAACTGTTTTTACGCTAGAATGAAAGGGCGTTTCTTGATATATCATTAATGATGAGCGTGTTAAATGTATTTTAACGTGAATTTGGAAGCAGTCTGTACCTTTGCCCGGAAAAAACGATTCTCCGGGAGTTTAGGTTACAATTTGTCAAAAGGAAAGCAAGAGGATATTAGGAGCGGGAAGGGATAAAAAACGTCTCGGTAAGTGGGCTAAAAACAACTTAGTAAGCAGACCGGCATCAGCTTAGTAAGCAGACTACCCCTCTGCTTACTAAGTAGACACCCCCTTTGTTTAGTAAGTAGAGGTCGCTCTACTTACTAAGTTGATGTCGGTCAGCTTAGGGAGAACGTGTAATCCTTTTTGCTTTTGAAAAGCCGGTAAATACGGATATATCCATTGAACAGGGGTTGAATAAACTCCAACAGGAATAACCAACCGATAGTAGGGCTTTGTTGAAGCATTCGAGCCGATTTGCCGAAAACGATTGCCTTGATTATAAAACGTGTCAAATATAATAATACGGCGATCAAGGAGATTAGCCAATTGCCCTGTAATCCGATCACTACCGTAGCGATAACCGATGCTTGGAAAAGGTAGAAACAAGTGGATTCGAGATGATAGAATGTCAAGGCGCTTCCTTTGTAATACCGTTGAGTGGCAGCACGGGAAACCTTCATCTCTTTCCAGATTCCAAAACGTTCGATTTGATCCATTTCCGTTAGGCTGTCCGGGGTATAAATTACTTTCGTATTCTCCTTGGTCGAGGCTTCGTTGATGAATAAGTCATCGTCTCCCGCATGCAAGTTCAAGGATTGGTAGTAACCTTTATGCTTGAAGAATAACTCTTTCCGATAAGATAAATTTCGTCCGTTTCCGGTATATGGGTGATGGGAGAGGGCGGAAGATAGATAGCGTAAACCCGTCAATAAGTTATCATAGGCGATCAACTTATGAAAGAATCCCTTGTAGTTGCTGTATTTGCAGTAGCCCAAGACAATACTGGTCTCGGGTGTGTATCCACCAACCATGGCGGATAACCATTGATCGCTGAGCGGTTGGCAATTCGCCTCCGTGAATAGAAGAATATCGTATTTGGCCGCTTTCACACCTAAGGTAAACGCCAGTTTACGGCGGCTTAGGTAGCGAGCGTCCGAGGGGACGTAAGTATGATACAAATGTTTATACTCATTTTGAAAGAACTTTAGCGTATCATCGGTATCGTCTCTCGAGCCATCGTTGATAACGACTACCTGATATTCAGGGTAATCTTGTGTAAGTAACGCAGGAAGGTGTTTCTTGAGGTTCTCAGAATCATTTTTAGCGTATATGATGATGGATACGGGGAGTTTATTACCTTCCTCTAAGGTATCATCCGTTCGTTTTGACGCACGTAAAGGGCGGGCATAAGCGATCAGATAATAAAGAGATAAGATAATGAACCCTATTAAGGAGATTCCCAATAGGAAAAGCTCTGTATTATTGAGTAGAAACATAATAATGTGCCAATGTGATTAATATGCCAATGTGCCAATATCATTAATGAGCCAATATGATTAATACGCCAATGTGCCAATAAGCTACTCAAGGTATTTACATTGGCATATTGGCACATTGATCAATTGGCTCATTATTTTATCGTATCGGAATAATAGGCTTTCGGTAAATGACGGCAGTTGTATTGGGAGGCCATGACCTCGCCATAAGCGCCGGCGGAACGAAGGGCGATCAAGTCGCCACGATGAGCCTTATTCAACTCTACATCCTTACCGAATACATCCGATGACTCACAGATCGGGCCCACTACATCGTAAGTCTCTACTGCCTCATCGCTGCTGATGTTCTCGATACGGTGATAAGCGTCGTACATCGCCGGGCGGATCAATTCCGTGAAACCTGCGTCAAGGATAGCGAATTTCTTCGTCTCTCCTTCCTTGACATATAATACCTTAGAGATTAATGTTCCGCATTGAGCGACGATCGAACGTCCCGGCTCAAAATGTACCTGTTGACCCGGACGTACTTGAAGCAGTTTATGAATGGCTGCGAAATAGTTATCGAAAGCCGGGATCGATAAATGATTCGGGTGATAATAATCGATACCTAATCCACCTCCGAAGTTCAGGTTCTCCACCGTAACCCCGTGAGCTTCCAGTTCTTCCTGTATCTCGTTGAAACGAATTACCAAATTGCGGAAGCTAGACATATCCGTGATCTGTGAACCGATATGGCTATGGATACCGATCAACTTCACATTCTTCATCTCCTTTAATTTATCCAGTACGCCTCCTAATTGGCTAAGGTTGATACCGAATTTATTTTCCTTCATACCCGTCGTGATCTTGGCATGTGTATGGGCATCCACTTCCGGGTTGATACGAAGGGCGATAGAGGCTACTTTATTCTTGGTGGCCGCCAGCTCATTGATAATTTCCAGCTCAACGGCGGATTCCACGTTAAAGCAGAAAATATCATTGTCCAGTCCTAGGTTGATCTCCCAATCCGCTTTGCCGACACCGGCAAAGACAATCTTATCGGCAGGAAAACCGGCATCTAAAGCTGCCTGTACCTCGCCGCCACTTACGCAGTCTGCGCCAAGGCCGTTTGCCGCTATGATGGAAAGGATACGGGGATTGGCATTCGCTTTCACGGCATAATGCACGTGGTAACCATATTTTCCGGATTCGGTTTTTACTACGTCTAATGTGTCTTGCAATAGCTTGACATCATAATAATAAAAAGGCGTAGAAAGCTGCTTAAACTTTTCTACAGGAAATGTTCCTTTGAGCATATTATACGAAATTATATAAAGATAAATAAGGGCAGTCTGTAAAAGGCCGCCCTCGTTTGTTTTTATTTGTTGTTAAATAAATGATCGCTTAGAGCTTGCAGCGCTCTCTGCTTGTCCGAGGCCTTGATCAGCAAGGAGACGTTGTAGTTGCTTCCTCCGTAGGAGATCATGCGAACCGGGACATCCTTCATGGCCTGTACGATACGAGCCTCGAAGCCGATGTTATCCCATTCTAGGTCGCCAACCACGCAAACGATAACCATATCCTCGTCTACGGTCACGGTTCCGTACTTCTTCAAATCGTCAACGATCTCTTCCAGATGCTTGCGGTTATCGATCGTAACGGAGACACCCACTTCGGAAGTCGTAACCATATCGATCGGAGTCTGGTAGTTCTCGAAAGTCTCGAATACCTTACGCAAGAAACCTGTTGCTAGCAACATACGTCCGCTCTTGATCTTGATAGAGGTAATATTGTCTTTGGCGGCAACCGCCTTGATCTTACCTTTCTCGATCGCGTTAGAGATCAATGTACCCGGAGCGTCCGGCTGCATCGTATTTAACAAACGAACCGGGATGTTGTTCAATTTAGCCGGCAATATACAAGTCGGGTGAAGGATCTTGGCTCCGAAATAAGCTAATTCGGCAGCCTCCTCGAAATGCAATTGACGGACTGGAGACGTTCCCTGTACGATACGAGGGTCGTTATTGTGCATACCGTCGATGTCTGTCCAGATCTGGATCTCTTCCGCACCGATAGCCGCGCCGATTAAGGATGCGCTATAGTCGCTACCACCCCGTTGTAGGTTATCGATCTCGCCGTAAGCGTTGCGGCAGATATAACCTTGTGTGATGTATAGATCAGCATCCTTATTATCAGCAAGTAATTTCACCAATTTCTCTTTGATATAGACAGGGTCCGGTTCCGCGTTCTTATCCGTACGCATATAATCCAAAGCCGGGATCAATACGGATTTCACGCCGCATTCGTTCAAATAAAGATTCATCATACCCGTAGAGATCAACTCTCCTTGTGCCAAGACAACCTTTTCCTCGAACAAGGTAAACAGATCCTTCGTGAGCGTACGGATATATTCGAAATGAGATTTTATCAGTTCTTTGGCCTTCTGTTTATATTCCTCGGTGCTGTATAGTTCCTCAACATGGCCCATATATTTCATGGCAAGCTTGTTGATGATCTCATTCGCTCCGTCTGGGTTCTTTTTGTACAGGTAGTCGGAAATCTCGACTAACGAGTTGGTTGTACCCGACATGGCTGACAATACAACGATCTTACGGTCTCCCGTGATCAGTTTCGCTACATCTTTCATTCTCTGTGCAGATCCCACAGAAGTACCGCCAAACTTTAAAACTTTCATCTTCTTTTGTTCTATATTAAATTGTTTTCTTTTTCAATCGAATGCGACCGCAAAGTTACAAAAAAATTATTCTCTGACATCACTTAGACAGGCATTCTCGCATTTTACTATGCGGGCAGGATAATTATGCACGATCGTATAGTTATGAGTGGTCATAATCACCGCCGTTCCCTGCTGGCAGATGTCGTGTAAGAGTTGTACGATTTGTCCGCTCGTCTCCGGGTCCAAGTTGCCGGTCGGCTCATCCGCCAGTATCAACTTGGGGTTGTTCAGAAGGGCACGGGCAATAACGATACGTTGTTGTTCCCCGCCGGATAGCTCATGCGGCATTTTATAGCCTTTGTCTTGCATGCCTACCTGACGGAGCACATTGTCTATCCGTTCCTTGATCTCGCTTTTCTTTTTCCATCCGGTGGCTTTCAGCACGAATTCCAGATTCTTGGAGACGGAACGGTCGGTCAACAATTGGAAATCTTGGAAGACGATACCTAGTTTCCTACGCAAATAAGGGATATCCTTCCGCTTCATCTTGGTGAGGTTGTAATCCATGATACGTGCCTCGCCTCGCAAGATCGGTATCTCGCAATACAAGGACTTGAGCAGGCTGCTTTTACCGGAGCCTACCTTCCCGATCACATATACGAACTCTCCGTTACGAAGCGTGAGGCATGCGTCGTGTAATACCCTGTTTTCCTCACGGCATATCTCCACGTTCTCTAATTTGAGTAGAATATCTTCTTCCATAGAATTTATCAACCTTTATGTCTTTTCTTTAATTCACGGGCGAGGTCTTCCAGACGAAGTCCCTTGCTTGTCAATAATACGATTAAGTGGTAAACCAAGTCGGATGCCTCATAGATGAAGCCGTCTTCGGTTCCGTTGGTCGCCTCGATAACGGTCTCTACCGCTTCTTCGCCGACTTTCTGGGCCATGCGATTCACGCCTTTCTGGAATAAGGTAGTCGTATAGGAACCTTCCGGCATTTCTTGACGGCGACGCTCGATGAAGTTCTGCAAGTATTTCAAGAACATGATATCCTCTACGTTCTTCTCGCCGAAACAAGTATCCGCTCCCGTATGACAAACCGGTCCGGCTGGAATCGCCTTGATCAATAATGTATCGTTGTCGCAATCCGCCGTGATGCTAACCACCTGCAACGTATTTCCGCTACTCTCTCCCTTCATCCACAAACGGTTTTTCGTGCGGCTAAAGAATGTAACCTTACCCGTACTTACTGTCTCATCATAAGCTTCTTGATTCATGAAGCCCAACATTAATACCTTACTAGTGTTGTTGTCTTGTACGATAGCGGGTATTAATCCGCCCATTTTCTCGAAATCTAATTTCATCTTTATATATAATGTGTTATATCCTTACATTGATCCCCTCGTCCTTGAGGTATTGCTTCAAGTCGCCTATCCGTATCTCGCCGAAATGGAAAACGCTGGCCGCTAAAGCCGCGTCCGCTTTCCCATTGGAAAACGTATCCCGGAAATGTTCCATCTTTCCCGCTCCACCGGAGGCGATAACCGGGATATGCAACGTATCGGCCAAGGTAGCCAGAGCGTCGTTCGCGTATCCGTCTTTTACGCCATCGTGCGTCATACTGGTGAAAAGGATCTCGCCGGCGCCACGGCTTTCCGCTTCCGAGGCCCATTGAAACAAATACTTATCCGTCGGGACACGCCCTCCGTTTAGATAGCATAGCCAGTCATTGTTCTCAAAATTAGCGTCGATAGCGACTACGCATACCTGACTGCCAAAGTTCTTGGCGATCTCCTCGATTAATGCCGGGTTACGTAAAGCCGCCGAGTTGATCGAGACCTTATCGGCGCCAGCGCTAAGCAAACGATCCACGTCCTTCAATTCGTTGATACCTCCACCCACGGTAAAAGGGATGCTGATATGGGCCGCCACTTGTTTTACCAACTCGGTGAAAGTCTTTCGCCCCTCGTGTGAGGCGGTAATATCCAAGTACACTAATTCGTCGGCCCCTTCACGGCTGTACTGGGCGCCCAACTCCACGGGGTCTCCAGCGTCGCGAAAGTTCACGAAGTTGATGCCTTTTACGGTCTTTCCATCCTTTATATCCAGACAGGGAACAATTCTCTTGGCTAGCATATATCTATTTATTATTTCAAGTAAAACGAAGTAAATCTTTCAACTGGATCTTCCCTTCATAAATGGCCTTGCCGAAAATGACGGCGGGAATCCCAGCCTCAGATAATTTCTCAATATCCTCGATCGAGCTTACGCCACCGCTCGCTATGATATAAAGGAAGGGGATCTCGTCCCGTATCTCTTTATATAAATCGATAGCCGGGCCTTGCAGCATACCATCCCGTGCGATATCCGTGCAGATCACCTTGGTAATCCCCTTGTCGTAATATCCTTTGATAAAAGGAATCAACTCTTGGCTGGTCGTTTCCTCCCAACCGCTGATGGCGATCTTCTTTTCCTTGGCATCGGCCCCTAATATGATTTTCTCGCTACCGAACTTACTGATCCAAGAGGTGAACATTTCCGGGTTCTTCACGGCGATACTACCCCCGGTTACCATCTGGGCGCCGCTTTCGAAGGCGATCTCCAGATCATCCTCTTGTTTCAAGCCCCCTCCGAAATCAATGATCAAGGAAGTCCGGGTCGCTATCCGCTCAAGGATACGGTAGTTGATGATGCGTCCCTCACGGGCTCCATCCAAATCTACCACATGCAAACGCCGGATGCCGTTACCCTCGAACATCTTGGCCACCTCCAGAGGATCTTCGTTGTAAATCTTCTTGGTCGCGTAATCTCCTTGCGTCAACCGGACGCATTTGCCATCTATTATATCTATAGCGGGAATAAGCTCAATCATATCTTTAAAAAGTTTTTCAATATAACCTCTCCTACCGATCCACTTTTTTCCGGATGGAACTGTGTTGCGTAGAAGTTGTCCTTATGTAAAGCGGCGCTGAACGGAAGGATGTAATCGGTCGTAGCCGCCGTATATTCATTTACAGGTACATAATAACTATGTACGAAGTAAACAAATTTGTTCTCCAATCGCTCATTGAATAGGCCGCTTTTAACGTTTGTCAAGGTATTCCAACCCATGTGAGGAACCTTGTCCTCATGCTTTTGCGGAATGAAACGTTTTACTTCCGTAGGGAAGATCCCCAAGCAATCCGCGTTTCCCTCCTCTGAACGCATGCACATCAATTGCATGCCGAGGCATATCCCGAGTACCGGTTGCTTTAGGTTCAAGATCACCTGATCCAATTTATGCTCCCTTAAATACTCCATGGTCGTGAAAGCTTCACCTACTCCGGGAAAGATAACCTTATCCGCTTTATTTAATAATTCCGGATCAGCCGTGATGATCGGGGTAACGCCCAACCGCTTCAAAGCGTAATCTACTGAGTAGATGTTTCCGGCATTATATTTAATAATGGCAACGTCCATTGTTGTTAAGCATTTATATTGAGTCGCAAAAGTAACAAATTATCATTACATAATTATGAATGGCGATTGAAAAGTTCCAAAATGAAATGTATTTGTGATAAACTGGTGTGATCGGGAAGGGGATAGGGGCGGCATAATTATGTAGCTTCTGAGGTCTCTCCAGATATTTTTGCTATCAAATATGATATTTTTTTGCGTCAGCTATTGCAGGTTTAAAAATAATACTTACCTTTGCACCGCAATCGAGAGAGATAGCGATAAAAGAAAAGAGGTTCGGTAGTTCAGCTGGTTAGAATACATGCCTGTCACGCATGGGGTCGCGGGTTCGAGTCCCGTCCGGACCGCTTTCAAAGAAAGAAAAATAAAGTAAAGCTCTGTAATTTAAAGATTACAGGGCTTTTTCTTTTTCCTCACTTATCAAGAATGACGGCTCACCTGCAAAACTCTATGTTTGTAAAATACTCGCAAAAGCAGGGGGCGGCAATCTGTTTTGCGGTTGGCTTCAATGATGTTGTAAGCGAAAATGCGATAACCTTGACGTTTTGTTTGAAAATCAGGGATTATGATGACAGGGCCTTTTTGCGAATAGAAGAAATAGGGAGTGCTTTATGGTCAAATTATCCATTTTACCCTGTTTTTTTGCATGAATATCTCTGTTGGGAGACGAAAGTAATGGGATTAGGTAACGCGAAAGCCAGTGTTAGGCAACGCTACCGTATGTGTTTGGCGATATATACGGTAGAAATTGGGTACGCAACCTATAGAAATGGGCGACGCATCCGTATGAAAAGCGCCTTTCTCCTGCATAAATATGAGATAGGATGAATTAATCTCGCTAGAATGAAAGGGTATATTTAAGCAAAGTGTTATAATACAATTGATTGCTGATATTTTTTCTCGTATTTGGTAACAGCATGTACCTTTGCCCGGAAAAAACGATTCTCTGGGGTTTCAGATTACATATTGTCATATTGTCAATTTGAGCGTATTACTTATCTTTTGAGCCCCTACCGTTGTAGAGACATATGCTATATATCCTACTATCCTGATAGAATCTTAAAGTTTCCATTTCGAGGGGATGAGACGCAGCACGCTACGTCTCTACAACAAGGCGACAAATTATATATATTAGCTGCGATTTGCTGGGACAAATCTTACATCTTGTCCTTTACTATTTCCTTCAGTAATTCGATTACGCTGTCTTTCTCTTTTAGCATTCGCTCATATAAGGCGTTTTTCTCGTTGTATAGTTCGATAACTTTATCGATCGGATTGAATGTCGGATTATTAAATATTGAACCTGCTTTATCATATAAGGTGCTAGAGACAATATTAATAGACGCAGCGTTATCAAGTTCCGTAATGGCTTCCACCGGAATGTTCAAGGCTACGGCGATCTTATCCAAGATCTCCTGTTCCAGCGTCTCTTTTTTCTCATAGCCAGAGAGGGTAGCCTGCGATACTCCTATTTCTTCCGCAAGAACGTCTTGGTTTACATTACGCCATTCTCTCCACCGGCGTATATTAGCCCCATGATTGCATTTCTTCGCTGTCGTTTGCATTGCTTAATTAGTATATAATATTCAATTAGACAAAAGTATGAATTTAATTTGGGTGATGCTTGTTTGATAGAGTAATATTTTATCTGTTGGAGATAAATATATTATATGTATCATTGCGATAGGACGTATTCCGATCCCTGCTTATGCGGATCTATTATTAATTTACCGCACTAGGCTGGCAATGCGGGCAATAATAAATGCTGCCTCCGAGGTAAGCCTCTTTCTGTATCCGTTCGCCACAGACGGGGCAAGGGTCATGGTAGGTGTTCTTCGATAGGATCGTGCGGTAATTGCCTAAGGCGCCGTATAGATCCTTCTCTGTATCCCGGCCTCCTCGGCGAGTCATCTCTTCCAGCGTGGATTTCACGGTGTTGAAGAGGCGGTCTATATCCTCTTCTGATAAAGTCGATATTTTTCGTTTCGGGGAGATCCGGGCATTGAACAAGATATCTTGGCAAACTCCGTTGCCTAGGCCCGGAATACGTTGCTCGGTGGCGAGCAGCGCCTTTGCGGATATATCTTTCTTGAGATTCCGGATGAGACTGATAAAATAGGCTTTATCGAATCTCTCGTCCAACGGACATAGCTTATGGATGCTACCTTGGTAATAGGGATTGTCAAACTCGCCTTTGAAAGCGTAGATGGAACCATACATCGAAACCGTGAAAGCTAGGAACGAGTCGTCCTCGAATACGATCATAAGCTGATATTTCTTCGGGGCCTTTTCCGCGGAGGTATAATAACGCATATTGGTTCCGTCTCCGATCAAGAGGTGGGTATCCGCATCCATAAGGATGTCCACGAATGCGCCATAGCCTTGGGCGCCTAGGACCGTTCGTCCTACCAGCCTATTGGAGTATTCCGCCGGATCGCCATTATAGAACGTGAAACGGTGAGGACTGTTCGACTCGATAACATGCGCTATCCGTTTACCCTTTAGCGTTTCGCTAGCCTGTTTGCCAATGGTGGCGGATTCGGGAATCTCAATCATATTCGTATTGTTTTTAGAGGTGACAGGGTAAATATAGGCATATTTTCCGTACCAATATTCATTGATACGGAAAATAGGAACCGGGCTTTAATTCTGGGTCGGATAAAGGGGCTTTCCTGTCTCGTCCACATCTGTCCAGTCTTTTACGTTGACACTGGCCAAAGTGACCGAATTACCGTTGATTACCGCTTTAAATAAATAAGAGTTTCCCGCTTTCAACTCGCCATCCGGAAGAGGGATCTGGGTGGTATAGGTGCGGGTACTGTTTTCATTGTCGGCGGATATTTCCAGCGTGAGAGTCATGGGAGCCGTATGTCTTATCGGCAACATGATATATTGGGCGGTTAATCCGTTTATCCCCATCTTATCCGCTTTTCCGAAGGCGGTAGCAGGAGTGATGACACCTGTGCCCAGATCCATGGTAGCCCCAACCACGGGAGGAGTGATCATGGCGGAGACCAGTTGGTTGATCGTGATACCTTCACCGCCGGTTAATTCTACTACGACTTGGGTAGCCACATGCCCATAAACAATCGGTATATTGATTTGGGAGCTATTAACATCCTGTTGTATGGCGCTCCACCAAAGATAATCGATACCGTTGAAGAGGGGTTCGGATACGCCACTCGTGAATGTCGGGGGGATCGTGGAGAAATTGTCGGATACGGCGTAGAAATTATAAGTGCCATTGGAGAGAAACATTTTATATCCG
The DNA here is from genome assembly GCF_003434625.1 of Parabacteroides sp. AM17-47. Classification (NCBI taxonomy): domain Bacteria; kingdom Pseudomonadati; phylum Bacteroidota; class Bacteroidia; order Bacteroidales; family Tannerellaceae; genus Parabacteroides; species Parabacteroides sp. AM17-47. The sequence continues at coordinate 75,183 of NZ_QTLI01000007.1, forward strand.
TCACTTCCTGTTAACACCCCGGGAGATGAGGTTATGTAAAGACCTGACGCCTCGGGGCTTCCCTTGGTTCCTGCGCTGCTGTCGAAGACATAAACCCTGCTTTGTATCCCTTTATTCATGGGAGACATGGAACGTAATAGGTTCCGGCCCTCCACGGAGGCGTTGAAGGTCACCAACGTGCTGTTTCCCGGGTCCTCGTTTCCCGAAGAGCCGTTCGGGGTTGTTCCATCCTCAAAAATAATCGTGTTCTTGTTGCATCCGGCGAGGAGTAACAGGAACATCGTGCTAAATGTAAGCGCATTTGCCGCTTTCAGTAAATTCCGTATCATATAATTTGTGTTTAGTGAATAGTCTATATAATACATTTTACGAACCGTTTTGGTTCAGAAAGCGGCAAATGTTTTAACTTTAATCTAGCGGTTTCACGTAAGACCAGTGGGTTTGTATGATCTTCCATTGGTTGTCGGGGTTGCGTCTGTAAACCTCGGTGCAGTTCCATTTTATTACCTTGTCGGATAAGTAGCTATCAAGGTTGAAGGTGAGTACCGCTATGTTTTGCGCGACTTGTACGACCGGGCGGATCATGTCGAAATGATCTGCCGGAGGAAGTTGCATACCTTTATAATAAGTGCGCAGTTGTTCCAATCCCTCTATTTTCGTCTCTAGGGAAGGATCGAAGTAAATCACGTCGGTGTCTGAAAGCTCTACGAATGCCATCGGGTCGGTCGAGGCTAGAGCCTCTTTTTCAAGGGAGATGATCATCTCCGGGATGTTCTCGTTTAATGTTTTGTTCTCCATATTCTTTTGTTGTGCGTTAGCGGATAACGTGCTTCCTAATATGAGAGCCGCTATCCATGATTTGTATTGTCTCATGATGCTTTATTTATTGATAGAGGCAAAATTAGACATACCGAATGGAGTTCGTATAATACGTATAAAGGAGGAAATAGTACTTTTTACGGTTTTGTATTCCTGCGATAGTTTAGCGGGGTCATGTTTGTTTGGGAACGAAATAGACGGATGAAATAGGATGGATCCTCGTAACCTAGAGCTTCCGTTATGGCGGATATAGGCAAGTCTGTATAAGTCAATAGCCGTTTGCTCTCGATTAGTATTTTGTTTAGGATGTATTGTTTAGCGTTGATGCCCGTAGCGTTTTTCACGATCTCATTCAGGTAGTTCGGGGTGATGCAAAGCCGATCGGCATAGCTCCGGATGGAATGATCTTGCTTGAAGGAATGGTTTACTAACTCGATAAATCGGTCTACATAGATGCTTTTAGATCGGGCGTTTGTGTCTGGAGGTAAAGCGTTCGAGTTAGAATATAGCCTGTTGAGCAACATTAATGTCTCGTACAACAAGGCCCGGAGCAAGTGTTTGTCTTTCGACTGATAGTCCTTGATCTCTTTATCGATCTCCGAGATCAACTCGGAGATGCGGGCATAGGCTTTCTTGTCGAGACTGAGCTTGGAAGACCGTCTTTCCGTATGGAAATAAGAGAGGTTCCGGAGAAATGCCGGATCATTGAAAAAAGAGAGCAGGAACTCTTCCTCAAAGATAAGAGCGAATCCGTCTTGTATCGTTTTATCGTCCCATTTGCGTATTTCGCCGGGCCGGGTAAAGATGATATCTTGAGGCTTTACCCGGTTCGCTTGATGATCGATAAGGAATTCTCCCTCCCCGCTAGTGATCAATGTTATATCGTAATACGTCAATATATGTACGGGTTGTTCCTTGAGATACTTCTTGATCGTGTTCAAGGGAACGACGTCGATAAGTAGCTCATCGCCGTATTTGTGTTTATAGAAGTCGTATTGCGGTATATTATGATTCATCTGCTCATGTCTTTTATTTGAAAAGCATAGGAGCGAATTGGAGGAGATAAGCCCGCCAATTGGCCCAGATATGCCCTCGGGTGGATTCTACGTACTGGTATTTCATACCTAGGCTATCCATTCGCTGGCGGAATTGCTGGTTCGCGTCGTACAGGAAATCGTCCTTTCCGATACCGATCCAGAACAATTGATAACCGGATCTCTTGAGGTTTCCTAACTTCTCGTCGAGGTTCGTGTACATCGGGCTATTGGGGTCTACACCATTTGCGCTGAGCCCAGCGGAGAAAAGTCCTATATAGTTAAAATAGTCCGGATAATTCAATGATATATATAATGTATGGAAACCACCCATCGAAAGTCCGGCTATGGCTCGGTGTCGCTTATCCGGGATCGTACGGTAACGGTTATCGATGAAATGAATGATCTCGGTGAAACTCTTCTCGTACGAGCCATCCTTATAACCGGGGAAGCTGTTGCTCATGGCTGGTTTGTAATTCAGGTTATCGGATGTTTCGCCGGGAGCGGCCTGTTTACTGGGATTGCCGTTTGGCATAACGACAAGCATTGGCTGTATCTTGCCTTCGGCAATCAAGTTATCCATGATACGGGCGGTACGGCCAAGCTCCAGCCAAGCGTTCTCGTCGCCGCCACTGCCGTGTAACAGGTACAGAACGGGATAAGACTGGATGTTCTTATCGTAAAAAGGAGGTGTATAAACGCTAAGCCTACGTTCGCTCCCGAGGATATCCGAGTGATACCACGTGGTCGTTACATCGCCATGGGGCACGTCACGTACTTGATAATAATCCCCATTTCCCCCGTTGATATAGAACAGGCTGAACAAGGTGCCTACGTCACGGCAAGAGAATGGGTTGTTTGGGGCGATGTTGTAAATACCATCTATGTTTAAACGATAGGTGTACATTTCGGATGGCAGTGGGGGAGTCGTATAGCTCCATGTACCGTTTTTCCCTTTCGTCATCTGGCCATTGCCCTCGTTGGCTTCCCAGTCTCCTTTTACGGAGACGGACTTCGCTTTTGGGGCTTCTACATAGAAAGTAACGCAATTGTCTGAGTTGATCACGAGAGGTTCTACCTTATCGGTCTTGAATCCTACGTTCTGTTGGGCGAAAGCCATGGATAGAGGCAGTAAGAGAGCCGCGAGTAATGCTAGTCTTTTCATTTTATCTATACGGTTTAAAGAATTAAGTTATAGAGACAAATATACGATTTATTTCGGAAAAATAGAAGTTATACTTACTTGGCACTTGTAGTATATCTTTTTTGGTAAAGTAAGTATATCTTCTTTAGTACTTGCTGTATATATCCTTTTCTGATTAGGATGATTCTTTTTGATTATAACTAATACCTGATTTCACGTTACTACCTTTGCGGCTCTTCTATTGTTAATTAGTCTTATGTGTTTGCACAGTATTTGCTGTTTTGTGCGGCACATTTTTATTAAAAGTGTGCAGTGTTTGAAAAAAGTATTTATCTTTGCGACCGTTTTGTAATCAAGAAAAGTAAAACATGAAGAAAAAAGTAGTATTAGGTGCGGCATTGATGATGATGCCTTTGGTTTCTTTCGCTGGAGGATATTTGACGAATACGAATCAGCATGCAGCCTTTTTAAGGTCACTTTCGCGAGGTGCTGCAATTGATATAGACGGCGCTTTGTCAAACCCGGCGGGTCTTTCTTTTTTGCCGACAGACGGTTTCCGCGTTGGTGTGAGTATCCAAAGTGCTTTCCAGACCCGGGATATCGATGCCTCTTTCAGTACATACAATGGTTTCGACCCAGTGAATAAGGTGCCGACAGTGAGCGACGTTCCCTATAAAAAGTATTACAAAGGAAAGGCAGCCGCTCCCGTGATTCCGAGTGTTTTTGCGGCTTACAAAAAAGGTGATTGGACGATCTCCGGTTTCTTTGCCATTACGGGTGGAGGTGGTAAGGCTTCGTTTGACGATGGCCTGCCAATGTTCGAATCGGCTGCTATGGCCGGTATCTTCAAGGAAAGTGTAGCGAAATATATAAAGACTGGCGGTCAAAGTCCCATCGTCACGCCGGATATGTATACTATTAACAGTGCGATGGACGGAAAACAGTATATTTATTCCCTACAACTTGGCCTATCATACAAGATCACGGATTGGCTTTCTGCCTTTGCCGGTGGCCGGATGAACTATTTCTCAGGAAACTATGACGGGTATCTGGATGCAAAATTAAAACAGAATTTTGGTGGAGCGGATTTAATGAACCTGGCTTTGGATTGCGATCAGACAGGTTGGGGGTTGACACCGGTTTTGGGTGTTGATGTCAAATATGGTAAATTCAATTTCGGAGCTAAATATGAGTTTAAGACGAACTTGAACATCGAAAACAATACCAAGAAGTTGGATTATCCCGACAGTGCGGAAGATTTGGTTGGCCCTTATAAGCATGGTGTAAATACGCCGAACGATATTCCTTCCATGCTTTCGGTGGCAGCTTCTTATCGGTTTTTACCCATGTTGAAGGCTTCTGTTGAGTATCACTTCTTCGATGATAAGAAGGCGGGAATGGCCGGTGGAAAGCAGAAGGAACTGGAAAGAGGTACGAATGAGTATCTGTTTGGTATAGAGTGGGATGTTGTCAAGAGATTGACCATTAGCGGTGGCGCTCAAATTACAGATTATGGTTTGTCTGATAATTTCCAAAGTGATGTTAGTTTCTCCTGCGATTCTTATTCGCTGGGCTTTGGTGCTAAAGTGATGTTGAGCGAAAAAATGGCTTTGAACGTGGGATATATGTGGACAACTTACCACGATTATACCAAGAAGATGGACAACTACTGCGGCACGGGACTTCCTGGGCAGAATGTGTATAGCCGCACCAACAAGGTGTTCGGATTAAGTTTGGACTACGCTTTCTAAGCTTGAAAATATTCGTATCCTATTGAAAAAGGAAGCTGCTGTCGTGCGGCTTCCTTTTTTTGATTCATGGGTATTCACGGACTATATGAACCTATGCTTTACGGCTCATAACCATAGGTTTTTGTCGCTGTAAAGCATAGCTGGGTATGGCATAAAAAAAGAGGGTGCATGACGCACCCTCTTTCTTGATTATTTGTTTTACTTGTTGCCGATTATAACTGAATCCAACGTACATAAGCGAAGTCCATACGGTGAGGCAACTCCTTGTTTACAGGATATACACGGAAGCCCATCTTATGGTTACCAGCCTCGGAAGGAGTGGTCGTTAACTTGAAGAATAACTTGGAGCCTTCTTCCTTCATCAACTCGAACTGAGCGGTATTGATTGGTGACAGCGTGTGTTTCTCCGGATCTTCCTTCATGACAACCATTTCAGCACCTAACATACCTTGTAGTTCATGACGGTCGATTACCAAATTGAAGTTGTATTCTTTTCCTACAACCGGGCCGTTCACCGTCAAATCTTGGTCGCAAGTGAAAGATTCCACTTGGAAGCTATCCCAATGTTGCGCAACTTCCTCTTTCCAAGCAGCTAATTGCTTAGCGATCTCGTAGTTGTTAGCGGAAATATGAGCGGAACGAGTAGCCAATTTGTGATAGAAACGATCCTCATAATCGTCCAACATACGTTTCATCGTATAATCCGGAGCGATCTTGGCGATAGAGTTCTTGATATATTGGATCCAGTCCGGAGAGTAACCCTTGCTGTTCTTAGCGTAGTAAGTCGGGATGATCTCAGTTTCCAAGCAATGGTAGATCGTAGCCGCATCCAATTGGTCTTGGTATTGCTGGTTCTCATAAGTACGCTTGTCGGTCAATGCCCAACCTGCGCCTTCTACGTAACCCTCATACCACCAACCGTCAAGAACGGAGAAGTTCAATACACCGTTCATCTCGGCTTTCTCACCGGAAGTACCGGAAGCCTCTAACGGACGAGTCGGCGTGTTCAACCATACGTCTACACCGGAGATCAAACGACGGGCCAAACGCATATCGTAGTTCTCCAAGAAGATGATCTTTCCTAAGAACTCCGGACGGCGAGAGATCTCTACGATGTGTTTGATCAAACCTTGACCACCACCATCAGCCGGGTGAGCCTTACCGGTGAATACGAACTGAATCGGGAACTTCTCATTGTTAACGATCTTGGCCAAACGGTCTAAGTCCGTGAACAACAAGTGCGCACGCTTATAAGTAGCGAAACGACGACCGAAACCAATCAATAGGGCATTCGGATTGATCTTCTCAAGGATGGAAACTACCTTAGAAGGATCACCTTGGTTCTTCAACCAGCTATCTTTATATTGAACACGGATGTAATCAATCAATTTATTCTTCAAGGTCATACGGAGATTCCAGATTTCCTCGTCGGATACATTCTGGATTCCTTCCCAACATTTGCGATTTGATTGATCCTCGAAAAGCTTCGTGCCTAATTTATCCGCATAGAATTTCTTCATCTCCGTAGCGGCCCAAGTCGGCATGTGTACACCGTTCGTTACATAACCAACGTGCAGTTCATCCGGGAAGTAACCTTTCCAAACCGGGGCGAACATACGCTGAGAAACCTTACCGTGCAACCAGCTTACGCCGTTAGCCTCTTGGCAAGTGTTCAAGGCGAATACGCTCATGGAGAATTTCTCGTTAGAGCCCGGGTTCTCACGTCCCATATCGATGAAGTCTTGCCAGCTAATACCTAACTTGCCGGGGAACTCACCCATGTAACGTCCGAACAAACCCTCGTCAAAGTAATCGTGACCTGCCGGAACCGGAGTGTGTACCGTATAGAGGGCGGAAGCACGAACTACCTCCAACGCTTGGTTGAATGAAAGGCCGTCGTTTTGGATATAGTCTACCAAACGCTGAGCGTTGATCAAAGCGGCGTGTCCCTCGTTGCAGTGATAAATCTGTTTCTTGATACCTAACTTGTTCAGCATCATGATACCACCGATACCCAACAAATACTCTTGTTTCATACGGTTCTCCCAGTCGCCACCATATAATTGGTGCGTGATGGAACGATCCCATTCGCTGTTCTGAGGTATATCCGTATCCATTAAGTACAAAGGTACACGACCTACGCTAACTTTCCAGATATGAGCGTAAACGGTTCTGCCCGGATAAGGAACTTCCAATACCATTGGCTCTCCGTTCGACTGCAATACCTGAGTCAACGGCAGGGCATTGAAATTTTGCGGCTCGTAATTGGCGATCTGCTGACCGTCCATGGACAAAGTCTGTGTGAAATATCCGTAACGATACAAGAAACCTACGGCACATAAATCGATATTGCTATCGCTGGCCTCTTTCAAGTAGTCACCGGCTAATACTCCCAGACCACCTGAGTAAATCTTTAATACATTGGTCAAACCGTACTCCATGCTGAAGTAGGCTACAGACGGTTGTGTCTTGTCGGGTTTTACATTGATATAAGCTTTGAAATCAGCGTATACCTTTTGGATTTCAGCCATTAACTCCTTATCTGCTAAGATCTCTTCCATACGTTTGTGTGAAAGGCTTTGCAATAGCTGTACAGGGTTACCTTCTGTGGATTTCCAAAGTTGTTTGTCGATCTTGCCAAATAGTTTAGCGCCTTCATGATTCCATACCCACCAAAGATTCGTAGCGATCTCATTAAGTGGTTCCAACTGTTGTGGAAGCTTGGAATGTGAGTAGACGTCCTTCCAAATAGGACTGTTTGCGTTATTCGCCTTAATTTTCATTATCGTGAAGTTTAAAGTGTTTGTCTAAAAACGAGTGCAAAGATAGCATTATCTTATTAATTATGAGCAATATTTAACTATTTCTTTCCTCGGCATGCCTCATGGCGATATCGAATGCGGTCAGATAATAGTCGATAAACTTGCTCCATTCAGCTTTTCGAGCGAGATCGAAACAACGCTGTTTGATTTCCTCGACGTCCGTAGCATCCTTTTGGCTGAGAGCCAGGATGGAGTTCATGATAGCGTCCGCTACCTCAAAATAATTGAAATCCGTACGATTAATAACCTCTACGCCTTCGCTAAGGTTATCTCCGGATACCGTTTTCTTCGCCCACATACCGAAACCGGCCAGATTGGTCGTGATCGTCGGTATACCGAAAGCGATACTTTCCAGCGGGGTATATCCCCACGGCTCGTAGTAGGAAGGATATACGGTAGCGTCCATCCCTATCAGCATATCATAATAGGTCTTATTGAAAATACCTCCTTTACCGTCCAAATAACAAGGAACGAATATGATCTTTAGTTTTTCGGATGCTGCGTTCGTGAAGCCGGCGTGGTTGATATAATTCAAGACCTTATCTTCTGGCATATTATGCAACCAGTGCGTAATGAAAGGGATTTGAAGCGGAGAGGTCGTCTTTATGTCCTGCTCGATCGCCTCTTTTAAATCCGCACGGGCGGCACGTACCCAAGCCGGTACCATGATAAAGGCGACGACCTCACGCTGCAGGCGTCCGGACGTACGCACACGGTTCATCGCCTCGATGAAGACATCGATACCTTTATTTCTGTATTCATAGCGGCCACTGGTGGAAACCAGCAAAGCGTTCGGGTCGATGGAGCAGCCCAATAATTTCTCCGCTACATTAATTAATGTACGACGTGCCTCCTTCCGCTTTTTAGCGTATTCCTTGCCCTCGGGTACGAAGTTGGGCTCAAAGCCGTTCGGGGTAACGATATCCGGTGCCTTATCCAATAACTGTTTACATTCACGGGCCGTGATATCGCTTACGGTCGTGAAGCAATCCACGTAATGGGCGGCCTGCTTCTCTACGGAATGCTTGGCCTCCATGTTTAGCTCCTTAGCCATCTGATCGCCGTTGTAACCGTCCATATAAGCGTATAACGCTTTGTTGTTACCGGCGATAGAGCGTCCGATCGATGTGGCATGCGTCGTGAAAAGTGTCGCTATGGCAGGGATTTGCTTTTGAATGTAAAGCGCTCCCATCGCCAACATCCATTCATTGAATAGGGCGGCGACTTTCTTGTTTTCCAGTTTGTAGAAGTGATAGAAACTCTCTATTACCTTACCGACCGCATATGCGAAGATACAAGACTCATCGTAATCGCCGTAGGCGTGGATGGAGTCAACTCGGAAATTTTCCCACATAGAATAGAAAAAGGCGTCTCGTTCACTGAAGTAGGATTTGAAATCTACCAGTATAACAGGGGGGGTACCCGGTACGTTCCAGCGACCAACCTTAACTATCAAGTGATCCACTGCCTCGGCGTGCTTTCTCCAATCCTCAAACAAAGATGCGTCTTCCGTAAAATCGGGAGCGGTTGTGTTTGCCCACACATCCGGACCGATGAATATTACTTTGTCGTTAAAAATTTGTTGAAGCGTATGAGCTTTAGTCGATAGTACGGTATAAATACCTCCCACTTTATTACAGACTTCCCAGCTGCTTTCAAAGAGAAACTCTGGCGTCTTTATCATTTCGTTCATATTTGATTTGTTTATAATCAATGATTTCACCGCTGCAAAGATAATTCATTTTATGTTTTTTCTTGGCCTTTCCTCGGTATTTAATAACATATGTTCTATATTTGTGGATAATTAAATATGAAATAATTATGGCTAAAAGAAGAATTTTAAAGAAAGAGATCAGCTACGTGGCTGGTGAATTGTTCACGGAAGCGCTGGTTTGCAAATTGTATATACCCGGAGTAAATCAAGAGAAAGCAGATGCTTTGATGGCTCGTATCCTAGATATGCAAGATAGTTATATCGTTCGTGCCGGACACCCCGACGGCAAGGATAACAAGGCTCTCGTACGGAATTATTATCGCAAATTAAGAGAGGACTTGCAAAACGAGGTTAACGCTATCGCCGACGAGATAGGAGAGTTGAGCAAGGACAAATAGGCATGAAGAAGGCAATTAGTAAGGCGATACTCCGTATGGCGGGGTGGAAGCTGGGCCCGGTGGATGGCGTGGATTTGCCGAAATGTATCGTATGTGTGGCTCCGCATACCAGTAACTGGGATTTTATTGTAGGGAAACTTTTTTATACCTCGATCGGGTGTAACGCTGGTTTCCTTATTAAGAAAGAGTGGTTCTTTTTCCCTTTTAATTTGCTGTTTAACTGGCTGGGAGGTGTTCCGGTGGATCGTGGTAAACGTACGTCGGTGACCGATCAGATGGTGGAACGTTTCAAGACCAGTGAGCGGTTTCAATTGGCCGTCACACCGGAAGGTACCCGGAAGCGGGCCAAGGAATGGAAAAAAGGATTCTATTTTATCGCTTTGAAAGCGAACGTGCCGATCGTGGTGGCTTATTTTGATTATGGAAAGAAAGAGGTGGGTACGAAAGGTGTTTTTTATCCGACAGGTGATGTGGATAAAGATATCCATACGATACGTGAGATGTATCGGGGAGTTACCGCCTGCCATCCTGAGAATTTCGTACAGGTATAGGAGTTTTCATGGTGAAGAAATAAGAGTTTTGCTATAGGAAAACAAAAGTTTTCCCTAGGAGAAACAAAAGTTTTGCTATGAAGAAACTACTGTTTCTTCACCATGAAACTGTTTCCTTGTCACAATATGTCTTTTTATTACCTTAATATCTTTATTCTATGACTGAAGACTTACGTATCAGCATGATACAATCCCATATCATTTGGGAAGACCGTGAAGAGAACTTGGGTTATTACGGCGAACTGTTGCGCCGTGTTAGTGGAAGAACCGATTTAGCGGTATTGCCGGAGACGTTTACCACGGGATTTTCCATGGACGTGGAGAAACAAGCCGATACGATGGAGGGCCAGACCGTACCGACTATAAAGGAATGGGCTAAGAAATATAAACTGGCCGTGGCCGGGAGTTTTATCGCAAAAGATAACGGAAAGTTCTACAACCGGGCTTTTTTCATCACTCCGGAAGGAGAGGAGTATTATTACGATAAGCGTCATTTGTTCCGTATGGCGGAAGAGGACAAGCATTTCTCGGCGGGCGACAAACGTCTGATCGTGCCTTATAAAGGCTGGAATATTTGTTTGCAGGTTTGTTATGACCTACGTTTCCCGGTTTGGAGCCGCAACGTGAATAACGAATATGATCTTTTGATTTATGTAGCCAATTGGCCCGAGGCCCGGAAGAAGGCGTGGAAGGCATTGCTGCATGCACGTGCCATCGAGAACATGGCTTATGTCTGTGGCGTGAACCGTGTGGGGGTAGATGGGAAAGGTTTTCTTTTCAGAGGGGATTCCATGATTTATAACGCAAAAGGAAAGAAATTGGCTGATGCCGGAAAACGAGAGGAAATCACCCGGACATGTACTTTGAAGAAGAGCGAGCTGGATGAGTTCCGGGCTAAGTTCCCGGCGTGGAAGGATGCGGATGGATTTGGTATTGACTTCTAATCGTTTAATTCCTTCTTATTATGGAAAAACGTAATCCTTGGGCTTGGATCCCGTCTCTTTATTTTGCCGAAGGCTTGCCCTATGTGGTAGTCATGACGCTTTCTGTGATCATGTATAAACGTCTGGGCGTCTCAAATACGGATATCGCCTTATTTACCAGTTGGCTTTATTTTCCTTGGGTGATCAAGCCCATCTGGAGCCCGTTCGTAGACTTGATTAAAACGAAGCGTTGGTGGATTTATAGCATGCAGCTATTGATTGGCGGGGGAATGGCAGGTGTGGCGTTCGTCCTTCCCGGGGATTTCTTTCTGCGGTTTACCTTGGCTTTCTTTTGGTTGATGGCGTTTAGTTCCGCTACGCACGATATCGCTGCGGATGGGTTCTATATGCTGGGCTTGACGGAGGAGCAACAAGCGTTCTTTATCGGTATCCGAAATACGTTCTACAGGGTGGCGATGCTAACGGGACAAGGTCTGCTGGTCATGCTGGCGGGGCTTTTGGAGGAGAGTACCGGACGGATTTCTTTTGCTTGGAGTCTGGTGTTTTTCGTATTGGCCGGTACCTTTATCGCCTTGGCTTTGTGGCATAAGTATATCTTACCCCGTCCGGCGAGTGACGCGCAACGTACGAATATCACCCCTCATACCATCTTGGTGGAGTTCGGCAATACTTTCGTGAGCTTTTTCAGCAAGAAAGGGATTATCCCGGCTTTGCTTTTTATGCTGACGTATCGTTTGGGGGAATCCCAATTGGTAAAGTTGGCTTCTCCTTTCCTGCTGGATGGGCGGGAGGTTGGCGGGCTGGCGCTCAGTACCGGTGAGGTCGGGTTCGCTTATGGTACGGTGGGAGTGATCTCCTTATTGCTCGGAGGGGTTTTAGGAGGTCTGGCTATATCCCGGGGTGGCTTGAAGACTTGGTTATGGCCTATGGCATTGGCTATCTCCTTGCCGAATCTGGTTTATTTGTATATGGCTTATACGATGCCGGAGAGTATTGTTGTCGTAAACGCTTGTGTCGCTGTCGAGCAATTCGGCTACGGATTTGGCTTTACGGCTTATACGATGTATCTGATGCTTTTCGCCGAAGGGGAATATAAGACTTCGCATTATGCGATCAGTACCGGTTTCATGGCGTTAGGTATGATGCTACCGGGAATGGCATCGGGATGGATACAGGAGCAGATCGGTTACCAACATTTCTTTATCTGGGTAATGATCTGTTGCATACCTTTATTTATTGTATTGCCGTTCTTGCGTTTCAAGAAAAAATAATCTTATACCGATAATCCGGGAGTGTAGGGGAGGGTCACGATGAATGTGCTACCTTCCCCTTCTTTGGATTCTAGGGTGATATATCCTCCGAAGTGTTCGATGATAATTTGGCAGATCGCCAGTCCGAGGCCTGTCCCTTGCGCAAACTCGTCCAGTTTGTTGAACCGTTCGAATACTTGGGCTTGCTTATCTGCGGGAATGCCTTTGCCCGTATCGGTAACGGAGATCTGGATCCAACGTTTATCTTGCGTATAATCGTATTTAATCAAGATGTATCCTTGCGTCGTGAATTTTGCGGCGTTGTTTATGAGGTTGGTAATCACTTGGGTTAATCGATGTAGGTCCGCTTGGATAATGGCCGGGAGGACCGGCAGTTGTATTTTAAGCGCTACGCCTTGGGGCATCAACAATTGATGGGTACGGTAGATATGGGATAGTAATTCGTTTAAGTCACAATTCGTGAGGGTAAACGACATCTTACCGGACTCGATGCGGGATAGATCGAGAATGTCATTGATCAATTTCAATAAGAGGTCGCTGTTCTTACTGATAACTTGCATGAACTCATCCCTCTCGTTCGGGCTTATTTCCATATCGCTTGTTAGCAGTTCCGAAAATCCAACGATGGCGTTAAGCGGGGTACGTATCTCATGGCTCATATTGGCGAGGAACGCTGATTTCATTTGGTCCGCTTCCTCGGCCCTTATACGGGCTTTGATAAGATCTTCCTCTACTTCCTTACTTTGTTGGATATTTAAGCAGAGCCCGTTTACTCCGACATTATTGCGGGTAGAGTCTTGTCCATTCTTCGCTTGCGCATATCTGAATTCCCACCATATATGCCCTTTGCCGTTGAAATTATATCGGCGGCGGGTGATCTTACGGGAAGGGAATCCTGTATCAAGCAGGTGCTTATGTTGGATGAAATCTTCCCGGTCTTCAGGGTGGATAGACTCTTGGAATTGCGTGGAGGTGATCGGTTTTATCGGCATATCCAACGACTTATAGAAATCATGGTCGAACTCGAATACGCCGTTGCTGTATCGGAATGCGAAAATATCACCGCTCTCTAAAGCTAACGAGAGGAATTCTTTCTCTTTCCGTAAACTTTCTTGAGCCTGTTTCTTGTGAGAGGCTTCGCGACGGTATTGTACTCTTTGATAGAAAAGCGTCCATAGGATAAATAGGGTTAGAAGAATCCCGCATAGAATAATATATGTTTGATAACGAACCACAAAGGGCATATTCAAGAAGATGCTGTTTTGAGGCAGTTCTTTCCAATCGATACCCCATTTATTTAAAGTCGGGTAATCGAACAGATAGTTTTTGGCGCTTTCCGTTATTTGTGGGAAGCTATTGGCCGGTGTGCCCTTGAGTATGCTGGCAGCTCGTCGTAAGGCTTCTTGGGTTTGGCTCTCTACCGGGGTCATATATCCCCCGATGAAGCCTCCGTCATATCCTACGGATTCGTTGATCGCCGAGAAGCTGGGAAATGAGCAGAACCTACCTAAGGCTATCGAGGTATAATCTCTTTTGGTAGCAAGGTAGGCCTTGTTGTAAGTACTTGTACCTAACCCCCAGATCAAGTTGGAACTGGTGCGGGGTTGAATGGTTTGTATATAGAGGGAATCGAACGGTACTTTTGGGAACCGCACTAAAGAAGAGGATCTCTTTTTATCGGATGGGGATGAATACTGGGGATATTTAAGGTAATCGGGTCTAGCCTTGGAGCATAGCCCTTTTATTTGCTCATCCATATCTTTCAGGATCTTTTTGTCAAGAGCTGTACTATCAGAGACACGTACAATCACGCATTTTCCCATGATTCGCTCAATAAGTTCGACGTTTTTCCGATAGTCCGGCTTATCCCAAAATCCGGATACGTTAGGATACTTTTGAATTAAGGGTATGTTTGGGTAGTTGACTCCGGTAAAAACGATAGGTACGCTATCTAATAAAGGATGTTCGCAAGCCAATAAGGAATAGGTCGCTTGATCATCGTTTACGATTATGATATCAGGCTTCCATAAAGATAACGTATTGAGTTCCGTATATATTCTTTGTTTCTCTTCTGGCGATTGATAAGCTTCGCAATTAAGATAGAACGTGAAGATACTGGCATGAATGCCTTCTTTTTGGAATCCTTTTTTAAAAGCCTCTTCTATATCTTTATAGGCTTGAAAGTCCGGCTCATAAGATTGGACTATCAAGATACGCTTTTCCGTGGTTGAGCGTTCGCAAGAATTTGCGACCAATAAAAACAATGGAAGCAACAATAAAAAAAGATAACGATAAGAAGTGTTCGTCATGTGTATAGCTTCAATATAATAGGTACAAATGTATAAAAAGTAATTGGATATCAAAGAGACAAATGTCTATTTTTCTTGGCTTCTGAGGCTGGTTTATAATTGAAAAACCAAGGAGATGCGACAACCCTTATTCTTTTCGGACTGGAGCAAGATACGCCCGTTTAATTGTTTTACGATAGCTTGGCAGATCGATAATCCAAGACCTGTTCCTTGCACGAAATCATCCAGCTTCTTGAAACGCTCGAATATCGCTTCTTGGTCCTCGGGAGAGATCCCGATGCCTGTATCCTGCACATAAAGTCGGACGTCTTGTGCATTGGTGGAATACTCGTAACCGATCTCTATAAAGCCTGCGGAAGTAAATTTTATAGCATTTTTCAGTATGTTCTCGAGCGCTTGGTAAAGTCGCTCCTTATCCGAATATAAGCAGATCGGCGTATCGGGGCATTTCTCCTTGAATTCGATACCTTCGGGGACATCGGAAAGATGTTGTTTATAAAGGGTTTTCACTAAATCCGTTAAATTGCAGGATTCTTTATGAAAGACGATACCTCCGGATTCAATCCTTGCCAAATCCAATATGTCATTGACTAACTTTAGTAATAACTCGTTATTGGTCGTGATGATATTAGCGTATTGCTCCTTCTCTTCCGCTGTCAGATCCAGTTCGGCGATTAGGCTTGAAAAGCCGATGATCGCATTTAGAGGGGTACGTATCTCATGACTCATGTTAGCCAAGAATACGGATTTCATCCGGTCGGACTCATTGGCTTTCTCCAAGGCTTCCGCTAATGATTCCTTTTCATGTAATAGGGCTTTTTGCGCTTGTCGTTTTGCCTTGGATTCTTGGGTATACATGATGATGAAGCTACCGAAGACAAAGCAGCACATCGTGCTGACTACGATTATCAAGCTCCAGAATAATCTTGGATATTGGTCCTTAAAAGGAAAGTTCAAAAGTATAGCATCCTTCGGAAGAAGCCTTTTATCGATATTCCAATATTTGACTTCATTGAAATCAAATACATAATTCTTCTTGCTCTTTGTTATCTGTGGGAATGATTCGCTAGGGGAGCCTTTTAATATTTCCGCGGCTCTATCGGTAGATTCTTCTATTTGGGTTTCCAAGGAGGTGATATAGCCACCTACAAGTTTATTCGTATATCCTAGATCCTCGTTGATCGCCGTAAAAGAGGGTTTACTGGAAAAACGGCTGGTGTTCAATACCCGGTAATCCCGTTTGGCCTGTAGATAGTAGATGTAAGGGACGTGTTTACTCATGTACCAAGAAACAGCTGATAGCTTGTCTCCTTGCACGGGCACGACGTTGACGGTCGTACTATCCGGTCGTTTTAAGCTTTGATTGACCCTGTCCAAAGTAGCGATCTCTACCGGTATATACATGATGCGATTATTATCGACCCGAATGTCTGCTTGAGCACATTGCTCATGTAACGTAGCCTTAATGTGCCTATCTATATACGTACTATCGTGCAACATATAAATCGTAGACTTGCCCAACAGATGTTCTATCAAGCGGATGTTCGTGACGTAGTCGGGCTCGTCCCAGAATCCGGAAACATTCGAATATTGCGCTAATAGTGCCTTATTGGGGAAATTTACGCC
Organism: Parabacteroides sp. AM17-47; assembly: GCF_003434625.1. Taxonomy (NCBI): domain Bacteria; kingdom Pseudomonadati; phylum Bacteroidota; class Bacteroidia; order Bacteroidales; family Tannerellaceae; genus Parabacteroides; species Parabacteroides sp. AM17-47. Next base: position 91,566 of record NZ_QTLI01000007.1, read on the forward strand.
GCCAAATACAATGGGGACTGTAGAGATTAGCGGATGATGGCATTGCATTAACGTGTAAGTCGCTTGATCCTCGTAGACCAATATCAGATCGGGTTTCCAAGTAGAGATCGAATCTAGATACAGGTACATCCGTTTTTCTTCGGCGGGTACCGCATATTGCTCGCAGTTCAAATAGAATGTTTGGATCGACGGATTAATCCCCTTTTTCTCGAGGGATTCCCGGATCAACCGATCGCAGTCTTTATAAGCTACATAATCGCTTTCATAGGAATGCACTACTAATATACGATATTTATTTCCCGACTGTTGACAAGAGGACTGTAGAATGGCTAGCAGAAAAAGTAGAACAAATATGTAATATTTCTGTATAGATCTCGCTAGCATAAGTCGAAAATTAGTACGTTGCCCTTAATCGTAATTTAAAATGAGTGTTTTTATGCGAGTGCAAACTTATTAATAATTATTGGATATCAATGGCTTTTTTATTGAATATATAGGGCTAAAATAAAAAACGGCTATCAGATCCCGAAGGACCCGATAGCCGTTTTTCTATCTTATGTGGAGTAAAGGAGCGATTAAAACCGCTTCTTTTTATTTTACTTCCTAAAATATAATATGCAATGAGTATCAGCAACTTATATGTTTATGATACAAATAAGGACAATTTTACAAGTGACATACAGAAAGCATAAGGAGGAACATGGTTTTATGTAGGCCAAAGAAAGATTTATATTTATTTAACTATCCGTTTCTTATTTGCAGGTGTTTTCATTTTCTTATCGGTATTTTCTCTTGTTATGCTCTTGTTTGCACAAATACCATAAAATGAAGTTGTTGCCTCTTTACTGCTTATTTTTGGCTTTCGTTTTTTACGGAAATACGTTATACCTTTGCAAAACAACCATAGATAAAAATAGTTATGAAGCAAAGGCAACATATATTCCAGTCATGGGCAATAGAAGTAATAACGGTGCTTCTGGCATCCACAATATCATTCCCTGTGAGTGATGCTTTGGGAGTGCGGTTAAGCATTCTCCCTTTTGTCATGGTAGCTTGTTATGTTGCTCTAAAACTCATTTACCATTTATGTATCTTTCTGTCGGCACATATAATATCCCTTGTTTCTTTATTCTGCCACAAACCTGTGCAATCCGACAGACAAACTAAAGATGATTGCGCTTTAGCAACTGCTATATCTATGGCTGGCAATGATGATATTCAAATGAAACGGATGGAGTTATTCCATTATGAGTACCAGCATGAGGAACGACAGTATCTGCAGCAAAAAAAGAGAGAAGAAGATGAAAAACTACAAGCCGTATTGCAATACGCCCGAAATACATTCAGGCAGTTTGACTTTAGCGAAGAAGAAATCTTCCAAATCTGCGAATGTGTCCGATACTTTGTCACCAATCGACAAGCTCTTAGCGTAAACATCCATATCAAACGACGCACTACTGTTACTCAAATTTCACTAAAGAACTTCGCTTGGAACATTGCTTTCCAATATAACATCAGCCGGGATGTCACAGCGCAATTCGTTATGCAGACATTCCACGAATGGTTTGACAATTCCACCCTTGATACAATCAGAAAGAATTTGCGAACAACAACTGGAAATCATAAGATTAAAATAGATGAGCAGATTATCAAACACCCAATCATATCAAACTGAGAAGAAAAGACTTCAATAAAACAAATGAGGGAAATACTTATTTTCATAAATTGCGATATGATGTTAATGCAAACAGATTCTATAAAGTTGATGTTGAAATTAATCTCTTGTTAAATTATCCTTTTCAATCTTCCAAAATTTTGGTAATTCGACTAAATTGCCTAATTTTGTAAATTAAAGAAAATAAATTCATTATGAAGCAGGCTGATTACATCAAGCAAATAGCAAAATTTGCCTTAGCAAATGACAATGCTCGTTTGCGAGATTTGTTGTATCAGTATGTAGAATATTCTCAACAAAATAACAGAGGCAAATTTGCAACTGAAATCCTATCTATCATTAAAGATTCTGATAGAGAGAATTCATTGGGAAAGCTAAAAGAATATCGACTAAATAAGCATTTTGACTACAAAGCTGACGAGTATATTTTACAGACAGTAACGTCTTCATTTACAATGAAGGATTTAGTTTGTACGCAAGATGTTCGTGAGGAATTTGAATATTTTATCAAGGAAAGACAACAAACTGAGGCTCTTGTCCAAATGGATATTCCAGTATCCAATAAGATATTGCTTCATGGCCCATCAGGATGTGGAAAGACATTAAGTGCCTATGTATTGGCTGGCGAATTGAGCCGTCCACTGATTATAGTCAATTTGGGTACGATCATTTCATCGAGACTGGGAGAAACAAGCAAAAATCTCACTCAAATATTTAAGACTGCAGTTCAGGAAAAAGCGATTGTTTTGCTTGATGAATTTGACAGCTTAGGGAAAATAAGAGATTACGATCAAGATCATGGCGAAATGAAACGGGTTGTAAATACCATATTACAACTATTTGATTTTGTAAGTCAAGATACTATCATCATTGCAGCTACTAATCAATTACAAATGATAGATGAAGCCCTTATTAGAAGGTTTGATTTATCTATTAAGATGGATTTACCAAACTCTGAACAGGTACATGCTCTTATCCAATATACGATTAAAGATCGGTTCGTCTTTGACGATGAACAAGTCAAAGAAAACATTATCAATAGCGAATGTAGAAATTTGTCCTACTACGTTATAAAACGCGCTTTACTTAATGCAATCAAACGGAATATATTAGATGGATATAATGACAATATTATTCGAACTAATATTTGGAAAAAACTCTTAAACGATAAAAGGATTAGCTAATGCCAATCCTTTTATCGTTTAAATTTAAATTATAGTTCTGCTTCAAGAGCAGCCTGAGCAATAGCTTCCACTATATTGACTTGCTCCAAACTATCGTATAAACTGTTCCCATCCAATTCTGCAGAATGTTTTTGTTCAATCGTCAGCACAAATGAGAATGGATGATTTGTGCCTTCTAAATACTCACGACCTGTGCATCGAAAAATAATAGATATCTGATTACGAATCTTTTCTATTTCATCACGGCTAATATTTAAACTCATCTTCTGTACATTTGAGAACATTTTACTTGATACAGGGTAAAAATCATCAGACCATGAACCTACGCTAGACTTTATTGCCATTCTATCCTTATCGTCAGAGGCTCTTTTACTTGCATATTCCTCTGCATTCTTTCTTGGTTCATCATGATTCATACTATTCCCAAAGTTAAAAGCAATATGAATTGGGCAATAAGATAATACATCAGCTCGTTTAGGATTAAACTTATAGCAAAGTGTAGCAGTTAAAGTTAATAATACACCTTTCTTTGAGTATTGAAGTAAATAATTAGGGATATTCAGATTAACAACCTTGTGACTATCGAAAGCTATTGTATCTTCAATAACAAACGTACAACGATTATCGTCTGAATCTATACACTTAGAAATGTTAGGCACACCATGACCAGAAATATACTTGGATAATCGTTCTGCACTATACTTTTTGGATAAAAGAGTTTTCTCATTACTATCAACATAGGGATATGAATTATTATCCAAAAATTTCAATTCATCGATAGTCTCTTCGAGATAATACTTTTTAATCGGTTCTGCACTATTAATCATCAAAGCCTTCACTGATTGCATATTTAGGTTAGGATATTTACTAACAATCTTAGCTGCAATATTAGCTGCTAATGGAGTTGCGTAACTCGTTCCAGAGTTTTGTTCTATTTTCAGGCCTGTTCCATCTATTCTCGGTGCTAAAACTAGCATGCGTGACTCAACATCCAATTGGTCACCACCAGGCATAACAATATCTGGCTTAAAGAGATTCTTATTTTTTTGGTTGTTCTTGAAACGAGTGCCATTAATCAACGAATTGTAGTCTATGTGGTATTTACGCGAATAATAAGCAGGAAACTCACACCCCAAACTCAATCCATGATTACCGTGATTAATATTATAACTTTCAGCAATAGCACCAACAGACATATTGTTCATGCTTTCACTAGGTTCACAAAGATTCATACACTCGCCGTCGTGACACTCTGTTTCTTCTATCGAAATGAAGGGATTATAATAATGATTCGGATATTTCAGAAAACGCTTAACTCTTTCACTCGTATTAGGATTAGCAGCAACAATCTGCATATTCTTAATATCCTCTTCACTAAGATTACCAACGGAAATAAAAATCAGCAAATCATATATGTAAGCTAATTCATCAAGTATATATGCATAAGTAGAAATATCTTGATTATAAAATTTTCCACGAACGGACATTGAAAGATTAAAGATACGAATGCCATAGTTTTGATGAGCCATAGTGATAGCCTCTTTTATGTCAGCGATGTTCACGAGTCCAGTTTCGCCTCTCTGTACTTTGATAGAAAAGATTTTGGCATCAGCATCAACTACGTTAGCATCCATGTTACGATAGAAGTTGTTTCCGAATGCAGCTAATGTTGCAACAGTTGTACCATGACTTGAATCGGACCTTAAATCAATCTCATACGGATGCGGGGCATTCTTATCAACTAAATCAAGTCCATCATGTTCCAATATGGGATCTAGTACGGCCAGTCTTTGAACACCTGTATCAATTACACCAATAATTGGTGCTCCTTCTAGCAAATTTAAAGTTGCATCTGACACCCTTTCCAAATCACCAAAAGTATTAGGACGTACACGAGTAGTGTACAAAGATTGAATTCTTTGTATCACATCAAAATTATCCAATAAAATAGCCAAATCATCTTTAGAAATGAAGTTTATTTGGTATATTCCAGATTCTATCCTTTTATAAAGAATCTGCTTCTGATCTAAATACTCCTCCATTGCTTTCACTATAGCTTGATGTTTCATCGCTATTCTAGGTGAACTCTCCACCAACTCTAGAAGTACATCATGAGCATCATCGCCCATAATACCAAAAGGCTTCATCGAATCACTATCCCAATAACTGAAACCGGCCATCAAAGTCAGTGGCTTATATTCTGTACTGTCATTATTTTCTTCCGTTGAAAAAGAATCAATTTGAGTTATAAAAACATCATTAAATCGATCTTCGTCAACTATAGCAAATAGGACAGTCTGATTCATGTTGGAATAATTAAGCTCGGATAATCCATAGACTTGGCAATATTGTCTTGTTAAGGTGCTATCTGCAATTTTCAAAAAATCAATAGACAGCATATCAAAATGTTCACTTACCACATCTTGTCTCCGTAAGCTATGGCGTTCTTCTAAGGCTTGCTCAAAATTAATACGGCAACGATGAAGCTTTTCTCTCTGCTGACAATAATTCTTTTCGTCTTCCGAAGTTTCTTCTTCATCATCTCTGCCTCTTGTTCGGTTAAACTTAAGGCAGATACCAAATTCGTTCTTTAAAAACAGATGACTTTTACCCATTGTATCGAACCATTTAATAAATACAAAACATTCTAAACTACAAAATTAGCAACATCTTTTAAAATAATACCATAAATTGCAGTTGATTTAGCACAAGAGACTCTTACGCATGGATAGAAGTCGTTTTACCACACCCATCTTAACACTGTTGATAAATGTTTTATTAAGGGGTGAGCAAGGATGGATGTGATATATTTTCACACATATGTGGATAAACACGTTAATATTAAAGCGCATCCTGTAATTTACCATCAATTTATTGTGTATTTCGGTAGTTAATGTTAAATTGCCACTCCAAATTGAAGAAAACTACATATTATTTCTTTTATTAAGATGTAATTTAGTAAATTTGTGTTCAACGTTAATTTATTAAATATGGAAAATTTCCAAAAACTAAATCGACTGAAAGCAGTTCTCGCAGACGCAGGTCAAACAAACAAGTGGCTTGCAGAGCAACTTGGCAAGAATCCTGTTACCGTCAGCAAATGGTGCACGAATACCTCACAACCAGACTTGCAGACGCTGGCAAAGATTTCAGATTTGCTTAAGGTTAACATTAGAGAACTTTTGGCTGAACGCAATAATTGATAAATGTTATGAGCAAAATATCAGAACACATATTTAGACTATACAGTCAATTGGTTGGAGACGAAATACAACCAATTGACGAAAATGTAGTTGATGAGGCGATGGACGTAATCAATAAGATAAATGTCACAGATGCTAATTCACTCTTTTATTTTCTGTCTGCTATTAATTTACTCAATGCTGCTATTAAGACAGAAAAATATAAATCCAGATTGTTTTATGAATTCATAAAAACAAGGGTTTCTGCAGTTGCAGATTGTGTACTAAAGAATGCAACAAGTTTCTATGATTCAAAACTATATTATAATAAGAACCAAAAATGCCTATATTTTGAAGTATACGGGGTTATTTTTAGTTTTCATCAAATAAAGGAGACTAAACAGATTTTGATAGTAGCTGCTAATAACCCACCTATCACATGGACTGGAGTTAGGTTACAAAGGATTGCTCAAAACATTTTTTTATTTGCAAAAGAACAATCAAATACTATTCAGATGCAAGATCAAAGTTCATCTATTGCCCAAATAAAAGAATCAAAAAATACGGAGTTATTGAACAAACTTGTCGAATGTCCAGATTGTGGAAAAGAAATATCAAAATCCGCATTTTTTTGTCCTAATTGCGGTCATATTCCTCTGTACAATATTATAACTAATAGCTATAAGGTTGGCGACAAGGTTCAAATATCCTTTAACACAAATAAAGTGTCTGGTGAAATCGTTAACCTGACACCGGTTTTTGCAACAATCAAAAAAATGGACGAAACTATAATAACGGTTCGTCAAACTTCCATAGATAGTATTCAAAATATTTCAACCGCAACTGAGATAGAAAATAATTTCAGAGATGTAGATAGATTGTCTTCTCAGAAATTGCTTGATATCTTTGATGCATTATTATTAAAGATATTTCCAATTTTATCCATAAACAATAGGACGCTAATACCTACTAATGCAACTATCGTAGGCATTAATGATAATGGTATAAATATAACAACTGATTCTGGATTATCGGAGACGTTAAGTGGGAATTTTGTCAATTTCAAGAAAAAGAGTTGCGCTCCTGGTTCTCGCTTATATTGCAACAAGATTAATGAGAATTCAACTATGTTTTCATTAATTGAAACATCATACCATGACGTAATGAATCTTTTTAGAAAAGCTCTTGTATATCGCAAAGGAGTTACAGCTAAAAGAAAAAAAACAATGCTTGCTGTTTTGAAGTTCATGATGGATGAAATGACCTCCAAAAAGGAAACTTATATAGAAATAGAGAATTTCCAAAAAATTATCCTTTCGTATGTAGGAACAAATCCTGATATTTTTGATGATGAAGCGGAAGAATATGACGAATCAACCAATATCCCTGAAGACCAGTCTATAAAAGCCATCCATCAAACAAATGTAGAACTATATAAAACCGAGTCGGAAAAAATATTAGAGAATGGAGGCCTTCAACTAAAAGTAATGGGCAAGGTCGATTTAGATAGTATTCCAGATAGTAAAAGAACAAGATTTTTAAAAAACATAGAGACTTCTCACACAGATAATGATTCATCGCAAAGTAAATTGGTTAAGCCTACAATTTTATTTTCAAATGAAGTAACGGCTTTCCTAAGCAAAAAATTGCCAAACTTGAACGAATCAAAGTGTAAGCAATTAGAGAAGGAACTGGATACTTTAATTCGTAATGGACAGAAAGAAGAATGTCTTAAACGTTCTTATCAGATTATAAACACAAAACGTCCAACCCCTAAATACTTAAGAAGTTATCTTGATAGAATTGTGAATACAGAGATTGCATTAAATCATACAACTGAAGCTTTGCAATCCCTTGCATATCTTATTGTTCTAACTGAACAACAGAGTGACGTTAATGTAAATAGCATTGGCCATTTGTATATAACAATGGCAAGATTGTATCAGAAAGGTAATAATAGAGAAGAGGCATTAAAAGCAATATTATATGCAGAAAGTGTTAAACCAAATAATAATGCTATCACAAAGCTAAAAGAGTCCATTCAAAGGATGAATTCCAATGATATCAATAATTCAGATTCTTCAAGCGATACATCCACACCTATTAACGGATCTGTTGACACAAATGATAGTATCAGCAAAATGCTTCTTGAGGATGTTTGTCAAGAGGCTAAACGGCAGGAATTGCTTCCTTCGAATGAATTAATTCCTGCCGAACAACTGTTTGGTAGAGCCCAAAACAAACGTAATGACCAGTCGGTATCATTTGAGGATAAGGCTCAACTTTTTTTAGAGGCTGCAGGAGCTTATTATAATTCAAAGCAGACATCAACAATAATGTACAAAATATCAGTCGCTAATTACGCTCGACTGAAGGGGCATGGTATGTATGCTAGATTTGCGAATCTTATTGGGAATGACTCTACAGAACTTATTGAGTTGCAAGCTCTTCGTGATAGTGCGTGTAGCTACTATGTTGAAGCCCTGGAAATTTTCAACACTCTTGGAGAAAAAGATAATCTTAGAGAACTTTTATTAAAATACTTACAATTATCATTTATTACATCCCAGATTGAAGGTAACAAAACTCCTGAATCAGATTGGGAAATTATTTCATTGGGAAAACTTCAAGAAATATGTCTTAAAGGAGATAGCTCAGAAAATCTCAATCTTCTCTTAAGAACTTATTTGGTTGTAGGTTCTGCGGCAGAAGATGTATGGATTTCTTTGATTAACGACAAAAGTGGTATTGGTCCATTTCGTGGAAAATGTTCAGACAGCGAAAGATTTAAAAAACAAGCTTTCAATATATTGAATCAGATAAATCAATCAACAATCGATGTAGATGACGATTTGGAAAATTTTATGCATAGTTTGTTCGTTCATCGAAATGAACGTAAAAAAATCCTAAGCGAAGCTATTCAGATATGCTTATCATGGAAGTTTTATTCTTTCGATCTTAGCTCCTTTGACAACAAGTGGAGAAAAGTTCTTGAATATAAGGATTTGATGACGAATACTGATATTATTTCTATTAATTCCTTGATAGAGGTAATTGAAATCCTAAAACCTTACGCAGGACGTAAAGAAAACGAAAGAACTCGTATATTAGTTAGGGCTCAGCAAACTCTTTTAGGTGCACAAAAAACGATTGCAGACACTACTACTTATTACGGTAACACATTCTTCTCTATATTGATTAATAATTGGTTAAAAGAAATCTCTCGTCAAATAGAAGAGAGAGATGCTCGCACATTGCCAATGTTGAACATATCAAGTAAACCTGCATTCATTACTAAAGATGAACATGGCAATGGCGTAATCAGTATTGTTGTAACAAATAATGGAGATTCAACAGCAGAGTCTTTTTATGTTACTGCGACAATTGACGGTAAAGAATATAAGGTTTTACATGAAGGAGAGTTATCTTCAGGAGATTGTAGTGGTGAGAGTTTTGTTTCATCAGATTTTTCTTCTTTGGAATCCGCTAACGTAAAGTTTCTTTTGATTGCAAAATATCAAGGAAAAGATTTAAATCCAATAGTATATGAGGCAACATATGAAATTGAAAGCGAAGACGTATTATCGGACGAAATAGATATCCCGTGGAACATATCGAATACTCCGGAAGAACATATATTCAAGGGACGTGAAAAAGAATTGAAAACATTGATTGACCACTATCTATCAAAGGATCGTTCTTTGACCTACATACTTTATGGACTAACTCGCACAGGTAAGTCTTCAATTTTGGATTATCTGAGAAATCGAATTGATAGTCAGATTTTAAAAGAAGACTCTTCAAAACATATTTTAGCTTTCAAATGGTATCTAAATGAGTTCCCATATAAGAATTCGACTTCTGCCCAGTTTTGGACTTGGGCTCTGGAAACGAATATTTACGATAAGTTAACAGATGAATTGGCCGATAAGGTTGATGCTGCCTATGGTGAAAATGGACTTCCTCCTGCAGAATGTCTTTCGCAGATCGATTTCTGTAAGATTGTTGATGTCCTTAACGAGAATAATGTTATTCCGCTTGTTACAATAGACGAATTCTCATTTGTCCGACTTATGCTCAAGGAGGGTTTAATAGACGCGACATTTATTTCTACATTAAGAAATTTGGCGTTGACAGGAAAAGCTTGCTTTGTTTATTCTGGTACTTACGATATAAAGGAGCTTCCGAAGGAAAAAGAGTACATCGCAGGGCAAATGAATAATACATTGCCAATGCCTATTAACGAAATTGAGGAGCAATATGCAAATGAATTAATTGACGCATGTCCTAAAATAATATTTGACGAAAGGGCAAAAACTTATATCCGCGCTTTATCTGGTTGTGTGCCATATTGGATTCAATGGATATGTTTAGCATGTGGTAAGTATGCTGTCGCTAGAAAACATAGACATTTAGGATTCAATGAGGTTAATGATGTGGTTAGAGTATTAACTGGTGAAGTACAACCTGGCAAAGGAGATACTTGGGAGTCTTTGGATGAAACTAACTTCCATAATAATCAGGTTGATCCGGAAAATATTGCCGAGCATCAATTGATTTCATCTATTTCCTATCTTAATAGAGAAAGTACTCAAATTGAACGCGGCATAAGTATGGATGAACTTAAACGCTTATGGGATAAGTATTCTGTAAATGAAGAAAGACGACTCAATATGACAAGAGCTTTGGCGAGTTTAAAAGATAAGAAGATACTATATTCATTTACAGATGAAGGTAGAGAGGTGTATCGTTTGAGTGTTGATTTGTTTAGACGTTGGTGGTTTGTTCACCATAAAGATTTAGATTTAGAATTTTCACTTTAACAATCAATAATATGGAACCTTTCATTGTAGGTATTGATATTACCTCTACAAAAGATTTGTTTGGTAGAAATAGAGAAATCGAGACATTGATCTCATGTGCCAAAAGAAAAGGAAACGCAGGAATAATTGGTGCCAGACGTTTTGGTAAGACTTGCTTAATGAAGTCTTTGGAAACATATTTGGTTAACAATAGTAGTATTGGGGCTTACCCTTTGTATTTTGATGTAAAAACTCAATGTGGAATTAAGAAAAATACTCCTGCTGTATATAGATCTATGGCTTCGCTTCTTGCATCAAAAATGTGTTTGGATAATTTATTACCAGAAGGGGAGCTGAAAATATCTAGAAGATGTTCTTTGGATATTTCTTGCGATGAACTCGACATGCGAGTACAAATGGAAGAATGGAATCCTGAATATCAAAAGCAAGTGCTATTTACACTTGCAAACAGCCTCGCAAAGAACAATAAATATTTGTTGTTGCTTCTTGATGAAATTGATTATCTCCTTTTAGAGGCATTTGATACTCCGTCTGACTTTTCAAGAATAAGAGGTGCTGCTACTTCTCCAGAGTCTAATCTGAAATTTTGGATTGCCGGTACCTCAACATGGAGTGCAATATGCACGAGTGTAGGCTCTCCAGAACTTAATTGTGGATTGGAAAATGTGACGATTACTCCAACATCAAAGGAGGACTTCACCTCTCTTTGGCAACATGAATGCTCTTTGATTAAAGAAACTTTCTTAAGACAACAGTATTTGGATTTATTGTCCCCTTTGTTTCAGAAGACAGGAGGCGTTCCATATTATGCTAAGTTTGTAGCTTCTCATATGTATACCAATAAAAAGGTTGCTCTGCCTGAATATGATGTAATTCGAGATTATTTATGTGAGATAATTAATAATCGGTTTGTATCTGAAGCAGAGCGTTCCACAATGTTCTTACTCTCAAAAGGTCCTAAGAATTTTGAAGGAACTATACCAGACGGAATAACGAGTTTAAGGTCTAAGGGTCTTGTGAATAGCATTTCTGAATCGACCTTTTATTTGCCGATTGGGTATTTGGAAGATTATTTGCGTGCATGTAGCCATGACAAGGAAGTTGTGGATATTGATTCCATAGAGCAAGAAGAACTAAATGAGCTAGTAAATCAAATAGAAAGATTGCGAGTTGGCGTAAATAAACGGTATATTAATGTTCATGAGGTATTTATTCCTTCTCACGAAGATCCAATCGAATTTGGAATCTTAAGAAAGCGATGCTATGATGAAGCTTCAATGGATGCATTTTCGGGATCGTTGTATAAATTATACTATGAAGGAAGTAATAACGGAAACAATCTTCCTGATAGATGGTCCGAATTCGCAAATTTAACTCGTGCATTAAGGCATCTATATAATCATAGAGAATGTGATCCTTCGACAATGTCAGAGGAGCGTTTGTTGATGATTGTCAATAATGGTAGTCGTCCGATTTATGATTATGAGTTCGCGAAGATGCAAGTTAAGGTTCTACAATTATGTCGAGATGAATTATGTGGCATGCAAGCTCCAACTTCTCCTTCTCGCACTAATACAAATACCTCTACAACTGAGTCGGACAGCAGTTCTGTTTTAAGAGGAAAAATTAATGGTGACAGAAACAGAATTTTTGTAGACAATCATCCTGTATACATTATTGACAATAGAATGGGATTTGCGCCAAACAATTCTCCTCGAGAATACGACTATTCTGAAAGAGAGGAGGTTTTGTTTGAATTAAGAGAAAGAACGAATCCAAAAACGGGAAAGCCTATCTCTTTTGCAATAAACGTAAGACCGGCAAATGATTAATAATCATGCAACGCAAGAACCTCTTTGACGGAGATAGCTATAAGGCACAATTTGCTTTGATAACCTATCGGTGGCTTATGAGTCACCGATGGGTTAGTTATGCAGATATCATGGCTGATTATATTGGTGTGACAACAAAAGAACTTCCTGCTAATTTGTCAAATTGCGATGGGTATGGCGAGTTGAAGAAGGTGGTTGGCACACTAAAGAAAGCTATAGCCGATAAGCTTGAAAAGGACGTTGGCGAATGCTTTGAGGAAGAAGGCAACAACCGCAATAAGCGCTTTCGATACGTTGGTAAGGATGATGATCCACTTGCAGACATGCGTAATGCCAAGGTCATCAATAATCTTCGTCAGTACTGGAAGTTTTGCCAGGACTCTGCTGGATTCTTCCCTAAATCGTGGCTGGAGTACTTCTTCCATGATTGTCAGGACTTGCTCGACATGAAGGCTAAGCGCCAGAAAGGTGAGCAGGTGATAAGTTCAAGCCTTGACCGAATATTAACCAATATAGAATATCTCCCTCAGCTCTATGAAGCTATTACCAACAAAACGGTGATGGAGATAGAATATAAGCCATACGACGAGGAACAAGTAACCTTACTATTTCATCCGCATTACTTGAAAGAGTACAATGGACGATGGCATTTATTCGGTCATGCAGAAGGTAGAGTACCGGAATTCGGGTACAACATTGCTCTTGACCGCATACAAGAGAAGCCTCGTGAGAGAAGTAAAGTGGAGTATGTTCCTGCACCAAATCACTTTTATGATGAGTTTTTCAAGGATATCGTTGGTGTGAGTCACATGAAAGATTTCCCGAACAAAGAACACATCGTTATACGCGCACACAAACATTATATATTTAAATTAATAGACACAAAACCTCTGCATCGTTCATATGAGGTCGTGAAACCATTCGGAGTTTATGAGGATGGAGAGTATGCCGAGTTCTCTGTGGATGTAGAGATGAACAACGAGTTTATTGGTCGCGTTCTCCAGATGGGTGCAGGACTCGAAGTTATGTCACCGCCAAAGATACGTATGATCTTCGCGACAAGAGTGAAAGACATGGTTTCATACTACCTTGAACATGAAGAGAAACTCCAACGAATGGTACCAAATTCAGAGGAACCAATAGGAACATAGGTTCTTGAAAATATCACAAGAATAGTTATTACATTTGCAGCGTCAAACTTCGAAAACCACCACGAAGTTGACGCTGCAAATCGTTGGTGAAAGTTAGTGAACCGAATGAAGGAATGGTTCTAAAATGAGAGGAACCATTGTTCTGGTAAAAACATTCTTCAAATCCGAAATCAAGTAGTAATTTGTACTCGAAATCAAAAACGAAAGACTATGAAACAGACACCAAACAACAACAAGGCAACCATGAATAACAAGGCAACAGCAAAGCAGACAAAGAAGCAGAGGAAGGCAGAGGCAGATGCTCACAGAAGAACCAACAAGCGTTGGGAACGTGTTGAGACATCTGATCGCTATCGCAAGGCAGCTACCGAAGAGCTCTGCAATGTGACAACAAACAAAATTGAGATTGAGGTACTTGACGGCATCCTTCTCAACTTGAACATCAGAAGTAAGATGAAGCCTTCAAAAGTGCAGGACAGAATTCTCCGTCGCATCGTAGAGAAACGTCAGGCACAGGCAAGCCACAAGAAGCATGGTCGTTCAGAAGATCTCACCTCAATGCACATCACCCTTGCATGCACAAGCAAGTGCATGAAGGATATCAGAAAGAAAAGATACGCTGCATGAACTTTCAAAAATGAGTGTGATTGGTTCCAAAACGGAAGGAACCAATACTCATGTAAAAAAGCTTGCATGCCCTATACTAACATAGTAACTTTGCATCACAATTCCGAGAGAGTTGGTTTTGTTTATATATTATTTTATTATTACAAACAACAGAGGTGGCGGCCTATTCCGCTAAACAAAAACCAGACGTACGATGAACACATCACTCGCACTCATTGCCGCAAAGGCACTCCCAGCCCTCTCGGGTAGTTCTCTCACCTACAACGCAGAGAAGAACGTGTACCTCACCCTCGGTTACACCAGCGCAGCTGGCAACACCTACTACCGAGCAATCCGTCTCTCTGACCGATTGGCAGTTTACTACCACATCGGACAAGGTTACGCCCACACCTTCCTCAACGGCATCACGCTGTTTGCATGGAACGGACAGAAGGCAAACATCATTGCTCAGAAGTTCTGGGGCGGATGCAACTGGCGATGTTTCAACGAACGAAGCGCCAAGGAAGAGAGCATCCTCATGCTGAAGGACTTCCTGAAGGGACAAGCCAAGGCAATGGGCAGCATGGTGGCAGAGAGTCAGCTCCTTGACTTCTCGCGAAGCATGATAGAGGCAACTCATCAGAAGTGCTTGGGCTAACCATCATGCCCAATCAAAGAGAGAACAAACAAAAATCACAAACCAAGAAAAACAAAACGACATGGCAAGCTTAACAAAAGCGATCAACAAAGATCTGTTCGACAGCATCCTGCCGACATTCGGTAACCAACGAGTTCACATTCCTGTATGGGACGAAGGACAGAAGATGTTCCTCTGCGAAGAGTACGAGAGCGCAAGCGGAAACCGCTACTACAAGGGCGTGAGATTCTGCGACCGCATCGTAGTTGTCGAGAAGGTGGGACTCTACCACAACTGGACCTACATCGACGGCATCGAGGTTTACGCCTTCAACGGTACACGCCTTGAACTTGTTCAGAAGAGAGACTACGACAAGGTGCATCGCAACGAGGAGTTCATCCGAAAGGAATTAGAAACCATGGTGCGCAACTTCTTTGAAGGAGTACTCAAAGCCCAGAGAAGCTGCATGCCACAGGAAGAACTCGAAGAGAAGGCGAAAAGCATCATCGATGGATGCTACAAGAGTTTCCTCGACAGCGACTACAACACACGTCTCACCCAAATCCTCCCACAAATCGAACAGAAGTAGGACATGCAGAACACACAGATAGACCCACACAACCACGAGCAGCAGCTTGCATACGAGCTTGTTGCCAACACAAACTCCAGCTTCTTCCTCACAGGTCGTGCTGGAACAGGTAAGACAACCTTTCTTCACAACGTACAGAAGTTGGTTGGAAAGCAGTTCATCACCCTTGCCCCAACAGGTGTGGCAGCCATCCTCGCCGGTGGCGACACAATACACTCCTTCTTTGGCTTGCCGATGGAGGTGTGTACGCCAGGAACATGCGGCAAGATGAACGAGGCAAAGATTCTGACGCTTTTACATGCAGACACGATCATCATCGATGAAGTGTCGATGGTAAGATGCGACATCATGGATGCCATCGACTACACCATGCGTAAGGCTCTGCGCAACAACATGCCTTTCGGCGGCAAGCAGATAATCTTCGTAGGCGACATGTTCCAGTTGCCACCGGTGGTGAAGCAAGGTCCTGAGAAGGATATGCTGAAGGATCTGTACCAAACGGATGACTTCTTCTTCTACAAGTCAGACGCCATCAAGCGCATGCGACTCGTGAAGATTGAGTTCCGCAAGGTGTACCGTCAGGATGACGAACACTTCCTGCACATCTTGGAGAACGTGCGCCTGAACAAGGTAACACCAGAGAACATCATGCACCTCAACGATCGCGTTCACATTCCGACCGCAGAAGATGGTGCTGTCATCACGCTGGCTTCCATCAATAAGACGGCAGACAAGATCAACCTTCAGCGACTAGAGGAGATTGAGTCGGAGGAGTTCGTCTATGAAGGAACCATTGACGGCAAGTTCGAGGAAAAGAAGTTCCCGGTGGACATGAAGCTTCGCCTCAAGGTTGGTGCTCAGGTGATGTTCACTCGCAACGACCAGCAAAAACGATGGGCAAACGGCACTCTCGGCAAGGTGAGCAAACTCACTAAGGACGAGATCTGCGTGACGCTCAACAACGACGAGACATACATTGTGCCATGCTGTTCATGGGAGTCGTACAGCTACGACTACAACAAGGAGGAGCGCAAGATGAAGAAGGAACTCATTGGTACATTCACCCAGTACCCTCTGAAACTTGCATGGGCAATCACCGTCCACAAGAGTCAGGGCATGACCTTCGACAAACTCTCGCTCGACCTCAGCCGTGGCATGTTCGCAGCAGGACAGCTCTACGTAGCTCTGAGCCGTGTTCGCAGCCTTGAAGGTCTGTACCTCTCGAAGAACGTCATACCTCAGTATGCTCATACGAGTCGTGAGGTGCTGACTTACGCAAGCGAGTACAACAACGAGCAACAGATTGGCAACGAGATAGAGAGCGGAAAAGCTGTCTATGGCGCACTCCAGCACAACGACTACGACGAAGCGGCACGTCAGTACCTGCTCCTCGTAGCGAAGAAGGCTGAGAACGGCGACATCAAAGAAGCCATGCAGCAAGCAAAACGCTTCCTTGACATACTCGTGTGCGACGAGCATCTCTATGGTTCGATAGAGTCGGTACCAGAGTGTCTGACAAAGGCAAGCCGTTGGGCACCGAAATTCCTTGCTTCGTTGCTCTGCCTCTATGCAGAGAAGTACGAGGAAGCATTGGCGTACGCTAACGAGGTACTGGCAACACACCAATGTGCAGAAGCCATGTACATCAAGTCGCGTGCCTTGGCAAAACTCGAACGCTACACAGAAGCTGACGAGACCAACTGCCAGCTTGCGAACGTGTTCGAGATGGCAACACCAGACGCAAAGGTGCTCTTCATGATTGCCATGCTCAACGAGATGCACATTGGCGATCCAGGACTTGACTTGATGCGCAAACTGGTAGAGGCACGTCCAAAGTACGACCTTGGCATCCTTGCCCTTCGCACTTTGATGCAATGCCACAACCTAAAGCTTGACAAGCAGTCGGACAACAACTGCGAGTTGGTGGACCTCTTCAACTCAGACGCTACCGAGGAGGAGTTCCTTGCTCAGCTGAAGGTCTGCCGAGAGAAGGCACCAAAGGCTATCGCTTACTTGATTCGCAGAATCAAAAAGCAAGAATTCAACGAAGAAGAGCCTGCAGCATAAAGCAGGTGGCTCTTCCAAACAAACAAAACCAGAAAAAGATGAAGACAAGAACTGCAAAACTGAGAGACATAGAGCAAGTGGGGTTCCCTATTGTGAAAGCTGCATTCAAGGGAAAGGATGGAAATGTGTACGTGGGTGCTATGATGGTTGATAGCGGTTCCGTACATTGCATACTCAACAAGTCGGTACTTTCATTGATCGACGAGTCAAGTGTAATAGACGGCAAGACCATGGACATACACTCAGTACAAGGAAAGGGTGTAAAGTGCCAGGGTGTATCATTCAACTTCAAGATAGGATGCGGAGAGTACGATACATTCTATGTCAACAACACTATCGATTTCAATGCCATGTTTGATGGCGTGTTGATTGGCAACGACGAGCATCCAACAGAACCATGCACATACCGCAACTACTACAACAGTTTGATGGCGAAACTCGACATCCCTAAATTGAAATATCACGGCCTGCGCCATAGCTTTGCCACCCGTTGCATTGAAGCCGGATGCGACTATAAAACTGTCAGCGTATTGTTAGGTCATTCCAACATTTCAACCACGCTCAACCTTTACGTTCATCCTAACATGGAGCAGAAGAAGCGTTGCATTACCAAGATGTTCAAATCATTGGGCAAGTAAAAGTGTGTAACTCATCTTTTATATATAGCCCATAAAATTACGGCAAGATAACTAATCGCCAGTACGACCAAAGTAAATATAAGCCAAGAGGTGGAAAGCCAAACGCCTTCATTGTTCTGGAGGTGTTTGGCCATTTTGTCACTATGCCTTTCCAATAGATCTTCTTCGGCCTTAATATGTCGGACTGTGCATTGATGCACTTTTGCCAACTCATCTGTGCTGATTTTGGCACGGAAAACTATATTTTGTTCCGCTTTGACAATAGCACGGCAAATGCCTGAAATAATGTTGTCGGCACTATCCGTAGCTGTTTTGAGCGCAAAAGTAACTTCTTCCATTTTGCGGGTAGCGGCTTCCAATTCTAAACGTACATCCTTTAGTTCTTTAATTTTCTGTTCAAGTTTACTTTCTTCTTGGGCTACTTTGTTTTCATTGCCTACACCTTCTATAAGGCCGTCAATGTCTATCTTGTCAGATTTCCCTTTTCCTATTCCCATATTCATTGATTTTGAGTGAAACAATTATCTGTGTAAACCCCTCCTGCGCTTGCAAAGATGATTAGCCATTTGAGCGCATCGCCTTGCCCATTCGCGTTCATCCTCATCTTTATCCTTTCCCCAACCGCTCATGTCAGAACCTCCGCCGCCACTGGATGCAGCCATGCTCGTTGCACCGTCAAGGTATTCAGCAAAAAGGAGCAAGGCGGTTTTCTGTACATCTTCTATAGTTGCTAAGGGATTGTCATCCGGCACGGAACATTCCTTGCAGATGATTTCGTCCGCTTCTTCCGGTATGGCCACATGGTAATGGTGATATTCATCCGTGGAAATGTCGTAGTGCTTAATAACTGGAGCCGGACGGTTTGTCTGTGGCATTTCAGTCGAAACGGTAGCTGGCCGTATTTTCTGTTCGGTATTTGGGATTAGCGAAGATTTCCGCTCTCCATGAAGCCTTGCCCATGTCGCTTCTATCTTTGAAGGCATGAGATGTCGGCCTTTACCGAGAATGGAGGATTTATAACTGGAGTTGCCCGACAGAATAGAATAGCCTCGTACATTCCCCTTGTCATCCTCTTGCAAGTGTATGCCGTAGCCGTGTGCTTTTAGTCCGGCCTCATAGCCTGACCAACTGAAATTCGGCAAGGAGCGAAGCACGTCCATGCAAGTGCCAGCAATCTCCAGCCTGCGTTTCTCGTAAATATCCTCCGGCTGTACCCATACCCGCCGTTCATTGATAATGTACGCAGCCGACATTGCCCGTTCCGCTATTAAGTGGTCATCGTTGACTTTTCCATCCATGTCCACACGGTTCACATCTATGTGCAGATGAGGTATGCCACTCTTTGCATCATGATGGAGAGCAACTACATACTGACTGTTCTTTACGTTGGTGGATTTCGCACTGGTACGTTTAGTCTTTTTCGAGAGGTCAATGGAATCGAATACTTGGATGTACTCGTTTGCCAATCTAACCCAATCGTCCAGCATCCAGCCTGCGGATTCTTCCTTAGTTGGGGATATTTCCATTCTTATCACATTCCGTTTGAGCGGTCTGCCTTTGTTGATTGTATTGGCAAATTCTTTTTGCTTGAGTACCATACGTTGGTACATGGCTTCAGCCGATATGTCATCGGGCAGAAAGTTCACTTTCACGATCTCGGCCTTGTCCTTGTTGACCGAATAGCGGACGGCGTTTCCGCCGTGGCTGATGGTGGCCGCTTTTGCTATCATTTGGTTGAGGATTTATTGGGTGATGTATTCCTGAATTTCATTCCAACGGGCTATAAGGGGAATGGCTGCACGCATCCACTGCTCCACGAAACGGGTGTCTGCGAAGTATTGCGCCCGATGGCTGCTCTGTATGGACTTGACGGCTGCCGCTATTAGCATTAGTGCGCCCCGTGCATCAGAGAGACTGCAAAGGGCTTCCACCTCCTTGTCGGTAAGCCGCCGCCTCGGATGCTGCCCCAAAGCACATTTTCGAATATAGTCGCTCAAAGTCAAACCGCAGGTCTCGGCAAGTTCCACGGCTTTTGCGTATTCTTTTTCGGTCACTCTGGCCTCCAACCGCTTTGTGCGCTTTATATCCTTTTTCTTTTCGTCCTTGTTTTCTTCCGTTGTTGTCATATCTAATGATTTGTAATAAGGTGATACGATAAAATAAATAAAACTGGTCAGCCCGGTGCGAGCTTGCGAGCGGCTGTAACGGCTTATGTGGCATGGAAGCGCGGAGCGTTTTTGTGCGACATAGGCAATTCTTGTAACAGTCCTGACACGAACTTTGGATATATCATGACTCACAGAGCGGGCGGTTTGTCCGAAGTCTTTATAAACGTCTAAAACAAACGTACTCCGCTACATTCATTCCTCAAAAAAGTGCTTTCAACCGCTTCATAAGAACAAGCCCCAATTCCGCCATAAACCAACGCTTTTCCAAAAGGTCACAAAATGCAGCGTGAAAGGCCGTGTTTCGCATTGTAAAAAGCCATCTTTTGAAAGCCAATACACGGCATTTTGCAACGGTCTCGGTTTCATTAGGTTTTACGCTCCGTTTCCGTCATGAACATTATTGCCCAAAATAAGGGATAGAGACGGCTGTTCACTGTTACAACAGGCGGAGGTATCCGACTTTCCAATTCCATCATTTGGCGTATTGGCAGAGATACCATCTTTATCTATACCATTGTCGCCAATCTCTCCGACACAATGGTGCCGCTCTTTCACGCTCACGTAATACGGATTGAGTATCTTTTGATTGTCCGTATACCATGCCGACACACAATGCACGGTGTGTATGCTTGTGCGGTTGGTCTGTTCGGATGTGACAATCCCCAACTCGGCCATTTTGTCAAGTAACCTCGAAACAGTCTTCTTGTCATAGCCTAAACGGGTAGCCAATTCAACTTCCGAAAGGGCGGCTTGCCCGATATGCAATGTAACGGCAAAGCCTTTCTTTTCGTACTTCGTTTCCTTAATGACCACAGCGTCAATGAGGCATTTCAATACCTTCATGCGGTCGATGCCGTACTTGCTTCCTGTCAGAAAATCAAGCTGGCTGTCGGAAAGCACTATGCAATAATAAACGTCTTTCTTCATTTTCATTTCTATTTATTGTTCAACTAACTCTAACTGAAATTGGTCAATGAGCGTTTGCAAACTCGGACATCGCTTTATCATTTTTTGAAGCGTCATCATGGGAGTGTCCGCCATCAGCAGAAAGTCAGCTATATCTAATCCTTTTTCCCTTTGTTCGTCTGTAGCGCACTGCTCCAGTTTTTCACTGAAAACCACCTTGGAGCAAACGGAAGAAAGCAACTGCACTTTCTCCTGCCAAACCATTTTCGCTCCCAAATCAGGACAAAGAATTACGGCACGGTTCTTTAATACGCCAACGGTGTCAGCCTTGAAACAGCCGTGTATTCCTCCAGTTGCCAACCATACAAAATCAGGCATGAAGTGGCTGGCCACTAAAGCGGATTTCTCACTCTCCACAATGGCTACAGCTTTTGTTGGATAGCCAGCTAAAAGATGTTCGCCAAACAAGCATTGCTTCATGTTAAAGTGTTCAAGTTCCAATTCCGTATGCACCCAACTCACATAGCTTCTCGGTTCTTTTACCCGATGTCCTGTTGTCGGATTATACAACATTATCTTTCCTGCTCGTACTTTTCCTTGTCGGTCAATCTGCCAGAACACCGTGGAGCCTCCCCATTTCTTGGATGTCCCGACACAGTATAATTTGAACAGCCGGGATGTTTCTTTCTCACCCAATACACCCGAAAGAAAGATGAATAACGGATTCAGTTCGTAGTTGGCAAGCGAGCGATGCATAATGTCACGATCAATGTAATCTGTTGGCTTGGGCTGCATAACTTTTGCTTGTGACTTCCACGACTTCCTTTCTTCCAATGCAACGGGATTATCCTTGAAATAATCCGATGGCTTGTAATGGTATTGGCACGAATGTTCATGGTCACATCTGCCTACATAATCGGGAAAGGCAATCTGCCCTTCCGTATCAACATATTTGACAAAGCATTGCTTCCTTCCGCATTTAGGACAGGTCAGCTTAGAGCCTCGCTTGTATTTTTGGAGCGTAAATCTGTATTCAGTCATAGTTCCTCCTTTTTTATAAATGCAGTTCGTGCAGTTTGCAGTTGTTGCAGTTTTGCAGGTTACCCATGTCTTCTGAACTGCAAACTGCAAATACTGCAAGGTGCAAACCGTGTAGCTCATTGCAGTTTCTCATATTCTCCTCTTTTGATTTTCCTGATAACCTTGCTCGTTGTAAGGTTGACCAACATATACATCACAGACCTTTCGGACAGGCCGACTTCTTTTCCTGCTTGGATGGCTTCGGCGGTAGAAAACAAGGCTGGTACGTTGTCAAGCAATTCTTTCTTTTGCGGTTCTATGCTCTCCATCAACATGAATCTTTGTATGTTTGAATAACAGTCTTCAAAATAGGAACTTAATCTGATGGCCGATTTAATGGAATCTATATCCACGAAATCCTTGTGTACTTCGCCACAAGCCCATCGGAGTATCTGAAATACCAAAGCCAACCGTGCAGCAATCATGGGTATTTTCATTATCCGACTGTCAACCAAGCCGTCATCCTTTATTTGGTTTACCTTATGAATTAGGCCATTGCGCCAGTTGGTAAAATAGGTACCAGCCTCTGGAGAAAAATTCAGTACGTTCTGTAAAGCGTAGTCGTTATTCTCATCCGTTATAAAACAAATCTCGCAAATACGGTTGATTACATCTTCCCACAAGGCAGAATACTTCTCAAACGATGAAGCTGTGAAATCTTCGTCAATCGGCCAGTCTGATATTTCCTGCGACGAGGGATATACGAAAATTATCCTATCCAGCAAGCCATTGTCCTTGTACCCCTTATCGACCAGTTCATGCACACGGGTAGTCTGCATCGTGCCGACTATGTTTATAAAAGGTCGCTCAATGTGAATAGGTATCGGCATACTGCATCTTGACACATCAAGAGGCTTACCGCTAAAAGCCGTCAAGAGCTGTTCTATCAGTTGCCCCTTGCTGTATTGATTCACGGCGTTGAACATTCCCATTATTTCATCCACATACACGGTCACACCTCTTGGATTATCGTTAAGTGCACGAATAAGAGCCTCAGGGGTAAAGTCCGAAATGATTGTTCGCTTCAAAATCGGCTTGGGCGGCAATGACGGCCTTTCATCTTTCTTGCCCTTCTGACTTTCTAGTATGGAATTGTAGTTTTCCATATCTATCTTGAATTGCTTAATGACTTTGGCATCAAGCTTTCGGATGGGGCGAAAAGCAAAGTCAAGCGGAGGTGTTTTACCCATGCCTGGCCGTCCGATCAATATCATGTATAGAATTGGACTGCTAACCCAGCCGCCACGGATGCGGATGTTGACCGCATTGCCGATGGCCGTTGATGCTGCTGCAATAAGGGATGCCATTGTGTACTCAATGGAATAGTTCTCTTGCCGTGCTAATGCCAGAACCATGTCCTGCAACTTGGCAGGAAACACGTCCAAAGGTATCTTGTTCTCTATGATACCCTCGAACTCCATTCTGATGCTGTTGCACAAGTCAAGTGAATCCATTAGAACGGTCTGTTTCGTTTGGCATTAATGAATTGTGCAGCTTCTT
Source organism: Parabacteroides sp. AM17-47 (assembly GCF_003434625.1). Taxonomy (NCBI): domain Bacteria; kingdom Pseudomonadati; phylum Bacteroidota; class Bacteroidia; order Bacteroidales; family Tannerellaceae; genus Parabacteroides; species Parabacteroides sp. AM17-47. The sequence goes on from NZ_QTLI01000007.1 coordinate 115,604, forward strand.
CCGCCAGTTCCTTCTGTGATTTCCGTTTGCCGTCATGAAGCCATGCGTCAATCTCCGATTTGAGGAACATGATGCGCTTGCCTCTCTTATGAAATGGAATCTGGTGGCAGCTCGTCCATCCGTAAACGGTCTGTTCCGCCGGATGGCTGGGCAGGTATTCGCACAGTTCTTTCAGGTTCATCCACTGGTCGGCAGGCCGTATTTGCGGGATATTGTTCAGACCGTCAATCTTGGAGTCAAGTTTATTCAACTTGTCCATCATCCATGACATTGCCTTGGGCAAATCTTCAAATGTAATGTTCTTGTCTTCCATATCATTATCAGTTGATTTTGCCGCAAAGTAATGGCAAATCCCAATACTGATTTATTGGTGACAAATATCACATAAAGAAACATCAGCAGGTCATAAGAATCATAAACAATATGCGCTGATTATCAGCATCTATAATGACAAATTCCATTATTAGATTTTTTCGCTTATGCCTCTCGGCATAAGCGAATCATCATTGAATCATAAGGTTGTGAAGATAAAAATGCACAGAAACAGAAAGCCACCCACATGAAGATGCAGATGGCTTATGACTTAAATGAAATGATATAAGAGGTTATTCGGTCATTGGCAAATCCAGCTTAATCGTCTTGGTTGCCTCTTCCTTTTTAGCATCAACAACCTTTGCATACACTTGAGTTGTACGGACATTCGTATGACCGAGCATTTTGCTGACCGTGTAAATGTCTGTTCCTCCGGCGAGTTGCAGGGTTGCATACGAGTGTCTAGCGATGTGGAATATACAAGGCGAAGCAAGCAATAGTGAATAGGTAAAGATTAAACGTAAGTCGTTTGAAATGAGCTGTATTTCTGTATTCTGCAAAATGTGGAAAATGCAAACGACAACGGAATATTGAGGTTGTTCAGTTACCAAACCGTTAGCCGGGTAGTTACCGAAACGGGAATAGGTAACACAAAGCGATGAAAAGAAAACATCACCGTTTTGTTTGCGCTCATACACAGTGTTTTGCGTATCAAAGAGCGCTTATATGGCAAGTAACTTTGCACTAAAAAAATATAAGCGTATGAAAGTAGAAAAATTCAAGGTGTTGCTTTACCTCAAAAAGAGCGGACCGGACAAGTCAGGTAAAGCTCCCATTATGGGACGCATCACGGTAAACAGGACAATGGCGCAGTTCGGTTGCAAGCTGTCCTGCACACCGGAACTGTGGAATCCCCGTGAAAGCCGTCTGAACGGCAAGAGCAAGGAAGCGGTGGAAACAAATGCCAAGATTGAGAAGTTGCTGTTGGCGGTGAACAACGCCTTCGATAACCTTGTAAGCCGTAAAGTGGATTTTGATGCCACCGATGTGAAGAATCATTTTCAAGGAAGCATGGAAACACAGATGACCCTCATGAAAATGACAGATGCAGTCTGTGACGACATCAAGGCACGTATTGGCATAGACCGTGCGAAAGGGACTTATCCCGGCTATCACTATATGCGTCTGACGCTCGGGGAGTTCATCGAGAGCAAGTACAAGGTCAAGGATTTGGCTTTCGGACAACTGACGGAACAATTCATCCACGACTATCAGTCTTTTGCCACGGAAGAGAAAGGCTATGCGATTGATACCGTCCGCCATCATCTTGCCATCCTGAAGAAGATATGCCGTCTGGCATATAAGGAGGGATATGCCGACAGAATCCACTTCCAGCATTTTACCTTACCAAAGAAGACGGAAACGACACCACGGGCATTGAGTCGTGAATCGTTTGAGAAAATCCGTGATGTGGAAATACCCGCTTACCGCAAATCCCATATACTGGCAAGGGATATGTTTCTCTTCGGGTGCTACACCGGGGTCTGTTATGCGGATGTTGTCTCGATTACCCACGAGAACCTATATACTGATGAGGGCGGTGCTTTGTGGTTGAAGTATCGAAGAAAGAAAAACGAACTTCGTGCCAGTGTGAAACTGTTACCGGAAGCGATTGCGCTGATTGAAAAATATCATAGTGAGGATAGGGACACCCTGTTCCCTTTGCTGCATTGGTCAAATCTCAGACGACACATGAAAGCGTTGGCGGCACTGGCAGACATCAAGGATGATTTGTGCTACCATCAGGCGAGGCACAGCTTCGCCTCGCTGATTACGCTTGAAGCTGGTGTGCCGATAGAAACCATCAGCAGGATGCTGGGACATTCCGATATTTCCACAACACAGGTCTATGCCCGTGTCAGCCCTAAGAAACTTTTCGAGGACATGGACAAGTTCATAGAAGCCACCAAAGATTTTCAATTAGTTCTTTAATCCTTTAATACAGAAAACGATATGCGAAGCACATTTTCACTTTTGCCCTACATTAACCGCAGCAAAGTAAAGGCTGACGGTACGACCGCCATACTCTGCCGTATAACCATTGACGGCAAACAGACTGCCATCAGTACGGGAATTTATTGCCGACCGGAAGAATGGAACAGCAAGAAAAACGAGATTAAATCCGTAAGGGAGAATAACCGCTTACAAGAATATTTACGCCTGACAGAGGAAGCCTACAATGAGATACTGAAATCACAAAGTGTGGTCAGTGCCGAAATTTTGAAGAACCACATATCCTTGAACAACATCCATCCGACCACTCTTCTACAGATGGGTGAATGGGAACGTGAGCGGTTGAAGAAGCATTCCGAAGAAATAGACTCGACTTCTTCCTATCGAAGTTCAATGTATTATCAGAAGTACCTGACGGATTTTCTTACGTCCATCGGTAAAAAGGACATTCCCCTTGAAGAAGTGACGGAGGATTTCGGCAAGTCCTACAAAGCCCACTTGAAGAAATGCAAGAACTTCGGGGTTTCCCAGACCAACCATTGCCTGCGTTGGCTGAACCGCCTGTTGTATCTTGCCGTAGACAAGGAGATTCTCCGTGTAAATCCCTGTGAGGACCTGGAGTATGAGACAAAGCCGGAAGCAAGGCACAGGTACATCAGCCGTGAGGAGTTCAAGAAGATACTTTCCATACCGATGTATGACAAGCGTATGGAACTGGCAAGACGGGCTTTCATATTTTCCACCATGACAGGACTGGCGTATGTGGACATCAAACTTCTTCATCCCCACCATATCGGAACAAACGCTGATGGCAGACGGTACATCCGCATCAACCGCAAAAAGACAAAGGTGGAGGCGTTCATACCCTTACATCCCATAGCGGAACGGATATTGTCGCTGTACAACACGACCGATGACGAGAAGCCCGTGTTTCCTCTTCCCAACCGTGATGCCCTATGGTTTGAGGTTCACGAATTGGGAATAACCATAGGGAAAGAGGAAAACTTGACCTATCACCAAAGTCGGCACAGCTTCGGCACTTTTTTGATTTCGGCAGATATACCCATTGAAAGTATCGCCAAGATGATGGGACACTCCAATATTAGAACGACACAGGGATATGCACGGATAACCGATGATAAAATTTCCAAAGATATGGACAAACTGATGGAACGAAGAAAGGAAATATCGGCTGGCGAAAAGAAGAAATAGCAAATAATCATCATAAAATAAAGGAATTATGAGCAGAGGCATAATAACAATCAGTGAAACGGGTGCAGTCACTATGCCGACCGCACCCGTATGGATGATGCAATTTGAGATTGCCGACCTGTTCGGGGTGTTCTCGTGCAATGTCCGCAAGACGATACGGGTAATCTATAAGAACAATGAACTGAATGAAGCCGATACGATGCGATATATCAGGCAACCGGATGGTATCAGTTATGACGTTTACAACCTTGAAATGGTTATAGCCATTGCATTCAGGATATGCAGTAAAGAAAGTGCTTTGTTCAGACGGTTTATAATAAATGAAATCAGCACCACCAAAAGAGAAACGCCTGTTACGTTGTTTGTTTCCTGTGGCAGGAGTAATAACCGATGGTATAGTTGAGGTCATCCCGTCAGCCACTTGTTTCCGTTGCCACACGTTTGAAAGGCTCCGACAACGAAAAATAAGCAACTGATGGGTAATTATAAGAGCAGAAAAGGAACGGCTTACGGATGAAGTGTCAATACTGCGCTTCGTCTGTAAGCCATTCCTTTTTTCTTTTTGTCGGAAGTCTATTGCTGCCGCAATACAGGGCATACGGCAAACTGCGCTCCTTCAAGAAAATCAGATTGCTGCCTGTCGGTAGGCGGAGCGGTAGCCGTCATTCAGCATCTTTTCAATGTCGGATTCACGGTAGAGGATTTTACCGCCCAACTGGATATAGGCGATACGCCCTTCATTGCGGTAGTCCTGAAGTGTCCGGCGGCTCACCTTCAGCCGTGCCGACACCTCCTTGTCAGTGAAGAAACGCTCACCGCCCAATGTCGGGCGGTAGTTGGCGGTCAGGTGCTCTACATTATCAAGCAGTCGGTCAAGACTGCCCATAAAGTGGATTATCCACTTGTTGTCTTTATTAATCAGTTCGTTCATATTACTTTGGATTTAGTGGAATTATTGTTGTCACTCTATTTAGTTATCAGATAGTCCTGCCTTTGAACTTCGCTTCCTTTCTTCTATCCTCCACAACGGAGACAATGAGCTCCACGTCTTCGGGACGGTAATACGTCTTGTGGTTTATCTGTGAATAAGCCAGCGTGCCGTTATCCCGAAGCGTCTGTAACGTGCGAGGGCTGATGTTGAGCATACGGCACACGTCCTGATTATCCATCCATTCGCTCATTTTCTTTTCCCCGTGCCGATGGCAGATGGCATCCATACGGCTGACGAAACGGTCGAACTTGGCGACCATTGCCTCAAAGGTCTTTCTTTCGATTGATACGATTTCCATATTGCCTTTCTTTTAATTGTTACTGTTTCTTTTGCCACAAAGAAATACATTATCCGCTGTCATGCAATGGATTTTCAAAAAGTGGCAGCGTGTTGCGCCGATTCGGTAGTCATTGTCCGGGGTACTGCTTGCCGGTTATCTGTGAGCAAGCCGGTGGAATACGATTTCCGTTCAGCCTTTAATTCCCATGTTTTATAAAGAAGCCACAGCCAAAATAAGGGCTTAATTTAAAATAGCCCCCAATCGTACCTTTGTCCTTTCAGCTATTCATATCCGGCAAATCGGTGAAGTCCGCACCGATTTGTCAGTCTCCATAAAGCAAAACCGAACAAAAATGCCTAAGAAAATCCAAGTGCTTGACTGACTGCATTAAAGCACCTTACTTCGCTCCCGATAATCGGTCGAGGTATAGACCAAGACCACATTCAATAACTTAATCAATTTGTTTTTACAATGAAAAAAGAACCAAACATTACAGAGCAACAGGCTCGTGAAATCGTGGAAAAAATGGGGCGCAGGGAACCCTACACCTCCAAGTCGATAGACGACTTCTACAGGAGTATCGGTCTGGAACCGGAGGAGCCGGAACAGCTCGGCAAGACCGTCACGGAAGAAGCAGAAATACCTATGACAGATGAACCTTCAGGAGTGGCGACCGAGGAAGCGGCAATGCCGCAGAAGCGCATCAGCAGCAAACAGCGCAGGCTGTCTTTGGAGGAGTACCGCACCACCTATCTGCAAGTTCCCAAGATTATTAACCGCAAGCCTGTGTTCGTCAGTGAGACGGTGCGTGACGAGCTGGACAGGGTTGTCCGCTACCTCGGAGGAAAGGGCATGAGCGCATCCGGACTGATTGAAAACCTTGTCCGCCTGCACCTCGATGCCTACCGGAATGACATCGAGCAGTGGCGCAAACTCTGACGGGATTACGGTGGAATCGGTTGAGCCGTTGGATGTACTCCATCGGTTCGACCGATACACAAAGTGAGTTATTACATTCGGAAATCAATCCGACAGGCGGAGGATTTTTGTGTCCTCAAAGACACAGCAAGATATATTTTCAGTTACCCGAATAATTCTAAGTAACTGAAAATGCCTTCACCGCCGTGGGCAGAATTATCCTCCGCAGTCGGATAATTTCGGGGTTCATTAATCAAAGATTAAGCAATGGACAAGCCATAAAATTAAAAGAATAAGAAGCATGAAGAAGAGCAAGTACGGGAGAAATCCCAAGTTGAACCCGAAGACACACTGTGTGATGGTGCGCTTCGATGATGTAGAATGGAACAGGTTTCTGACGATGTATGAGGAATCGAACGTGTACGCGAAGGCAGTCTTTCTCAAGGCGCACTTCTTCGGTCAGAAGTTCAAGGTGCTGAAAGTGGACAAGACGATGCTGGACTACTATACCAAACTGTCGGACTTCCACGCCCAGTTCCGCTACATAGGCACGAACTACAATCAGGTTGTCAAGGAGCTACGCATCCACTTCTCGGAGAAGAAGGCGATGGCGTTGCTCTACAAGCTGGAGAAGTGTACCATCGACCTTGTGAAACTGAGCCGTGAGATTGTAGAGCTTTCAAGGGAGATGGAGAAATGTTACCAATCCAAATCCGACTGACATGGCATCGGTCAAGGTCAAGTTTCGCCCATCCACCATAGGCGGCAAGGAGGGCACAATCTACTATCAGGTGATTCATAACCGTGTGGTTAGGCAGATATATACCGACTATAAACTTTTCGCTTCGGAATGGCAGTCCCATTCCGAAGCGGTCATACTGTATCGTGTTCCGAATAAGCAAGAGCGGAACAACCATTTGCTTTCGATAAGCTCACGCATCAGATGGGATAAGGACAGGTTAAACAAGATTATACAGACCTTATCCCAATCCGGCACATTTGTGACGGATGATGTAGTCGTGCGCTTTCAGGACAACAGGCAGGAGCCATCGTTTAACAACTATATCCGCCAGCAGATTGCCAGATTGAAACGCTTGGGGAAGATACGCACCTCGGAAACCTATACGGCAGCACTCCGAAGTTTCAGCAGTTTTATGGATGACAAAGAGGTCTTGTTTGACCAGATTAACGCTGACCTGATAGCGGAATATGAGGCTTATCTAAAAGGCAGAGGCAACTCGCCCAATACCATCTCGTTCTATATGCGTATCCTGAAAGCGGTTTATAACCGTGCCACTGAAGACGGATTGACCGAACAACGGCATCCGTTCAAGTCTGTCTATACGGGAGTGGAGAAAACTTTGAAGCGAGCCATATCGCTTGGCGACCTTAAATGCATCAAAGGGCTGGATTTGTCGTTGAAGCCAAACCTTGACTTTGCCCGTGATATGTTCCTATTCTGTTTCTACACAAGGGGTATGTCGTTCATTGATATGGCTTATCTGAGGAAGAAGGACTTGCAGAACGGCATTCTTTCCTACCGCAGACGCAAAACCGGGCAGCAGTTGTTCATCAAATGGGAAAGATGTATGCAGGAGATTGTTGACAAATATCCCGTAAACGAAACCGAATACCTTTTGCCAATCATCACAAAAAGAGGTGAAGATTATCGAAAACAATACGCCAACGAGCTTCATCGGGTGAACCATTTGCTGAAAAAAATCGGAAAACAGCTGGACTTGCCGATACCTTTGACGATGTATGTCGGGCGGCATTCGTGGGCAAGTATTGCGAAAAGCCGCAATGTGCCTATCTCTGTCATTAGCGAGGGAATGGGGCATGATTCGGAGAACACCACGCAAATCTATCTTGCTTCGCTGGATACCTCAGTGGTGGATAAAGCCAATAAAAAAATACTGGATTTGCTGTGAAGCCGTGAATGTTTTGCGAATCTGCCCAACGCTTGCCAAGAGACGGATATTATAATGCAAAATTACGCAAAATAATGATTCTTAAGTCATAAAACGCTGAAAATCTTACTTGTTGTCACGCTTTTTGTTTTGCGAGAAATACCAGATGTTTTGCGAAATCAGCTATAAAAAAGGAAAACACAACTCTATATCAACGATATAGGGTAACTCGTCCGTCTCTTGGCAAGAGATGGTAGTATAAATGGTTATTTTAGACAATGATTAAACTTATAAAACATAACCCATATCGTACTTTAGGGGTGTTATCAAACACCCCTTTAAGGGAACGCATCGCCAACCAAAACAAGCTCAATGCTTTTGCTAAGATTGGTAAGTCGGTTATATTCCCTTATGATTTCGATGGAATTATAGAGGAAGTACCTCTAAGAACTCCAGAAAACATCGCAGCAGCTATCACAGCAATTAACCTTGACAGCTATCAACTGAAACACTCCTTGTTTTGGTTTATAAATGCGTCTCCAATAGATGGAGTAGCATTGAAATACTTACAGTCTAAAGATATTATCAAGGCTAAAGAGTTATTCCAAAAGAGAGAGTCATTCTCGTCTTTAATCAATCTCGGAGTACTTGCGTTTATTGAGGGTAATTTTGCAGAAGGTTATGCAAATATTTCAAAGGTGATTCATAACGAATCTTATAGAGTCGATTTGCTTGAAACACTTGGCCTGCAAAATATTACCTTGTCAGAAAATGAGATAGCGGAAATGTTCATTGCCGACTTACTCACGGAGATACCGGCTACAAAATTATTATCAGCTGTAAACAATTCTTCGGACAAAGCGATTATCAGCGAAAAAGCAGTTAATGAACCTATCGCAGAGATTAATGCTGCAATATCTGCCGCCAAGTCAGTAAATTCCAAAGATGCCAATGCAAATCTCACCGCAGGAATGGTGTTGATGAATTCAACAAAAACAGCACTCAAACAAGTGAGAGATATTGTTGGTGTAACTAGTACGAAATATCAGATGGTAGCAGATAATCTTGCCAAACAAATACTCCAGTGTGGTATCAACTACTACAATAATGCCTCTGATGATGATGTAGAAAGCCCTCGAAAAGCAATGCCCCTTCAAGCATATGCCTTACAAATTGCAATAGGACAGCTCACCAAGGATAGATGTCAAGAGAACTATGATATTTTGAAAAAGGCAGTTGATGATATGCCTCCAGCAGAAGTTGCCATAGAAACCCGTAAAGTCAAAGAGGAACTTCGCCGTTTTTGCCAGCAACCTGATAAAATTTCACATTCAATAACGCTGCTTAATAACACCAAACCACTGCTTCAGACAATAAAGGCTAAAATTGGTACGGCCAATACGTTCTATCTGTCGCTTTCTACTCAGGTTGTAGGAAATGCTTTATACAATCTCATCGAAGAGATAAACACGGCACAAAATTATTTTAGCGCTGTAGTAAAGGTTATAAAAGAAAGTGGAATAGACCCAAAACTATTAAATTATTTAGATGATGAGCATTCACCAACGAAAATTATAGATAGTAAGGTAAAACCAGTTCTACGTGAAGCATGGAAAGCAACTACAATTATGGATGGATTTGACATGGAGACTGATTTCCGCACAAAGCGATATATTCCCAATAGAAGTTCACTCAAAGAAATGTGCGAAACTCTTCATATCTCCACGTCTTCTTCGAGTTACCAGTCTTCCTCTCGTGCATCCACAACCACCACGAGGACAACAACGCCGCCACGTACTACGCCCCCATCTTCTTCAACGTCATCATCTGATGATGAACTTCCAGTAGGGTGCTGGGTGGTTATTATAATAGCAATCATAATATTTTTAGCAAACGTTTTAGGATGACAAAAATTACTACATTATTATTTGCGCTCACAGTTCAAGTTGCCGTAAGTGCAAATGCTAACGATTCGCTTCGTCATTGCTATCAGCAATTGGACATTGCGAATTCAGGTATTCAAACTCTCAAAACGGAGAATCGTGAGCTTAAAGCTAAAATCAGGACTTTGAATAAAACAATTGATACTCAAAAGACTGAAACAGACTCTCTCAAAGGTGAACTGACCGCAGCAAAAAATGACATCACAGCTCTTGCTGATAGTCTTAATGTCAACATCTCAAACACTCGTTCTGAACTTCAAGCAAGTTCAAACACTCTCAATCAAACGATTCGCGAAAAATCACAAACTGGTCTATGGATTATCATTGTGATTGCACTGATTTTCATTATACTGGCATTCATATTTGGAAAAGCAATAGCGAAACGTAAAAACGAGGTGGAAAATCTATCTGCCAAGGCCGACAAACTCAACGAGGAAATAGTCTACAGACTGTCTACTGAAATGAATGACATACAAGTTATTTCTAAACAAATTGGGGCACTTGTATCTGCACCGGGAGTTAATACCGAAAGTGAACAGAAGTTGATTACCACTCTTGCTGACCGTATCACTTTTATGGAGATGACACTATACAAAATGGATAACTCTGTAAGAGGTCATAAACAGCTTTCCAAGTCAATCAAGCAAATGAAAGACAATCTGCTTGTCAATGGATATGAGCTTGTAGATATGCTTGGTAAAGACTATCATGAGGGTATGAAGGTTACAGCAAATTTTGTTGAAGATGAGGAACTACCAGAAGGCAAGCAAATAATCACGGGCATCATCAAGCCTCAAATCAATTACAAAGGCAAGATGATTCAATCAGCTCAAATCACAGTAAGTCAAAACATTTAAAAATATATTCAACATGGCTCAAGCTAAAATGAAATTCGGGATTGACCTTGGTACAACCAATTCCGCAATTTGTAAAATGGAGAGTGGCGAGCCTGTCATTAAAAAGACAGACACGTTGAAAGACACTTTGCCATCGTGCGTATCTTTTACCAAAAAGAAAATTGCAAAAGTAGGAGATAGTGCCTATAACGACCTCCGCCAAGACAAATCACGTGCCACGAAAAAATGGTCTAATGACCGCGAAAACGTATTCATTGAGTTTAAACGAAATATGGGTACGGACAAATCGTATGAGAGTTCTAATATGGGAGAAACTTTTTCTCCGGAGCAACTTTCTGCCGAAGTTTTGAAGGCTCTCAAATCGTTTATCGGTGATGAAAATATTACATCCGCTGTTATCACAATCCCTGCCAAATTTAAAGCAGACCAAATCGCAGCTACTAAACGTGCTGCTCAAAAGGCTGGTATTGAACATTGCGAACTTCTCCAAGAGCCGATTGCCGCATCTATGGCGTATGGTCTGAGCGCATCCAACAAAAATGGTCAATGGCTTGTGTTCGATTTTGGAGGCGGCACATTTGATGTTGCACTTATCAAGGTAGAGGATGGCATCATGCAAGTTAAGGACACCGAAGGAGACAATTACCTCGGCGGCAAAAACCTTGACTATGCAATCGTTGATAGCATTATCATTCCTTACCTAAAAGAGAATTACTCTATCACAAACATTATGGAGAATGAAACCACAAGAAACATTCTTCGTGATGCCATGAAGTTCTATGCTGAACAAGCGAAAAATCAACTGTCATTCAAACCACAAGCTGACATAACCTCTCAACTTGATGAGTTTGGCGAAGATGATGAGGGGGAAGAAATAGAACTCGACATGGTTATCACTCAAGAGCAGCTTGCATCTGTACTCACACTCGTGTTTCAAAAGGCAATCGACATTACCAAGCAGCTTCTTAAACGTAATGGTTTGTCCGGAAGCGACCTTGACAAACTGATTCTTGTAGGTGGACCAACTTATTCTCCAGTTCTTCGTGAGATGCTACGCAAACAAGTCACGCCCGATGTTGATACCGACATTGACCCCATGACAGCTGTTGCAAAAGGGGCGGCACTGTTTGCTTCCGGTATAGATAGTGATGTCAAAGAAGAGTTAGCCATCGGTACTGTTGCACTCACACTTTCTTATGAAGCAAATTCGGTTCAACCAATCGAATTTGTAACCGTACAACTATCAAAAGAGGAATGTTCCGGTTATATTCCATCCAAACTGTTTGTAGAACTTGTACGTAGCGACAACGGTTGGTCAAGCGGAAAAGTCGAAATCAATGAGATAGGTGATGTCATAGAGTGTCAACTCATGGAAGGCAAAAATAATGCGTTTGCTGTCAACGCTTATGACGAAAAAGGGACAACTATCCCTTGCTTTCCTAAAGAGATAAATATCATGCAGGGTATTGTTGTCGGCAATGCTGTTTTGCCTTACAATATCTCAATTGAGGCTCACGATAGTGGTCTCGAAAAGAATGTGGTAAAGTCGGTAAAAGGTCTTGAAAAGAACCAGCAGCTTCCAGCTGTCGGTACACTCAATGGACTTAAGACTCGTAATCAATTGCGTCCCGGCATGACTGAGGACACTTTGGTGATACCCATCTATCAAAGTGAACACAACGCAGACGGCACATCTGCGATTCATAACGACCATGTCTTTGATGTAGTCATAACAGGCGATGAGATTGGACAAATAATCCCTGTTGGAAGTGATGTTGACATCACTATCAAGGTGAATCGTTCGCAAATGTTGAAACTAGAAGCATTCTTTCCCTTCAGTGGAGATACCGTGGAAAAAGATGTAAAAATCGAAGCTCGCTCGGTTATTACATCTCATGAACTGGAAAGGCTCAAAGACTCTGCGAACTTAAAACTCCATGCCCTTAAATCTTCTTCTGCAATTAAGGATTCTGAGACAGCAGAAGCAGAAAAACTCATCAATGAGGTTAACGACCGTTTCGACGGTGAAAAAAGCTCCGAAGATGGTAGGATGCATCTTCAGGCTGACATTCGCCGTGCTTTCCTGAAAATGGAAGAAGTCGAGCAAGGGCATGAATGGGATTCCATTGAAGCTGAAATCAGGGAAGAATTCGACCGCCTTGAAAAAGGGAATAATGAGCTTGGCAACAAATATGACCAACAGGTAGCCGCTGTTCGTTCACAGGTCGATTCCGTTATCCGTTCAAAGGATGTTCGTCAAGGACGAATAGTTCTTGATGATATTAACAGCTTGTTTGTTGCAGTGACACTCATCTATCAGTTAATGGGTTTCATTGACTTCCACCTTCGTAACTTTAATACCATACAATGGAAAGATGCGACCAGAGCACGTCAACTTCTGCAACAAGGTAAGGAAATTGCTAATACCAATCCGTCCGAAAGTTCACTTCATCCCATCGTACGTTCGGTCATAGATTTGATGATTGAACCACCAACAAGTGGTCCCGGCGTTAGCTTCTAAAGTGTATGGAAAAGATATGGAAAACGGAGCAACTTGAGAAAATAGCTGCTAATACATCAATATTTAAGCACATTCCCGCAGAAATCGGGAATGTGCTATACTGCGATACCAATCAGCCTGAAACCGTAAAGTTAAGTGACAAGGAATCTAAAAAAAGAAAGGTTATTGCTATTTCAATTTGTAGCATAATTTTATTATTGTATTGGTCTTTTTTTTATGAGCACTATATATGGGGAGCTATAATTACAGTGATAGCTCTGTTGGTTACTATTGGAGTTTGTGATACCACTTTTTCGGGTACAGATTACTTTGTAGGTAATAAAGGATTTGCTACCGTATCGTTTGTAGATTCAAGAGACAACATTACATCTTCCAATGTTTATCTTTTCAAGGACATGGAGTATCTCTTTACTGGCGAAACCATCGTAAAAACGAATTATACCTATAGTAATACTCAATATTACTTTTCAATATTCGGTAAAGAAGATAAGGAGACCCATCAATTCAACAGAATATTTTTTGCCGAGGGTTCTTATGATGATAAACATCCAAAAGACCCAATGAATCCTAATGGTGCAAATGAAGAATACAGTATGATGAAAATGGTAGAAAAGGTATGGACAACCCACTTCGTACTTGAACATTCCCAAGATGGGAAGGTCAAATTCGGTATTCTCAATGAAGAAACTTTATACTCTGATGCGTTATCTATTTCTCGTAATGAAGTAGATGTGTATGGGACAATATATAATCCTTCAAATACCAAAAATATCTATACATCTAATGGAAACTTGGTCATTGAACACATTAATCATTCGAAGAAATTTTTCGGCTTTATTGAAAAAGGAAATATTAGCAGTATTCCGTTGTCCTCATTAGGGAATCGTCAGGCATTTTTGATTTTTTTTGACAGGCTTTATAGAGGATAGTATGTTTACACTTGCGAAGAGACAACAATTAGGTAACTACATAATCACCTTTCAAGTCAAAGAAGGTGATTATGCAGAAACCTATCGCGTGAAAGACGCTGATGGGAAAAATCGCTTTCTCAAACTCATCAACTGCGCCAAACTACATCGTACTCAATTTGATGCAAACGGTAATATATTGGAGGTGCAGATTGCAAAGACACTTAATCATCCTAATGTCGTCAAATACCACGATAACGGTGAGGTCGTTTTAGATGGTCGCAAATTTGCTTATATCGTATTCGATTATATCAGTGGTGAAACGGCTTCACAGTACATTGCTCGTGAAGGGAGTCTTAGTGTATATGATGCAAAGACTATCGTATTAGGCATCCTTAATGGCATTAAATTCCTTCATACGCAACAAGAGCCGATTATGCACAACGATTTGACTATCCAAAACGTCATGCTGGATATGTCGAAAGGTACTAACGTACCTCGCATTATTGACTTCGGCTATGCTCGTTACCTATCACAAGGTTCTTCTTCCTTTAATAAAAACGGGTTATCTCCTTTTTATTTGGCACCCGAAGCATTGAATGGTGTGTTTTCGGTAAAGTCAGACATCTTCTCAAGCGGTGCGATACTTTATAATCTTATATTTGGTATACCACCATATTTTGTTGACTTGTCAGATTGCAAGAATGATGCTACTGCTCAACGCGAAAAGATTGATGCTCAAAGAGAATTGCCGCTTCATATTCCCGATAACGATAAATTTGAGCTTGATGAACAAATTATGAATATAATGCGGAAAGCCCTTGCATCTGACATTGAGGAGAGATTTGAATCGGCAGATGAGTTTATTCGGGCTTTGAATGGCGATATAAAAATCGCTCGTATTGACAATCAAAAGAAAGCCAAAAGTGGGAAGACTCCTACAAAGAAAGTTTCGTATTCAGTGCCAAAAGGGAAAGGCTTTTCCGCCATTGCTGGGATGGAAGAACTGAAAGAGCAAATGCGCGTAGAAGTGATAGACGCTCTTAATTCGCCAGAGGAGTATGCGAAATATGGCTTGACAATTCCTAATGGGATGCTTTTATACGGTCCTCCCGGATGTGGTAAAACCTTTTTTGCAAAGCATTTTGCTGAAGAAGTCGGTTTTAATTTCATGCTAATCAAGCCAAGTTCTCTCAAAAGCCGCTTCGTAAATGCGACTCAGGAGAATATTGCTCAGATGTTCAAAGATGCTGAAGAAAATGCACCTACCATCATTTTCATTGATGAAATGAATGAATTGGTACCTAACCGTGACAGCGATGTACACGAGATGGCGCGTAGTGCTGTCAATGAAATGCTTGCTCAAATGGATAGAACAGGAGAACGTGGTGTATTTATTATTGGGGCAACTAATTATCCAGATATGATCGACCCTGCGATACTTAGGGCTGGTCGTCTTGATAAAAAATATTATATTGGCACTCCTGATTTCAAGGCTCGTTCCTTAATGTTTGAACTTTACCTGAAATCAAGACCGTATGATTTCGGTTTAGATTATGAAAAGCTTGCCCAACTGACAGAAAATTATGTTTCTGCAGACTTGGAAATGATAGTCAATGACGCTTCACGAATAGCTCTGCGACAAAAATCAAGAATTACAATGGTTATTCTTGAAGATGTTATTAGTAAAACCAAACCGTCATTGACAAAATCCGAACTTGACAAATATTTAAGGATAAAAGCGGCAATGGCTGGTGAACAAATACAACAATCACGCCGAAGAATCGGTTTCTAAATAAAAATGCTACGAATATGAAAACAAATGAATTATATCTCAAAACATTGTTCTGTTGCTGTGCTTGTGATGGAGAAATCGCACAAGAAGAAGTGGATATGATTAAAGAATTAACCGAAAATAGTACCCTTTTTCAGGAGATTCAAGTAGAATACTCAATTAATGAGTATGTCAATCAGATTAATAGTCAAGGAAAAGCCTTTTTGAAAGATTACCTTAGTGAACTTTCAAATACAGTTCTTTCCGATGATGAACAAATCACACTAATTGACCTTGCCATAAAAATGATAGAAGCAGATAAGCAAGTCCTTTATTCAGAGGTTAAATTTTTCAAGAAAATCCGAAGCCGAATAACTGTAAGCGATGAACAGATTCTATTAAAATTATCTGGCATAGAAGATTATTTACAACCTGACATTTGCGCTGAAAATAAAGATTTCGAAGATGTTGGAGGATTTAAACAAATATCTTTCTAATAATATGGGTGAATGTAAACCATTGATTCAAGTTCAGACTTGCGCAACAAAAAGAGTTGATAGGGAAATTCATCATTCCGTGGTAGGGAGATGTAGAGGGCGGAACTGAAATCACGCAGATATTACAGCCCATACCTCTATTCTCGAAAATCAAGTAAAATAACTGGGGCAAGAAGAAACAGACTGTCATTGCAAAACTGAAAGCATTCTTCGATAGGTTCTTTGATATTTCGAGAGGAACATTCAATGTTGTGAACTGAATATTCCGTCTAATGCTGCATTGTTCAAAATCATAAACGGGTAAAAAATAGAAAGATACATGTGGAATTTTCTGTCTTTTTTGTAACTTTGCAAAAAAGACAAATTATGAATACCTCATTTTGGGAGTCAAATTTATTTCAAACGCTCGTGCTGATTGTTACCATTGGGGCAACAATCGGCATCGCATTATGGCAGTTTTATGCCCATAAGCGAAAGGAATTGAGAAACGCAGTGTCAATCTTGTTGCTTCAGATAAATGACATTGAGAAAAACATTGAGTATATATTATCTGAAGGGCTTATAAACGGCTGCATCCAAGAAGTGCCGATTCATTACTCTACTATAATTTTTGAAGAAAATCAGTGGAATAAATACGCTCACAGTGTTGTCGGGCACATATCTCAGGAGGCATTTGAAAAAATTGATACCTTTTTTAAGGTTGCCCAAAGAATACGTGAACAACAGATCTATATCAAACAAAAAATACAATTGTCAACAGAAAATAAAGCCTATTATTACTATAGTGCTGTGTATAACCAGATAGTTATTACAGGTCAACCGCTACAAAACATTCAATCAATTGTCGACAGGTTCAATGAGTCGATAGTGCCATCGTATATTCAGAAAGAATTGGCTTTGGGATTAGAGAAGACCTTGAAGCAATATCATAAATTGTCAGATGGTATCGCTTATACGGAATTAGTCAAACTAAAGCAGTGATATATTGAAAATATTTGCTAACTTTGTAATTAGGAAAAGCGTTCTTTTGAATTACTGCAAAACGAGGTGAAATACAGAATTTTGCTGGTTTCTAAATCGTTACCTATTAAGCTGCGAAAAATTGCAAGTACTTGAATTTTAACAAGAAAGAAAATTCGCCATGTCTTAAACAATGGTAGGTGATGTGCTTCGTAATTCCGGCTTCCACAACCCATTTCTTTATCGGACGGTTAATCCATGACGGGTCGGGCAGTCCGGCAAAAACTAATTGTTCTCCGTCTTTCCTTTCACCACATAATTGAAATGCCTGTTCGGATATGGGCATATACTCAACGCCTTTAGTCTTTTGCTGGGTGAAGTTCAATCGGTAACTGCCGTTGAATACCTCTATTTCTGACCACTTCAACTTTTGAATGTCGCAATGGCGAAGCCCGGTAAGTGCGGAAAAGAGGGCGGCACGCTTCAACAATGGGTCGCATGGAGTTTGAGCCAAACGGTTCAGTTCATCTATGGTCAAGTATTCCCTACGGCTTTCTTGACCTTGAATGCCCTTAACCTTTGCTCCAATATCAACCGTCAGATAGCCGTCAATGAAAGCCTGCTTCAGTGCGGCTTTGAATATGGAGAAATAAGTGGATGCTGTGTTTTGCGAAATGACACCTTTCTTACCACCTCCCTGTGGGGCGTTCAATAGGAACATACGGAATGATTCTATCAGTTTCAAGTCTATCTGTGAGAAAAGAATGGTATCGCCTTTCGCAAAGATTTTCAACAGTTCATGCACACGCTTCCAGTTGATGATAATGGAATCGGAGCTATGGGCGTGGCGTAACCGCTGCACATGGTCGAAGTATTCAATGAAGTTGCAACGTGAACGCTCCAGCTGCTCTGCCTGTTCCGCATCGGTTTCTGAATAAAGCAAGGCATTATCGTATTCCTTTTGGCGCAGGCTTCTCACCTTGTCGGCATAGATACACGATTCTTGGTCTAACTGTGACTTGCATAGGATGATGCCGTTCAAATCACGTTTAGGCTTATAAGTGGTTTTGCCGTCCTTGTCAGTTCGGGCGTTCCGCGACTTATCCCAAATGGGAGTGGTGATGGTACGGTTCAGATATTCACGCACTCTTTGGGGAGTGGGTTTGTCCGCTTGAAAAACCGGATAGGCTTCAACATACAGGTACCATTCCTCACGGTATTCCGACTTGCGGAGTTTTACCGAAACTCGTGTATTGGCCAACGCTTTCTTCATTGCTTCATTCCTTTATATAGGTTATCAATTTCTTTCTTAGGTACATAAACGAAGTTGCCTATCTGTCGGGTTGGGATAGAATATTTGCGAATATGCAGGTAGACTGTACTGTCTTCTAAATGAAACTTCTTGGATATTTCGCCGATAGTATAACAGTCTTTAGGCTCCAAGCTATATAGTTTAGCAACAGGCTTTGGTTTTGCCAGAGCTTTCTTCCGTAGCGGATAGAGTTTCAGCAGTTCTTCTTTACTCACACGAATCTGGTTCGTGCCAAGGTTTATATGTGAGATAGTGCCTTTATGTATCAGACGATACAGCGTATCTTTGCTGATGCCGAACAGGGCATAGGCTTCCGACACCTTAATATAATCTTGGTGTTTCGGGATGCTCTTCACTATCTCATCCAATCGTTGGTTTCGCTTCTCCTCGTCTTTTCTACGCTTATACGCAATGTTGGAACAGCGTTTGGAACAATACCATGATTCTATGGTCTTGGCAATGAACTCTTGACCGCACACTTGGCATTTGCGCTTTATTTCAAACTTTGCTGCTGGCATAATGCTGATATTTACTTGTTTACATTTAACCCATTTGTATTTTGTCGCAGATTTCCTACTTTTTTATCGCGGCACAAATATGGTACAAATATACGATGAAAATCCGAGAAATAAGCAAATCTATCAGAAAGTGTTAAAAACAAAAGTAGGGTGTAACTCATTGAGCTACACCCTACTTTTCTATCGTTAGTTATCGTTGTTTACCGATACTTATTTCACTTCCTCAAAGTCAACGTCCGTAACGTTACCGTCTTTGCTGTTGTTGCTGCTACCTGCGTTACCGCCAGCTTGTTGACCACCGAAGTTAGGATCTGCTTGCGGGCCGCCTTGAGCGCCGCCACCTTGAGCGTTGTACATTTCTTGGCTAGCTGCTTGGAATACGCTGTTCAATTCTGCCATAGCAGCATCGATACCTGCGATATCCTGAGCCTTATGAGCTTCTTTCAATTTGTTCAAGGCACCTTCGATCGGAGCTTTCTTGTCTGCCGGAAGCTTGTCGCCAAGATCTTTCAATTGTTTCTCGGTCTGGAAGATCATGCTATCCGCTTGATTCAATTTATCGATACGCTCTTTCTCTTTCTTATCGGCCTCTGCGTTTGCGGCAGCCTCTTCTTTCATACGCTTAACCTCATCATCGCTCAAACCGCTGGAAGCCTCGATACGGATACTTTGTACTTTACCGGTTCCTTTATCCTTGGCCGATACGTTCAATATACCGTTAGCGTCGATATCGAATGTAACCTCGATCTGAGGAACACCACGTTGTGCGGCAGGTATTCCATCCAAGTGGAAACGACCGATAGACTTGTTATCTTTAGCCAAAGAACGCTCACCTTGCAAGATGTGGATCTCAACAGAAGGCTGATTGTCTACGGCAGTCGTAAATGTCTCGGACTTCTTGGTCGGGATTGTCGTGTTAGACTCGATCAATTTAGTCATTACACCACCCATTGTCTCAATACCTAAAGACAGCGGAGTAACATCCAACAGCAATACGTCTTTAACCTCTCCTGTCAATACACCACCTTGGATCGCTGCGCCTACGGCTACTACTTCATCCGGGTTAACGCCCTTAGACGGAGCTTTACCGAAGAATTTCTCAACGATAGCCTGTACAGCCGGGATACGAGTAGAACCACCTACCAAGATCACTTCGTCGATATCAGAAGTTGACAAACCTGCGTCTTTCAAGGATTGACGGCACGGTTCGATACATGCTTGGATCAGACCGTCAGCCAATTGCTCGAATTTAGCACGAGTCAAAGTCTTAACCAAGTGCTTTGGAATACCGTTTACTGGCATGATATACGGCAAGTTGATCTCCGTGCTAGTCGTACTTGACAACTCGATCTTCGCTTTCTCGGCAGCTTCTTTCAAACGTTGTAAAGCCATCGGGTCTTTACGTAAGTCTACACCTTCCTCACGTTCGAATTCTTCAGCCAACCAGTCGATGATTACGTGGTCGAAGTCATCACCACCAAGGTGAGTATCACCGTTTGTTGATTTTACCTCGAATACGCCGTCACCTAACTCAAGGATGGAGATATCGAATGTACCACCACCTAAGTCGAATACGGCGATCTTCATATCTTTGTTCGTCTTATCCAAACCATAAGCCAAAGAAGCGGCAGTCGGTTCGTTTACGATACGGCGTACGGTTAAACCTGCGATCTCACCAGCCTCTTTCGTAGCCTGACGTTGAGCGTCACTAAAGTAAGCAGGTACTGTGATAACGGCTTCCGTTACTTCCTGTCCCAAATAATCCTCAGCTGTCTTTTTCATTTTCTGCAGGATCATCGCTGAGATTTCCTGCGGAGTATACAAACGTCCTTCGATATCTACACGAGGAGTGTTGTTATCACCACGCACTACTTTATAAGGAACGCGATTGATTTCCTTTTGTACTTGGTCATAAGTTTCACCCATGAAACGTTTGATAGAGAATATAGTCTTTTCAGGATTGGTGATAGCCTGACGTTTTGCGGGATCACCTACCTTACGCTCGCCGCCTTCTACGAAAGCTACGATTGAAGGTGTTGTTCTTTTACCTTCGCTGTTCGCAATAACAACCGGTTCGTTACCTTCCAATACGGCAACACAAGAGTTGGTTGTTCCTAAGTCGATTCCAATAATCTTTCCCATGATTGTAAATATTTTAATTGTTATTATTCATCGTCCGTCATCTTCCTTGTTGAAAGGATTCACATAGTATTCAACAAATGCCGTGCCAAAGAAGTTCGGGTTTGAAAATAAATAATACGTGTCATGAATCGTGACATTTTGACGGTTTGGCAGGATACAAAAAGCCCCGGAACCGTTTTAATAGGCCCGGGGCTTCTCTTGTTATTTGTTGATTATTTCCTTTTCTTCTTTCATGTCAAGCTCATTCTTGTCGGCATCAAAGAATTTGTATTCAAGAAAGGCGAGACTTTGATTGGGAATAACTTTTAAACCATGGGTGTACTTCATTTTCCACTTCATGCTCAAGGGGAACAACCCCTTGTTCACATACGCTGCGACATACGGATGTACATGCAGGGTGAATTTCTTCACGTGATGTTTGTTTACTAAGCAATCTATTTTTTCTTCCAGGCTGTCGGTAAACAGGATGGAAGGCTTAACCGTTCCTGTTCCGAAACAGGATGGGCAGTCTTCTGACGTATCCACGTCCATTGCCGGACGTACCCGCTGACGGGTAATCTGCATCAAGCCAAACTTACTAAGAGGAAGGATGTTGTGTTTAGCCCGGTCATTTGCCATTGCCTTTGTCATGTGTTCAAATAGCTTTTGCCGGTTGGCAGCCTCTGCCATATCGATAAAGTCTATAACGATGATACCTCCCATGTCTCGTAAGCGGAGCTGACGGGCGATCTCATCGGCGGCGGCTATATTTACGTCGATAGCTGTCTTCTCTTGAGCATCGCTGCCTTTGGAACGGTTCCCGCTGTTCACGTCGATAACGTGCATAGCTTCCGTGTGCTCGATAATCAAGTAAGCTCCACTCTTGTAAGTGACAGTTCGTCCGAATAGCGACTTGATTTGCTTGGTGACCGCAAAGTTGTCAAAGATAGGAAGCTCTCCCGTATATAACTGTACGATTTCTTCCCGTCCCGGTGCGATCAAGCTTACATAGTCGCGGACATTATTGTAGACCTCCTTGTCATTTACATAAATATTTTGGAAAGAGGGGTTGAATATATCCCGAAGTAAAGCTACGGTACGTGCCGTTTCTTCGTAAACGATAGCCGGAGCTTTGAGTTTAGGCACCTTCACGATATTATCTTCCCATCGTTTCACCAATGTCTTTAGTTCATGATCAAGCTCTGCGACACGTTTGCCCTCCGAGGATGTCCGTACGATAACACTGAAATTCTTCGGTTTGATACTTTGGATTAACTGGCGCAAACGAGCCCGTTCCTCGCTTGATTTAATTTTGGTGGAGACAGATACTTTATCGGCGAACGGTATCAGCACGATATATCTTCCGGCAAAAGAAAGCTCGGAAGTCAATCGGGGACCTTTCGTCGAGATAGGCTCTTTAGCAATTTGAACCAACACCTCTTGTCCTACTTTCAGCACGTCGCTAATACTCCCGTTCTTTTCGATCTCCGGTAGAATCTGAGTTTTCGACAGTACCGGCGCCTTTTTGGGATCGCTCAGCAATTGCTTTAAATATTTCTGTTGGGTGTTGAAGTTAGGACCTAAGTCCAAATAGTGAAGAAACGCATCCTTTTTGTAACCGACATCAATGAACGCAGCGTTTAAGCCCGGCATCAGTTTCTTAACCTTACCTAGATAGATATCACCAACGGCGAACGAGACGTTGCGGGCCTCCTTTTGGAGCTCCACAAGGCTCTTGTCCTCCAAGACGGCGATAGATACCTCTTTGGGCTGTACATCAACTACTAATTCACTAATCACTTAAGATGTGTTTTTAAGATCAGACCTTATAAAATACGCAAAGAACAAACTTAAAAGGTCACTTATTAAGTTTGTTCTTTAGAGTTCGTTAGATAGACTTATTTCTTCTTATGTCTATTCTTCTTCAGTCTCTTTTTGCGCTTGTGCGTAGACATTTTATGTCTTTTTCTTTTCTTTCCGCTAGGCATCGCTTTAAAATTTTAAATTAAACGTATAATAATTAATTACTTAACTTCACCAATAAAAGTCTTAGCCGGCTTGAATGACGGAATGTTGTGTTCCGGGATGATGATCGTAGTATTTTTTGAAATATTACGAGCTGTCTTTTGAGCTCTCTTCTTAATAACGAAACTTCCGAAACCTCTCAAGTAAACGTTTTCGCCTTGGGCTAAAGAACTTTTTACGATATCCATGAAGGACTCAACGCTTGCTAGCACTGTCTGTTTGTCGATACCAGTGCTTTTTGAAATCTCGCTAACAATATCTGCTTTAGTCATGTCTATAAATTAATTAATTGATTTTGACCTATTAATTTTTTGGAATGCAAATATATAGCTTTTTATTTAAGTGGAAAAAGAATTGAGCTTCAATTTTTAAATAAAAAGATTCTTCTCGATTCGTAATATATATGTATGTTTGCGGTAATCAAATAGTTATGATGTTGAAAAGTGAGAAAGGGAGCAGTTATGTTACAGTATGAAAGTGAGTTAGAAATCAGCCGGATATTGGTTGAGTGGTATGAAACCTATAAAAGAGAGCTTCCTTGGAGGGAAACGAGAGACCCTTATATCATCTGGATATCGGAGATTATATTGCAACAAACCCGGGTTGTACAGGGATTGGAGTATTTTTTGCGTTTCACCGAACGTTTCCCGGATGTGGCATCTCTAGCGGCGGCGGAAGAGGATGAGGTGCTGAAATATTGGCAGGGCTTGGGGTATTATAGCCGGGCTCGTAACTTACATGCGGCGGCTAAATCTATCATGGAGCGGTTTAACGGGGTTTTCCCGGAGAATTATAAAGAGGTATTATCCTTGAAAGGTATCGGGGAGTATACGGCGGCGGCGATCGTCTCCTTTGCTTGGAACCAACCGTGTCCGGTCGTGGATGGAAATGTGTACCGGGTACTTTCCCGTTTGTTTGCCGTAGATACGCCGATCGACACCACGAAGGGTAAAAAGCAATTCGCGGAACTGGCCGGAATGATCTTGGACCCTAAGAACGCAGGGACGCATAATCAGGCGATCATGGAATTGGGTGCTTTGCAATGTGTTCCTCAAAACCCGGACTGCGGGGTGTGCCCGCTAAAAGATAAATGCATGGCGTTCGCTTCCGGCAATGTGCAAGCTTATCCGGTGAAACAAAATAAGACGAAGACAAGGGATCGTTATTTCCACTATCTATACATTATATATAAAGGACAAACTTGGATGAACAGACGGGCGGGGAAGGATATCTGGACCGGCTTGTATGAATTTCCTTTGATCGAGACGGATCATGCGATGGATTTTTCCGGTTTGTGTGAGACGCAAGCCTTCCGTAACCTATTGGGAGATGCTGGAAAATTGAGTATCACCCAAGGGTTATCGAATGTAAAGCATACGCTCTCCCATCAAATTTTATACGCTTCTTTCTATCAAATAGAGATAGAGCTGGTTCCGGAATCCTTGGGGAATTATCTCTCTTTGCCTTGCCGGGATATTGAGAAGTATGCCGTTCCCCGGCTGATACATATTTATTTAGAGAAATTAAACGGAAACTTGTGAGAATGATTGAATTTGTGTTTCTTTGTATGGTTATTAAGAATTTGAATTATGTCATTGAATAAGGTTATATTGATCGGCAACGTAGGCAAAGATCCTGACGTTCGCTATTTTGACAGTGGTGCCGCTGTCGCTAATTTCCCGCTGGCAACCTCGGAACGTGGGTATACGTTGGCAAATGGAACGGTGGTTCCGGAACGTACGGAGTGGCATAATATCGTAGTTCGTCGGGATTTGGTTCCTTTCGTGGAAAAATGGGTACGTAAAGGTTCCGGTGTATATGTGGAAGGCAAGATTCGTACTCGTAATTATGATGACCAAAGCGGCGTGAAACGATATGTTACGGAGATCCATGCGGATCGTATCGAGTTTTACAGTACGGGTTCCCGTCCGGCCGATGGTGGAAATACGACTGCACAAGGCGGTAGTATGCAGCCCAATGTGGGGCAAGGACAATCGGCTCAACCGACTACGGCGCCAAATACCGCTTATCAACAGCCAGCCGCCTCGCAGCCTAGCGCATTCTCAGAATCCAGTGACGCGGATGATCTCCCGTTCTGATATTGTTTAACTAATACTGTTTCCCTTGGACTCGGACTATTATTTATCGGGCTTATTTGAAAACGTAACGGTGCAGGCGCTGACAGCGGGTCCTGTGATCGCATTAAGCCTCGCTTTTTTACTGCTGTTTGTTTCCGGCTTCGTGTCGGCCTCTGAAGTGGCATTCTTTTCTCTAACCCCGGGCGACCTAAATGAGATCGGGGAAGAGAATCGCCCGGCAGATCCTGTTATCAAACGTCTCCTTGAACGTTCGGAGTATCTATTGGCATCTATATTGATCGCTAATAATTTCGTAAATGTGGCGGTCGTTATGTTGTGTACCTATGCGATTAACGCTTGGATTAATTTCTCGGCCGCTCCTCTTCTAGGCTTTGTGCTTGAGACGATTCTACTGACTTTCTTGCTTTTACTTTTTGGGGAGATCATGCCTAAGATTTACGCACAGAAGAATTCTTTGCGTTTTGTTCGTTTTTCAGCCTCCGTATTAAGTGGTTTGGAACGCTTCTG
This sequence comes from Parabacteroides sp. AM17-47, assembly GCF_003434625.1. Classification (NCBI taxonomy): domain Bacteria; kingdom Pseudomonadati; phylum Bacteroidota; class Bacteroidia; order Bacteroidales; family Tannerellaceae; genus Parabacteroides; species Parabacteroides sp. AM17-47. The sequence continues at coordinate 141,282 of NZ_QTLI01000007.1, forward strand.
CCGCCCATTCTCGAAAATCTTGGTTAATTCCACATCGGTCATCAATAGAGCGTTAGCGAAAAAGAAATATGATATCTCTGTAGATGAGCTTTCTAAAGCGTTAGAGCTAACCTCTACCGAGATCCCGGAGGAGAAGGAGATGCTGGCGGAGATTATCAAGTTTTATAATAAGACCGCTGATGAGATCATGACTCCTCGTTTGGATATGGAAGATATCGAGATCAAGATCAGTTTCCGTGAGGTGGTTGATTTTATTATCAAATCCGGCTATTCGCGTATTCCGGTATATTCCGAGACTGAGGATAATATAAAAGGTATCTTATATATCAAGGACTTATTGCCCTATATTGACAAGCCCGATACATTCCGTTGGCAGAGCTTGATCCGACCGGCCTATTTCGTGCCGGAAACCAAGAAGATCGATGATTTGCTGGAAGAGTTCCGTACCAATAAAATTCATATGGCGATCGTGGTCGATGAGTTTGGCGGTACCTCCGGTATCGTGACGATGGAAGATATCCTAGAGGAAATTGTCGGAGAGATCTCCGATGAGTATGATGAGGATGAGCAACAATTCATCCGTTTAGCAGACGGTAGCTTGATCTTTGAGGCAAAGATATTATTGACGGATTTCTTCCGGGTTATCGATGCCGATCCCTCAGATTTTGGTAAATTGACGGAAGAAGTGGAAACTTTGGCCGGTCTTTTGTTGGAGATAAAAGGGGATTTTCCACGCCGTAGGGAGATTATAGATTTTAAGGAATATCGTTTCCAAGTGCTGGAAGTGGATAACAGGAGGATATTAAAGGTTAAATTTAACCGTATCCTTGAAGGTACAGGGAATGATGAGAATGGGAAAGATACGAAGTAAATGTTTATGAAATGGATAGCTGCTGTCATAGGAGGGTCTCTGTTTTTAGGGATATGCTGTATTTCGTGTGTGGAATATACGCCGAAGCCACGGGGCTATGTTCGTATCGAACCTTCGAAGGCACAATATAAACCGCTTGATCTCAGTTACCTGCCTTTTAATTTTGATGTCTCTCAGACTGCGGTCATAGAGGTGCCGGATCAAAAGAAGGGTGTTACGGGCTTGAATATCTCGTATCCGGAGTTAGAGGCTAAGCTTTATTGCAGCTATTTGCCAATTACTCCCGCGTCCTTGGTGACGGTGGAGACGGAAAGCCGCTCTTTCGTCGCCCGCCAAATAAAGTCGGAGAATCGGATATCGGAGAAAGCGTATTCCAACCCTGCCGCAAACGTTTATGGCTCGCTGTTTCTTCTGGATGGAGAATCGGCTTCTCCCATACAATTCCTGTTGACAGATAGTGTATCGAATTTCTTCCGGGGAGCCTTGTATTTTGACTGTAAACCCAATGCGGATTCATTAGCTCCCGCTATCCAATATATCCGGGAAGATATCATAGAACTTATACAAACTTTTAGTTGGAAAGAATAATATGGCCTTGCTATATAAACAACTCTCGCCGCTGCATGGAGTCTGGAAAATGGAAGAAAGTTCTGATGAGCTTTTGGGGATGCTTGAGCATAAAGCGGACTATTCTTCTTTTTTGGAGCGGGTATCGGCAGAGAAGCGGAGGCAGGAACGTTTCGCCAGCCGGGTGCTTTTAAAAGAGCTTTTAGGAGAGGAGGTAAGGGTTGACTATCATTCTACGGGTGCCCCGTTCCTCGCGTGCGTACCTTTATATATAAGTATATCTCATACGAAAGATTATGTGGCGGTAATCTTGGATAAGCGTCCGACAGGGATCGATATCGAGTATCGTTCGGACCGGATCTTGAAAATACGAAGTCGCTTTATGAATCCGGAGGAAGAGGCGGGTATCGATCTGGAGCATGAGGTCGAGCATCTATTAATCCATTGGTGCGCCAAAGAAACCTTGTTCAAGATAATCGGGCAGGAAGGAGTGGACTTTCAAAAGCATCTTCACGTGAATCCTTTTCCTTATTTATCGAGTGGGACGTTTAAGGGACGAGAAACCCGGACCGAGGCATGCCGGGAATATGAGTTGGCATATCAAGTTACACCGGACTATGTATTGACTTGGTTGAAGTAAGTTAACTTCATACGCTTGTGAAGTTAACTTCATTGACTAACGAAGCTAACTTCATTGGCTCACGAAGCTAGCTTCATCAAATCATGTGGTTGGAAAGATATCGTTCGATCTATTTCTGCCAGATCTCCCAAGCGGCGAAAGCCTGTAATAGAAGCATTTCCAGACCATTTTTCACGATGGCGCCTTTTTCTTTTCCTTTCTTCATGAAAAGGGTCTCATCCGGATTGTAAAGTAAATCATACAATAGATGATTCGGCGTAAGTAAATCGTACGGGATATCCGGACATGAGTCTATATTAGGGAACATGCCTAAGGGAGTCGTGTTTACGATCACCGTATATTGCTCCATGGTTTTCGGAGTAATCTCATCGTACGTGATACAAAATTCTTTCGGTTTGCGAGAAACCAGCGTGGCACCAACGCCTAGCTGTTTCAGTCCGTGGAAGACTGCCTTCGACGCCCCTCCCGTACCAAGGATCAACGCTTTCCGGTGCGTTTCTTTCAATAAAGGATCAATCGATTGCTTGAATCCGATAATATCCGAGTTATATCCTTTCAGTTTAAGTTTGCCGAAAAGACCTTTTGTGAACTTGATGACATTTACCGCTCCGATCTGACGGGCATCGTCATCCAAATCGTCTAAATATGGGATTACTTGTTCCTTATAAGGAATGGTCACGTTTAAACCGTTAAGTTCAGGGTTTTCTTTGATTACGTTCTTAATCTCCTTGATAGAGGGAATCTCGAAATTCAAGTACTCAGCGTCGATCTTCTCCGCTTCAAACTTCTGGTTGAAATACGTTTTAGAAAACGAATGTCCGAGGGGATATCCCAGTAAGCCATATTTCTGCATAACCTTTTTATTGTTTATTCTTTAGATCCTGTATATAATGAACAGATCCCGAAGGTAAAGGTCCGTACACGGGCCTGCTTGAAGCCTTGGCGGGTGAGTAAATCCGTCATGACCTTTCCCTGAGGAACTACCTTGATGGAAGCCGGCAAATAATTATACGCGACTTTTTCTTTAGAGAGTAGACGTCCGATAAAGGGGATGACGGTCTTTGAATAGATCTGGTAGAGTTGTCTCATGGGAAAATGTTCCGGTGTGGAAAGTTCCAAGATCATGATATGCCCACCGGGTTTCAGCACCCGGTACATCTCTGAGATACCTTGCTCTATGTTCTCAAAATTACGAACCCCGAAAGCGGCGGTTACGGCATCGAACGAGTTTTCCTCGTAGGTCAAGGCCGTACAGTCCTGTTGCTCGAAGGATATATGCTCCGAATAACCGGCGGCAGCTACTTTTTTCCGTCCCACTTCCATCATGCCTAACGAGATGTCGGCACCGACGATATGGTCGGGTCGCAGCTTTTTGTACATGGAGATAGCCAAGTCTCCGGTACCGGTAGCGATATCCAGTATCGTTTTAGGAGAGAAAGGACGCAGGAAAGCGATCCCTTTCCTGCGCCATATCTTGTCGATACCAAATGAGAGAGTATGGTTGAGTTGATCATACGTTTCGGCTATCGAGTCGAACATACGTTTGACTTGCGTGCCCTTTTGTTCCTCTTTGTTATAAGGAAGTATTGTCTCTGAACCATACTGTGTCATGTGCGGTATCTTATTTATTCTGTAAATATTCGGTAACGTTTTTCTCGATGCGGTTCAGCAAATTATCAGTCTCGCCTTTTACGAAAGTCTCCCCTGTGATATGCTCGAACAATTCGATATATCGGTTGCTGATTCCTTCTACGATCTCCGGTGTCATTTCAGGAACTTTCTGTCCGGATTTACCTTGGAAGCCATTTTCCATCAACCATTCGCGGACGAACTCCTTGGAAAGTTGCTTCTGCGGTTCCCCTTTGGCGAAACGATCCTCGTATCCTTCTGAGTAGAAATAACGGGAGGAATCCGGAGTATGGATCTCGTCGATCAAATAGATCTTGCCGTCACGATGACCGAACTCATATTTCGTGTCAACCAAGATCAAGCCACGTTCCTTAGCGATCTCGGTACCGCGTTTAAACAAGGCCATCGTATATTTCTCAAGAACCTCGTAGTCCTCTTTAGAGACCAAACCTTTAGCGAGAATCTCCTCTTTAGAGATATCTTGATCATGCTCTCCGATCTCAGCCTTTGTGGTCGGGGTGATGATGGGTTCGGGGAAACGTTGGTTTTCACGCATACCCTCCGGTAGTTTCACGCCGCAGATCTCACGCACGCCGCTCTTATAAGCACGCCATGCGCTTCCGCACAGATAACCGCGTACGATCATCTCAACCGGGAAACCTTGGCATTGAACGCCAACCGTTACCATCGGGTCCGGAGTCGCCATTTTCCAGTTCGGACAAATATCAGTCGTAGCGTCAAGGAACTTGGCGGCGATCTGGTTTAACATTTGTCCCTTGTAAGGAATACCTTCCGGCAAGATAACATCGAAAGCGGAAATACGGTCTGTAGCGACCATTACCAATACCTCGTCATTGATGTTGTACACGTCGCGTACTTTCCCATGGTATACGCTCTTTTGTCGCGGGAAATTGAAGTCTGTTTTAACTAATGCCTTCTTCATGACTCTTACTTTTAGTTGTTGTCTATATTCGTTTTCTTCTCTTTTGCCTCTTTGATCTCTTTCTTCCGTTTATCATCGAACTTATCATAAGCCTCTACGATTCGTTGGACAAGTTTATGCCGGACAATATCTTTCTTGGTGAACTCGATCTTACCGATCCCGTTTACGCCCTTCAATATTTGCATGGCCTGTATCAATCCGGACGTGGTAGAAGGCGGAAGGTCTATCTGCGTGACATCTCCGGTGACGATCATCTTGGCGTTCATACCCAAGCGGGTCAAGAACATCTTGATTTGATGCGTCGTCGTGTTTTGCGCCTCGTCCAATATAATGACGGCGTCGTTCAAGGTACGACCGCGCATAAACGCTAGCGGGGCGATCTGTATCACGTTATTCTCCATATATTCCTTCAGCTTGGCTGCCGGTATCATATCCTGCAAGGCATCGTAAAGCGGTTGCAGATAGGGATCTAGCTTATCTTTCATCTCACCCGGCAAGAAACCCAGTTTTTCTCCGGCTTCCACGGCGGGACGGCTTAAGATGATCTTCCGTACTTCCTTATTCTTTAATGCTTTTACGGCTAGGGCGATAGCGACGAATGTTTTGCCCGAACCGGCGGGTCCTGTGGCGAAAACCAGATCGTTGTTCTCGAAAGCCTTTACCAATAACTGTTGATTCTCGGTACGTGCGGTAATCGGCTTGCCATTCATGCCGTGGATGATCAGGTTCTCCTGCTTCACGACCGTGGGACCTTTCCCTTTTATAATATCCAGAATCACGTCTTCGGAGAGCGAGTTAAACTCCTCACAGTATTTTTCCACCTCACGGATTTTCTTGAGAAAAAGCTCGGACTCATCCTCATCTCCAATCACTTTCATCACATTTCCACGGGCAACGATACGCAATTTCGGAAACAATGTCTTGATCAATTGCATATTAGAGTTATTCACACCGTAGAAAATTACCGGGTCTACGCTTTCAAGAATATAAATTCTTTCAATCATCCGCTATTCCTTTTATTAAATTACGCTTCAAAAAGATGTGCTATTTTTTATTATTCGAATCAAGTTACAAAATTAGTAATATTCTTTATCCATTGATGCAAAGGGAGAAGTTTTATTTCACGGGAACACATCTTTCAGCCGTCCGTCTACCATTTAGAGAAAAACTAATTGGAGTTAAGGGGTAATTTCGGATTTTTCCGTATGTTTGTCTGGCAAAACGAAGGTAATGAAGATGAAGACTGTGTTTAATGTGATGTTGTTGCTGGCCGTGATCGTGTCGGCGACGGCTTTTTCTTCTTGTAAGGAGAAAAGAGGTGAATTGAAGAAGATTTGGTACAATGGAAGCTATAATCGTGATTTTAATGATTTGAATGACGTTCATTTGTCCGTCGCGAAGAAGATCGGCATAGAGCCTGTCTCTTCGAGGGAAGGAGCGGAGCACGCCTCCCGGGATATGGTGGAGATCAAGACGAATGACTATTACGAGGTAGAGGAGTTGACGCACTCTATTCCGTATTTGGTGCCGGAAGCCGCTAATCTGCTGGAGGATATCGGGAAAAACTTCCAAGACTCATTGAAAAACTTGAATGCTTCCATCTATAAAATAAAGGTAACCAGTGTAACCCGTACGGTTGCCGATGTCAAGAAATTGAGAAAAAGGAATACGAACTCTTCTCTCAACTCTGCCCACCAATACGGAACTACGTTCGATGTATCATGGGTACGCTATACTAAGATAGATGAGAAAGATACCTTAAATATTGATAAGGACCGCTTGAAAATGGTGCTTGCCTCCGTGCTTCGTGATTTGCGCAGGGCGGATCGTTGCTATATCAAGCACGAACGCAAGCAAGGGTGTTTCCACATTACGGCTCGTGAGTTGTAATTTGTTCCAGCGCTTTCGTATAAACCGATTTGTCGTATCCGGAGAAACAGCACATCGTGACTTGCTGGATTTCCGGATTCTCTTTTAGGAAGGTATCGATCGTGCGGATCGCTATCTGTGCCGCCTCCTCGATAGGATAGCCATATACGCCGGTGCTTATTGATGGGAAAGCGATTGTTCTCAGTCTGTTCTCTTTCGCCAATCGCAAGGAGTTTCGATAACAATTTTCCAGTAGCTCCGGCTCTCCGTGTTGTCCGTTTCGGTAGATGGGACCGACGGTGTGTATGACATGACGGGCTTTCAATCGATAACCTTTCGTTATCTTCGCCTCTCCGGTCGGGCATCCTTGTAAAGTCCGGCATTCGTCAAGGAGTTCCGGACCGGCGGCCCAATGGATGGCACCGTCTACGCCGCCACCTCCCAATAAGCTATTGTTCGCGGCATTTACGATGGCGTCTACATCCAATGTCGTAATATCTGCTTGTATAGCAATTATTCGTTCGTTCATATCTTTAGTTATTTGTATGTTGGTCCTGTTCATATATATTCTAAATGTGCGCAATATAGCGAAAAAGTTGCTTTGTTTCAAACTTAAAATAGTTGTTTTGAAAGCATGTACGTGTTTTCTAGGAGGGTTAGTGGGGGATTTTGGCTGTATTTTGCAGAGTCAAATTTTTATTGGAATATTTTATAATATTATTTGGTTTATAAAATAAACTTGTCTATATTTGCGATGTGCAAAGAGTGATGCGCAGCTCCTTTGCATTTTTTTATCCATGGATGGTTTATAAAATAAACTTGTTTGCAGTAACAGTGATAATAATTAAGAGGAGGATACTAAAATGAGACGAGTTTTATTCATATTATCTTTATTCATGTTGGTATGTGGTTGCATAGAGGCACGTACTATTATTGTAGAGATTGGAAATATACGTGATAACCATGGGAATATCCTAGTTATGGCTCAGTCAGGAAAAGATACCAAGCCTGTTTATGGCATGGCGAAGTCTGAGAAAGGAAAGGTTACGATCCGGCTGGAAAACGTGGATTGGGAAAAGTTTGATCTGTCCGTATTCCATGACGAGAACGAGAATTGGCAAATGGATATGCTGGAAGGAAAAGGGCCTGCGGAAGGATATGTGTTGAAAAGTTGCGAGGTGAAGGATGAGGAAGCGACTTTCAAATTAAAACTGTATTATCCGGTAAATCAATAGAGCCATGGTACGGTTTTTACTACTATGGCTCTGGATTTTGGCGATAGGCGGGAGTAGTGCCCAAAAGATCTCGGGACAAACGGTTTATAAAGCCCATGTTTCCGATGCGGAGGGAAATGCCGTGGAATATGCGACCGCTGTGCTTTTATCGGGAGAAAAACAGGTAGAGGGTACCGTGGCCAATAGTGATGGCGATTTTAGCATGGAGGCGGAGGCTGGGAAGTATAGGCTTGTTGTTCAATGCCTCGGATACGAGCCTTTACGGAAAGAGCTGATCTTGCCGATAAAACGGCGGGATTCCTTGATTCTAGATCTATCGAACCATGTTCTGAGGGAAGTCGTTGTTCAAGCGAAGAATATCGAGCGGAAGGCGGACCGCTTTATCATGTCGGTCATGCCATCTGCCGGAAAGGATGGTACGGAATTATTGTCACAGGCACCGGGTGTCTGGCTCTCGGATGAAACTATCTCGATAAACGGGGCGCAAGGAACGAAGGTGTTTGTGGATGATCGTGAGATTCGTTTAACGGGAGAGGAACTACTGGCTTATTTGCGGTCTTTGAAATCGGAGGATATAAAAAGGATTGAGGTAATACCGATCGCGGGAGTTGAGTATGAGGCCTCAACTAAGGGTGGAGTGATCAAGATCTCATTGCGGCGACGTCCGGATAACGGTATGCAAGGATATGTATCTTTAGGTACGTCATTGTCTCCATCTTTACAAGGGTATATTCCATCGGCGTCCGTAAATGCACGTGTCGGGAAATGGAGCTTGAATGGAGCGGTATCGGGTACTTTTACTCCCCGGGATAAAGGAGAGATGAACTCCAACAGGGAATACGGAACGGTGGGGAATAAGTTTGTGTCTCAATCTTTGTATGATACGGATTCCAAATATGGGAATGGACGTGTCGGGGCTATTTTCGAGATCGATTCGCTGAATAGTGTCGGAGCTGAGATCGAATATATCAATCAAGCTTCGGATGGAACATCTTGGAGTCAAACGGATTTAGTAAAGAACTCTTATCCTATGAAGAGTACGGGGAATTATCGACAGAAGGATGATTATAACACGTTTTCCGCTACGGTCAATTACTTACGCGAAATGGATGATCGAGGCTCGGTATTTAAGGTCATAGCCGATTACGTAAGTAAGCGATCAACCGGGGATAATTTCCATACGATCTGTTATGAACAGTCTAGTTGGAGCTATGACACGGTTTACCGGAGTCATGCGGCGGCGGATTATGATATGGCGACAACCGATATTTCTTTCCAAAAGAATTTGCGTGAAAAAATGTCTTTGAAAATCGGGACCAAATATGCCTATACATTGATGGATGATCATTCCTTGTATGAGGGGGTAACCTCTAGTGGTAGCTGGATTCCAAATGAGGAATATGGATATACCTTGAGATATAATGAAAATATAGTAGGAGCTTACGCCTCTTTCTCTGCGGAGATCAAGAACTGGTCGTTTGCTGCGGGGGTACGTGCGGAATATTCCAAGACGTCGGATAGAAGTGAGGATTTTAGTCGGGATTATCTGGATCTTTTTCCGAACTTGAGCGTGACCTATGCGTTCGATCCCATCAAGAGGTGGATGCTGGTCGGGCAATATGCTCGTAATATCGAACGTCCTCCGTTCTATACCTTGAATCCGAATCGTATACAGAGTTCGGACTATAGCTACCAGATCGGGAATCCCTATCTGCGTCCTACTTATATCAATCGTTTCAGTGTAACGTTGGTTTATAATTATCGTTATACGGTGACTGTAGGAGGAAACTTGCACCACGACTTGATCCGGGAGTTCTGTAAACAAGATGTGGCGAATCCCGATGTATCCTATATCACGTATGAAAATCACGATCGGGAAAACCATTGGTTTGTAGCGGTCAGCTTGCCGTATCAACCCTTTACTTGGTGTAACTTGACAGGGAATTTCATAGGCGTACGGCAGGATATCCGGATGACGGAATTGTCTTCTTTCTTGTCTCATTATTTAGGGTTTGCCAATGCGATCGCTACCTTTGCATTGCCGGCAGGTTTTACGGTGGAGGCCCGGTATAGTGGAACGAGCCGGCTATATTCCGGTAATAGCGAGGTCGCCCCCCGGCATACGGTTGGAGTAATGGCGAGAAAGAAACTATTTAATGATAAGCTATTGTTGGCAGTTTCAGTCGATAATATCTTTAACCAAGCCAATGAGTACGCCAGTACGTTGGATGTTTATCGAACATCATCCCGTTATGAAAACGGACTTACTGGAAGGGTCTTTAAGGTTGCGTTGACATGGAATTTCAATAGCGGAAAGAAAGTAAGGAAGAGTAAGATTGAGATAGGTTCCGGTTCCGAACGGAGTCGCCTGAATGAAAAATAACATAAAATAAATACAATTATGGAAGATAGAAAATTATCAGAAAAAGAAAGTCTGGATATTATCACTCAGATGATTAACTCCAGTAAGCGAAACATGAAAGTAGGGAGTGGCAATGTGTTACTTTATTGGGGATATTTTACTGTGCTCTTATCGGTCGTGATATCCTCCTTGATATTGTGTACTCAAAATTATATTTGGTCTTGGGGATGGATGCTCATGTTTGCTGTCGGACCAGTTATTTCATATAAGCAAAGAGGTTGTGAGCCGGCCGTGGTGACTTATACGGACAAGACGATCTCCAAGGTATGGCAAGTGTTTGGCTGTATGTTTGGACTGACGTTCGTCTTGATCGCGGTATTTTGTGCGCTTTATGGGCAATCCGTCAATTTTATATTGATGCTTCCTTTATCGTTATTATATTGTGGATTAGGGGTATCTATAAATGGCATTATCTTGCGGGAGAAATGGATGATTTACTCTCCGGTGGTTGCTTTCGTTTTAGTTATCCACATGCTGATGAGTTTGATAAATCATGATCCTGTCACAGTTTTATGGTATTTGTATTTTGGCCTTTCATTTGTGGTAATGATGATTATTCCCGGGCATATTCTTAATAATAAAGCTAAAAAACAATGTTTAAAGAATTAGATCCTTTATTGCATTCCCAACTCCGGCTAGCGGTGATGTCCATTTTACTATCGGTGGAGGAGGCGGAGTTTGTCTATATCAAGGAGAAGACGAGCGCTACCGCAGGAAATCTCAGCGTCCAATTGGACAAACTTAATGAAGCTGGTTATATCGAGATCGAGAAGGGGTTTGCCGGGAAGAAGCCCCGAACGGTTTGCCGGATCACAGATAAAGGACGCTTGGCGATGGAGGAGTATGTGAATACATTAAGACAATATATTAATATTTAGCTTGTGCCATTCTTAGGGCACGCTTGTGCCACCGTGATGGCACGGCTGTGCCACGCCTATGGAAAGTAGTGGCACAGTAATGGTTTGCCAATCAATTGTATGCTTAGGGGCGAATTGTTTATCCTTCCACTATCTTATATCCCGAAACGGTGAGTAATTGCCGGATCTCATTAATCTGCTGTTGATTCCTTGTTTCCATCTCCAACCGCAGATAACAGCCATTGATATCAGCCGTATGGCTGACACGCTCGTGATATACGGATACTACGTTAGCGCCGGTAGAGGCAATGATTTCAGATACGTGCTGTAGTTGTCCGGGTTTGTCTACCAATTCGATCGTCATGGAACAAGAGCGGCCGGATTTCTGCAAACCACGTCCGATTACCCGGGAAAGGATATTCACGTCGATATTTCCGCCGGAAATCAAACAGATTACTTTTTTCCCTTTGATGGGTACTTTATTAAACATGGCGGCGGCCACGGCTACGGCACCCGCCCCTTCGGCGATTAATTTATGTTGCTCGATCAATGCGAGGATAGCGGTGGAAATCTCATCGTCTGTCACGGATACGATCTCGTCCACATATTGCTGGCAAAGATCGAAAGTATGTATTCCCGGTTCTTTTACGGCGATACCGTCGGCTATGGTACGGACACCTTTGAGGCGTTCGATTTTCCCATGCTCGATAGAGTTTAACATGCTGGGCGCTCCTTTGGCTTGCACTCCGTAAACTCTGATATTCGGGTTCAAGTTCTTGATGGCATAGGCGACTCCGGAGATCAGCCCACCCCCTCCGATCGGAATGATTACGGCCTCTACTTCCGGGAGTTGTTCCAATAACTCCAAACCGATGGTCCCTTGTCCGGCGATCACATCCTCATCATCAAACGGATGGATAAATGTGTATCCTTTCTCATCCTTCAATTGTAAAGCCTTGTTATAGGCGTCATCGTAAACACCTTCGACAAGGCATACATCTGCCCCATAAGATTTAGTAGCCTCGACTTTAGAGATAGGAGCGTTATCGGGCAAGCAGATTAAGGACTTGATACCATGAGCGGTAGCCGCTAATGCCACACCTTGGGCATGGTTTCCCGCCGAGCAAGCCACTACGCCATGCGATTTCTCTTCTTCCGTAAGCTGGGCGATCTTGAAACAAGCGCCGCGCACTTTAAACGATCCGGTTACTTGTAAGTTCTCTGGTTTTAGAAAAATATGGGATTCCGGATTGATATTGGGAGCGCTGATTAAATCAGTGCGTCTGATGACTGTCTTCAAGGCATATGATGCCTGATAAATTTTATCAAGTGTGAGCATTCTGTCTGTTGTTAAAACGATGCCGCGAAAGTATAAAAAATACCGCAACCTATTCATACTTATCTTTGTTATATTATAAATCAAAATATAGAGAAGTATGGTAGTGATCGATTTAACGAAAGATGGTTTTATCGCCAATGTAGGTGATTTTGAGGCGAATCCCAAAGATTGGAAATATATAGGAAGTCGTCCTTGCCTCATAGATTTTCACGCTCCTTGGTGCGGTTATTGCAAACGCTTAAGCCCTATATTGGATGAGTTTGCCAAAGAATTTGATGGGAAGATTTATATTTATAAGGTGGATGTAGATCAAGAGGAGGCACTCGAGACAGCCTTTAATATCCGAACGATTCCCACTTTGATGTTTTGCCCGCTAGACGGCCCCCGTGAGATGATGATTGGCACGATGGGAAAACTGGAGTTAAAGCAGTTGATTCAGGAAAAATTGTTGAAGTAATATAATATGATATATGGTGTGGGGTGTAGAGACGTAGCGTGTATGCTGCGTCTCTATTTTTTGCTTTCTTATTATATGAATTGAATGAATAGTAACCCCAATCCTACAGAAACCCCAGTCGCTATCAATCCCGGCATCATGAAAGAATGGTTCAAGATGTATTTACCGATGCGGGTCGTGCCTGTACGATCGAAGTTGATGGCGGCTACGACTGTCGGGTAGTTTGGGATGAAGAAATAACCGTTTACGGCGGGGAATAAAGCGATCAACATATAGGGTGAGATTCCCAATGCGATCCCTAGCGGCAATAACGCACGAATGGTAGCCGCTTGGCTAAATAATAAAATGGACATTACGAAAAGGGCCAATCCGAATAACCAAGGCATCTGTGTAACTATATGCTCGATAGATCCCTTTAATTCAGTCATATTGCCGGCGATAAATGTATCTCCCATCCAAGCGATACCGAAGATCGCTACCACCGCTTGCATGCCTGCGGAAAAAACGGAACCCTGTGCGGCCTTGATTCCATCCGTTTTTGTGAATAATAAGATGAAAGCGGAGGCTGTCAACATTAATACCTCAATAATATGTGACATCTGCATCGAGACCTTTTCCGTGCCGACGGTAAAGACCGGACGTAGGGACTCCATAGAACCAAAAATAACGATCGCTATCGTTGCGAGAACAAATATAGCGACCGATAAAGCCGCTTTCTTTTGGTTTTCCACGCCTTTCGTCTCGTAATGCTTCGTACTGAACTCATGGTTCGCTACCCGCTTTAAGTATTCCGGATCTTGATCCAATTCTTTACCAACCCTTAAAGAATAGATCGCTCCCGCCAATACCCCCAATAAAGTACAGGGAACAGATATCATAAGGATATCCATCAAGGAGATATGATATCCGGATAACATACTAAGCATCGCTACCGTAGCCGCCGATATCGGACTGGCCGTAATAGCCTGCTGGGAAGCGATCACGGCGATCGCCATCGGACGTTCGGGACGGATCTTCGTTTCCGTAGCGACCTCGGCGATTACCGGAAGGACCGAATAAGCCACATGCCCCGTTCCGGCTATGAAGGTAAACAAATAGGTGACGAACGGGCTTAATATCGTGATTCGTTGAGGATTCTTGCGAAGCAATTTCTCCGCCCACTTAACCATCAGATCAAGTCCACCAGCGGCTTGCATACAACTAGCTGCCGCTATTACGGCAACGATCATAAGCATGACATCGATAGGAGGGGAAGTGGGCTGGAGCCCGAATCCAAAGGTGAGTATACCGAGTCCGAGACCTCCTAACACGCCTAATCCGATACCACCGATACGGGCACCTATGATGATGGCTATTAAAACGAAAGCTAATTGTAACAACATGCTGTGCAATTCTTTTGATTTAGTTTGTATTGGAGACAAAAATACTTATTTTTGTTCCGCTATGAATAACAAAAACACAAAAAACGAATGAAAAGAACAAGTTTCGCTATTTTGATCGGTTTGTTTTGCCTTTTCCCTGCGCTTTTCTCGCAAGTACGCAGTGAGTTCCTGTTGGAAAAGAATTGGAAGTTCGCCCGGGAAGACTGCCCGGAGTTTATCAATCCTACTTTCAATGATAGTAAGTGGCAATCCGTGACCGTTCCGCATGATTGGGCGATTTACGGCCCTTTCAGCTCTCAGAATGATAAGCAAGAGGTCGCTATCGCCCAAGACGGACAAACGGAGGCCATGGAACATGCCGGCCGAACCGGAGGTTTGCCTTTCGTGGGAGTCGGCTGGTACCGGACCGAGTTTGAAGTTCCTCAATTTACGGATGGGAAGCGTGCCACGATCCTGTTCGACGGTGCGATGAGCCATGCCAAGGTCTACGTGAACGGGCAAGAGGTTGGATATTGGCCGTATGGCTATAATTCTTTCTATTTCGATATCACGAAACAGCTCATCCCGGGGAAAAAGAACACCTTGGCGGTTCGCCTTGAGAACTTGCCGGAATCCTCCCGTTGGTATCCGGGAGCGGGACTATATAGGAATGTACATGTAATCGTGACGGAAAACGCCTATATCCCGGTCTGGGGAACTTATATTACGACCCCGACCGCCACGAAGGAATTTGCGAAAGTCAATGTACAGACGAAAATCGTACTGCCGGAAGGGGCCGATGCCAGCAAGTATAGCGTGAAAACCAGTGTATGGAATCCGAACGGGCAAAAGTTGACGGAGCAGACTACGCCTCTCTCACAGATTAAGTACAATGATAATAGCCTCTCCCAAGAGTTTATCATCCAGACCCCGACTTTATGGTCGCCGGATATGCCTGCCTTGTATTCTGCGGAGACTCGTTTATATGAGGGCGATCAACTGAAAGATCTCTATACGACCCCATTCGGTATCCGTTCGATCGAGATCATTCCGAATAAAGGCTTTTTCTTGAATGGTGAGAAGACGGTATTCAAAGGCGTTTGTAATCACCATGACTTAGGCCCGTTAGGGGCTGCCGTCAATGATGCCGCTATCCGTCGTCAGATCCGGATCTTGAAGGACATGGGATGCAACGCTATCCGTACTTCCCATAATATGCCGGCTCCCGAGTTGGTAAAGGCTTGCGATGAGATGGGTATGATGTTGATGGCAGAGAGCTTCGACGAATGGAACAAGGCGAAATGCGCGAACGGCTATAATTTGATTTTCGACGAATGGGTGGAGAAAGACCTCGTGAATTTGGTACATCATTACCGGAATAACCCGAGCGTCGTGATGTGGTGCGTCGGTAACGAGGTGCCTAACCAATGGGATGAGAGCGGTTGTAAGATCTCTAGGTTCTTGCAGGATATCTGCCATCGGGAAGACCCGACTCGTCCGGTGACGCAAGGTATGGATGCCCCGGATGCCGTCGTGAATAATAATATGGCGGCGGTGATGGATGTGGCTGGATTCAATTATCGTCCGTTCCGTTATCAAGTGAATTATAAGAAACTGCCTCAGCAAATAATCTTGGGAAGCGAGACGGCCTCCACAGTTAGCTCACGAGGGGTTTATAAATTCCCGGTAGAGCGTAAGGCGATGGCTGTCTATGAGGATCACCAAAGTTCCTCGTACGACGTGGAGCATTGCAACTGGTCTAATCTGCCGGAAGACGATTTTATCCAGCATGAGGACCTTCCGTATTGTATCGGGGAATTCGTATGGACAGGATTTGATTATCTGGGCGAGCCTACTCCTTATTATACGAATTGGCCAAGCCATAGCTCCTTGTTCGGTATTATCGATTTGGCGGGTATCCCCAAGGATCGTTACTATCTATACCGTAGTCATTGGAACAAAAGCGCCAAGACCTTGCATATCCTGCCGCATTGGACATGGCCGGGACGTGAGGGCGAGGTGACACCCGTATTCGTTTATACCAATTATCCTTCCGCCGAATTGTTTATCAACGGAAAGAGCCAAGGGAAACGTACGAAAGATCTAAGCATCGGTATCGATAGTAGTTATACCGAAGCGGCTCAAAAGAGTTTCGAGCGCCAGAAACGGTATCGCTTGATGTGGATGGATACCAAATACGAGCCGGGAACTTTGAAGGTGGTCGCTTATGATAAGGAGGGTAACGCTGTGGCCGAGGAGGAGGTTCATACCGCAGGGAAGCCGCATCATATTGAGTTATCCGCCGATCGTAACCAATTGACGGCTGACGGAAAAGACCTTTCTTTCATCAATGTTAGAGTCGTAGACAAGAACGGTAACCTTTGTCCGGATGATACCCGACAGATCCAGTTTAAGGTTCGTGGTGCCGGAGCCTACCGTGCGGCGGCAAATGGAAATAGCGCCAGTCTGGAACTCTTCCATCTTCCGGAAATGAAACTGTTTAGCGGGCAACTTACCGCTATCGTGCAGACGGCCGAGGAACCGGGAACGATCTATTTCGAGGCTTCCGCACCGGGAGTAAAAGGGGCGACCTTGGAATTGATCAGTAAATAAGCTTGATTATCATATAACGCAAACCGCGCGATTCAAGTCCGGAGACGGCTGTGAATCGCGCGGTTTGTTATCAGTTGGATGTTGTTTCCGCTCTTTATTCAGGCTTCACGATATTCCCGAATACATCAAAGGTAATCGTCTCGTCCTGCCCGTTATGTGAAACCTTGAATAGGTAGAAGGTGCCATTGGCATTCAATAACGTATATATGGACTGTACCTTGTCGCTAGCGTAAGCGGAGGATTCGAAGCCTTGCATCACGATCTGCGGAACCTCTTGCTCGGACATGGCCCATGTGGTACTTTGCCACCTGTAATCCTTATTCAATTGCGCCACTTTATAAATCTGGTTATCGATCATATCCAGCTCGTAACCTAGGCTGTTCTGTTGGATATCCAGCAACTCGGCGTTGGCGAAAGTGATCTCCATCAGGTTGCTGACCTCTTTCGGGATAACGATCGGTGCGTCATTATTGATCTCATCGTCCACGGCTTTGATCAGGTTTCCATACTGTGAATAATACAGGTCTACTTCGCTATTGGACTGCTCCGCCTCGATCTTGTAAACGATTCCCATATTTAGGCGATTGATGGCGTACGTGTCATCCACGGTCCAATTTGAGTAAAAGCCTTGTTTGAAGGCGGTGGATACCGCTGCCGGTAATTGGGCGAAAGAGATGTCTATCTTTTCCATCATCCATACGCCTTGATCCGTGAACCAAGCGGTTGTCTCGGAACCTTCATTATTGAAATCTACCACATAATAGTTACCTTCGATCTCAAAAACAGGGTTCTTGGCATCGGGATATTTCTCTTGAAAAGCGTTCTCTACCGGGGGGAGAGGGATAATACCTTGATGATCATCATCATTTTTGCTACAGCCAGAGAAAAAGAGAGTCAGACCGGCTATACATGTGAATAGGATAAGTCTTGTGTTCATACATTTTGCGTTTATAAGTTTTGGGCATAGAACAACAGGCCTATCGGAAAAGTTTTGAGCGAAACCGAACACAGTGTCCGAAATCGAACAGTACTAAAAATGGATATTCTCATAGAATCAGTTACTTACGTTTTTGGCACGGGGTTTGCTCTTTGGAGGGTGGAAAATAAAAACAAACGAAATATGGACAGAGAGATATCAAAAGAGGTTCGGCAGAAGGAGCAGCGTAAACAGTTTATAAAGCTGGGGGCGGGGATTGGTATTGCCGTTGTCTTAATAGGCGGGGTGATCGGTTTCATGCAAACCAGCCTGCAACGGAAGGACTTGGTTTTTTCAACGGTAGATAAAGGAGTGATCGAGGTTTCCGTTAGCGCGTCAGGCAAGGTGGTTCCTGCTTTCGAGGAAATCATCAACTCACCGATCAACTCCCGTATCGTCGAGATTTATAAAAAGGGAGGCGATTCCGTGGATGTAGGTACTCCGATCTTGAAACTGGACTTGCTCAGCGCCGAGACGGATTATAAGAAACAATTGGACGAGGAGCAAATGAAACGCCTCCAATTGGATCAACTCCGTATCCAAAACCGCAATAAGCTTTCCGAGATGGAGATGCAATTGAAAGTCTCTCGCATGGAACTGAACCGAAAGGAAGTGGAGTTGCGCAACGAGCGTTATCTGGATAGCCTAGGCGCCGGAACGACCGATAAGGTCCGTCAAGTGGAACTGGACTATAACGTTAGCGTCTTGAAACTGAAAGAGGATGAGCAAAAATATGAGAACGAGAAATCCTTGACGGATGCCGATTATAAAGTGAAAGAACTCGACCTGAACATCTTCCGAAAGAGCCTAGCCGAGACGAAGCGTACCTTGGAAGACGCCCAGATACGCTCTCCCCGCAAGGCGATCCTGACCTACGTGAACAACGAGGTAGGTGCCCAAGTCTCTCAAGGCAGTCGTGTCGCTATCGTCTCCGACTTGTCCCATTTCAAGATAGAGGGGGAGATCGCCGATACCTATGGTGACCGGATCGCCGCCGGTAGCAAAGCCGTTGTAAAGATCGGCAACGATAAACTGGATGGGGTGGTTAGCGATGTTACCCCCTTATCGAAGAACGGTGTAATCTCTTTCACGGTACAGTTGGAGGAGGATAATCATCGCCGCTTGCGCTCCGGTTTGAAGACCGATGTATACGTGATGAATGCCATCAAGGACGATGTGCTGCGTATTTCCAACGCCTCGTTCTACGTCGGGAAAGGAGAGTATGAGTTGTTTGTTGTCAACGGAAACCAATTGATCAAGCGGAAGGTACAGCTGGGAGACAGCAACTTTGAGTATGTCGAAGTAGTCAATGGCTTGGAACCGGGCGACGAGGTAGTCGTTTCCGATATGACAAGCTTCAAGGAAAAGAATAAACTGAAATTGAAATAAAGGATGTTCAAGCAATACTTTAAACAAGCCATCCATGCGCTGAGAGAGAATCGTCTTACAAGCGTGGTTTCTATCTTGGGTACGATGCTGTCGGTGGCCATGATCTTGGTTGTCGTGTTGCAATTCCAAATCAAGCTGGTAGGTTATAGCCCCGTATCGAAGCGAGACCGGATGCTTTATATCTACTCCGTGAACACTAAATCGAAGGATGGGAGCGAGAATAACAATACGGGCCTTTCCGCCGAGACGATACGTGAATGCCTCTATACGCTGAAAAAGCCCGAGGCCGTAACCGTGACGGCACAGAATAGCCACGTTATCTCCATTCCGGGTAAACGATTGTTCGAGGAATATACTGTCTATTATACCGATCCCGCCTTTTGGAAAGTATTTGACTTCAAGTTCCTTTCCGGCAAGCCTTTTACGGAGGCCGATTTCAATTCCGGTCTGCCTCACGTGGTTATTTCCGATAAGTTGGCGGGTATCCTGTTCGGTACCCAAGACGTGGTCGGTCGTGATATCTTGGTAAATAACGTGATGCCTTGCACGATCGCGGGAGTGGTAAAGCGCCCGTCGAAAGCGGCCAGCGAGGCATTCGCCGATGTATGGATGCCTTATACGGCGAATACCCTGTACACCAATAGCGGAGGTTGCGACGGGATGTGTGGCCCTTTCGGGGCGGAGATCTTGGCGCATAAGCTCTCGGACATCGATTCCATATATGCGGAGATCCAGCAAGGGGTAGCCCGCTACAACGCCGGCAAAGCGGATTTCATCTTGACGATTCCCAAGCCTTTCACCCATCTGGAACTGGCCTTAGGTTCCGGTAGTCGGTATGGCTATAACCGGGTAGGTTGGGGCGAATACCTGAAGACAACTGGCTGGGTGCTTCTGTTCCTGCTGCTGGTACCGACCTTGAACCTGACAGGGATCGTACAATCCGCCGTACAGAAAAGGCGGCCGGAGATGGGGCTTCGCAAGGCTTTTGGGGCTACCGGTGAACGTCTGTTTACGCAGGTTGTTTGCGAGAACCTGATCATTACGTTGATAGGAGGTGTTTTGGGGGTAGGTTTGTCGGTCGTATTGCTCTATGTAGGCCGGTCGTTCTTGCTGACAAAAGATACGGTGATAACTTTTGGCATGCTTTTCCAGCCCTTGTTGTTTGTGGCGGCCCTGTTCTTTACGTTGGTATTGAATGTACTAAGCTCGGGATTACCCGCATTCCGGATAGCGAGGGAGCGGATCGTGGAATCGTTGAAGGATGCGAACGTGTGAAAAATAACTACTGAAAAGGAATGATATGATCAAGCATATACTAAGTATAATATGGAACCAGCGCCGAAGTAACGGTTGGATATTCGCGGAGTTGTTGGTGGTGGCCGGTGTGTTCTGGCTGATGGTCGATATGTTTTATGTGGACACGCGAACCTATTACTCTCCCCTCGGATTCGATATCACGAACGTATGGCGTTTCAAGTTAAGCGAGCAGGAACGGAACCCTTCGGATTCGCTTCCCGGGCTATCCGAGCCGGAGAAGCTGACCCGCTTGATGTCGCAAATACGCCAATGGTCCGAGGTGGAGGAAGTTTGCGCTACTTATTACTCCTGTCCCTACTCGATGGGAAATTCTTGGAGGGAGATAGAGCCTCTGGATGGTGACACGAGCTTAACATCTGGGGAGAATTTCCAGATCCGGAATGTCACCCCGGAATATTTCAAGCTTTTCCGGATCAAGACTCCGGAGGGGAAACCTGTAGCGGACGAGATCGCCGGGATACATAACGCCTTGGTCTTGTCCAAGGAGATGGCAGACGTGTTTTATCATGGCCGGCTGGCTCGTGGAAGGAAGGTGAGGCATAGTAAATTGGATAATACCTTTACGGTCGCCTCCGTATCAACCTCTATCCGGACCGACGAGTATAAATCTCCGGAGCCATGTTTTTTCCAGAGCCTTGAGGGGGAATTGTTTAACGAGACTGTCAATCAGTTTGGAGCCCGGAATGCGGAGCTTTGCGTCCGGATGAAAAGAAACTATACACGGGACGACATGAATCGTTTTCTGAATGAGATGGGAGACCGGTTGGCGGCGGACAATCTATTTGTCTATGGCATCAGCAATATCAGGGAGTTCCGGGATATTCATCTGGATGGTAAGGGGCGTGAGATGAGCAATAAGTTCTCCTTGATGGCCTTCATGCTGGTAAACGTCTTTTTCGGCATTATCGGTACGTTCTGGCTCCGTGCGCAGAATCGCCGGGGAGAGATCGGCTTGAGGATGGCGCTGGGTGCTTACGATGGCACGTTACGGCGGTATCTGTATCTGGAAGGTCTTTGCCTATTGGCGTTAACCCTTCCGTTTATCGCCCTCTTCGCTATCAATATGGTGGCGACGGATGCTATAGATACCTATCGCCTGCCGTTTACGACGGGGCGTTTCGCTATCTCTTTCGGTATAACTTATTTAATGATGAGCGGCATGATCTGCCTCGGTATCTGGTTGCCTGTGCGCAAGGTTACCCGAATGGTCCCGGCGGAGGCGTTGCATTACGAATAATATGTAGAATAATAACAAACGATTAGATTTATGTATAAGCAGTACATCAAACAAGCGGTTCAAATGCTGCGTGAAAATACGCTCGTAAGCGTAATCTCTATTTCGGGAACGGCCCTTGCGATCGCCATGGTGTTGGTGATGGTATTGGTGTTCCAGATTAAATCCACGGGATATGCCCCTGAGTCCAATCGGTCTAGGTTTATGTATGTCTGGGGTACGGAAGTCGGTACGAAAAATCCCAATGGCCCGGAGTATAACCGTGGAGGTATGTCCAGCGAGGTCGTGAAGGAATGTTTCTACACCTTGCGGAAACCAGAGGCCGTATCCGGCTATTGTAGTGATAGCCATTCCTTGTCATTGCCCAATAGACGGCTCTTCAAGGAGTATGAGATTTGTTATACGGACGCGGGCCATTGGAAAATATTCGACCATCCTTTCTTGGAAGGGGGCCCCTTTAGCGAGGCTGATTTTCAATCCGGTATACCGAAGATGGTGCTGTCGGAACAAGTGGCGACCGATTTGTTCGGAACGGGACAGGCCGTCGGGCGGCAGGTCGTGATGGATTTTATCACTTTCACCGTCTGCGGTGTGGTGCGTGACGTACCTTCTTCATTGATGAGCTCCTACGCTCAGGTATGGATACCCTATAGCAGCAATGAGGCCCTGACCCGTGTAAATGGGGAGTATGGGGAGAATATGGCCGGTTATTTCAGCGTGGCCTTATTGGCTCGTTCCTCTTCCGACTTCGATGCCATACGCTCGGAGCTAGACCAACAGGTCCGTCGCTACAATGACAGCAAGACCGATTATAACGTAGGTTTCCCTTCCGGGCTACTTTCCCAGTTGGATACGGCCATGGGAAGCGGCGCTTTTCAAAAGGTGGACTGGCCTACCTTCTTGGCCGGATCGGGCGCTTTCCTATTCTTTTTGCTCTTGGTCCCGGCGCTGAACTTAACGGGCGTGATCCAATCGTCCGTGCAGAAGCGGAAAGAAGAGATCGGTTTACGTAAGGCTTTCGGGGCTACGGGGCAGAATCTTTTGATGCAGATCTTATCGGAGAACTTTGTGCTGACCTTGATCGGTGGCGTGATCGGTATCGGTCTCTCGATGGTGTTGCTGGTGGTAGGGAAGCCTTTCATGTTGAGCGAGAACGTGAGCCTTACGGCGCCTATGCTTATTAAACCGGGCTTATTTATCTCCGCCCTTATCTTTACGTTCTTGCTGAATATATTAAGCGCCGGGATACCGGCATGGCGTACGACACGGCAACCGATCGTAGAAGCGTTAAAGGGGAATGAGTGAATCCAATGAATAATGAACAATGAGTTGTCAATTGTCAACTATCAACTATCAACTATCAAATTATGATTAAGCATATATTTAAAATAATATGGGCCCAGCGCAAGAGCAACGGCTGGATACTGGGCGAGTTGGTTATCGTGATGTGCGCCCTTTGGTTTATGATGGATAAGTTATGGGTGGATGTGCGCTGCTATAACGCCCCGATGGGATATGATATCTCGAATACGTGGCGTTTCAAGCTTTCCACGCTCTCGTCGAACGCCCCGGGTTATGTGCCCGACTCACTTTACGACTCGAACGCAACACAGGATTTGTTGAAGCTTATGGAACGTATCCGCCAAGAGCAGGAGGTCGAGGAAGTATGTGTTACGTATTGGTCCATGCCTTATTCAAACGGAAGTTCGTGGGGTACGCTCCTTCCCTTGGGCGCTGATACCTCGAAGGCGGTAGGACAGAACTACCACAAGCTGAAAGTATCTCCTTCTTATTTCGATGTATTCCGTATGAAGGATAAGGAGGGCCGTGCCATCACCCCGCTGGTGGAGAACGCTTACCGCCCGCTCGTCGTGACGGCGGAGGCGGAGGATTTCTTCTTCGGGGGGCAGTCCGCCATAGGCCGGCAGATCTCGGAGAATGACGACCTTTCCGAGCCTTTCACGATCGCCGCTGTCCTTCCTACCTTCCGTAGCAATGACTTCGACCGTCCGGAGAACTGCGCTTTCACGATATTGAAAGGTGAGTCCTTGCGGGAGTTCGTGAAGAATTTCGGCGTAAGGAGCGCTGAACTATCGGTACGTACGAAACGCCCGATGACCGAGGATGAGATGTACGCTTTCTTGGAGAAAACAGCGGATCGGATGACGGTAAATAACATCTTCGTCCACGGTGTCACCCTCCTTGCCGACCAGCGTGATGACCAACTCCGGTTTACCAAGAACGAGAACAGCAAGAAACTCTCCATGATGGCCTTCCTGCTCGTGAACGTATTCTTCGGTATCGTAGGCACGTTCTGGTTGCGTACCGAGCGGCGGCGTAGCGAGATCGGTCTCCGCATGGCGATCGGTTCCAGCCGGGGCAGGCTGGGCGAGTACATGTATCTGGAAGGTCTGGGTCTCTTGGCGATCACTGTTCCGATTCTACTGGTCTTCGTCTTCAATATGGCCTTTTTGGATAAGCTGGATTCCTACCGCGAGCCCCTCTCCATCCTCCGCTTTCTAGTAACCCTCAGCGTCTCCTACCTCCTGATGGCCGGCATGATCTGCATGGGAATCTGGTTCCCTGTCCGCAAGGCGGTAAAGATGGCTCCGGCGGAGGCGTTGCATTACGAATAAATTGTCTATCTTTGCGTCTGTCAATTTATTAATGAGAAAGGAGCAAGCTTATGACAGCTATAGAATTAAAAATGTCGTTACTGCAAGAGGTGATGTCTTTGGAGGATGAACAGTTGATCAAGAAGGCCCTCGACAGTGTCCGCCGTATGAAGATGGCTGCCTTCGGTAAGGCAACCCCGGTAGAGAAGCCGGCAGACGATTACGTGGAGCCTACCAAGGAGGAGATCTTGGCGGGGCTAAGGAATGCCCTGCAAGACGTGAAGGATTTGCGTGAGGGCAAGGATGTGGGGCATAAGTTTAGAGACTTAAGTGAGTTGCTCAATGAGGTATAGGATAAAAACCCATTAAGACTTCGATAAAGAGTTCAAACGTCTCTGTAAGAAGTATAGCTCATTGAAGGCTGATTTATCGGCTTTGGGTAAGTCTTTGAGCGAGAACCCCGATCAAGGGACGAGCTTAGGCAAAGGCGTTCGCAAGGTACGCATGGCCATCGCCTCCAAGGGAAAAGGAAAGAGCCATGGGGCGAGAGTGATTACTTACACGGAGGCCATTGTCTGCGCAGATAATGAGGGTACGGTTGTTCTCCTCACGATCTACGATAAGGCCGACCGTGACTCCATTTCGGCAGCCGAGATCGATGAACTGCTGAGATCCTTACGTTGGGAATTATAAAATCTGAAACTGTCCATAATCGCTGTCCGATAACGAATCAAGTGTTCGTTATCGGACAGCTTTTTTTACGGGGTGATGTTAGGAATCAGGTGGTTACGTTTTTGGCACGTTATTTGCCTCCGTAGGGGCACAAAGTCGGATGATAACAAACAATCGCTGTTTAGGTCGGGTAATAGATAATTTATAATACAAAGGTTTATGATAAAGCAATACATTAAACAAGCGTTGAGGATGATCGGGGAGAACAAGCTGTTGAGCGTGATCTCGATACTCGGTACCGCCTTGGCCATTTGCATGATCATGGTGATCGTCATCCTGTATGTCGTGAATACGGCGAGTTTCAAGCCGGAGGTAAACCGTGGCCGCACCTGCTACATAACGACCGTCATGAGCAATGGCAAGGATGATAACCGGCGCATCTCCTACTCGTCGCTGGGACTGCCCTTGGTGAAGGAATGCTGCTATCCGCTGAAAGGGGCGGAGGCCGTTACCGCCATCAATATGGATCGCTACAGGCCGTTGACCGCCTCGTCCATGGACGGGCTTAAGAACCGGACGAGTTACATCTCTTATACGGATACCGCCTTCTGGAAGATCTTCCAGTTCGATTTCCTGCAAGGAGGCCCCTTCAGCCCGGCGGCTTTCACGAGCGGTATCCGCGACGCCGTGATCAGCGAGAGCGTGGCCTTGGCCCTTTTCGGCACGGACCAAGTCGTGGGGCGGGAGATGAAGCTCGATTTCATCGTCTACAATATCTGCGGGGTCGTGAAGGACGTATCCCGGTTCGCCTCGAAAGCGTGGGCGGAGGTCTGGATCCCTTACACGGTGCGGGACGACGGGGGATACCAAGAGGGTATCAACGGCTCGTATAGCTGTTGCGTCCTGCTGAAACCGGGCGTCACGAGGGAGGAGTTGAGGACCGAGGCGTTGCGGAAGGTCGAGGAGTTCAACGCCAAGACCCGGGATGTCAAGGCCGATATCCTTCACCAGCCCTCCACCCAGATCGAGGAATGGATCGGCGGCGGTAGCGAGTTCGGGGCGAACCTCTTCTATCTCTACGTCCGTTACGGCATCATCCTTTTCATCCTCCTGCTGGTTCCGGCCTTGAACCTATCGGGCATCACCCTGTCGAGGATGCGCCGCCGGATGGCCGAGCTTGGCGTACGTCGGGCTTTCGGGGCCACGCAAGGCACCATCCTCTGGCAAGTGCTGTCCGAGAACATGGTCTTGACCCTGCTCGGCGGACTGCTGGGATTGGCGATGTCGTACGGCGCCATGTTGTTGCTGAGGGACTGGTTGCTGGTCACCTCGCTGGGGAAGACGGGGCTTTCCACCGGGATGTTTAACGGGGCGGTCTTTATCGCCGCCTTCCTGTTCTGCCTCGTGCTGAACCTGTTTTCCGCCGGCCTCCCGGCTTGGCGAATGTCAAGATTGAATATTACGGACTCTATAAATGGTTGACGCTATGTATAAGATGATTCTAAAACAACTCTGGAACGAGCGCAAGGGGAACTTGTTTATCTGGTTGGAAATGCTCGTGGTCTCTATCTTCCTTTGGTATGCGGCGGACGCCTTGTTCGTGATGTACAGACTCTACTCGCAGCCCTTGGGCTTTAACATCGAGCATACGTATCATGTGAGTTTCGACGTGATCCCGGAGGAAAGTCCCGATTATGACACGACCTCCGTGCATAGCGAACGGGGAGGCGGGGATTATCTGACCTTGATGGATCGCATCCGCCGGAACCCCTCCGTGGAATCAATCTGTTTCACCACCGGCGTGCATTTCCATTACCGGGGATCGAACCAATACGCCACGTTCCGGAAGGACTCGTTGATCCGTAATGGCTTCGTGCGTTACGTATCGCCCACCTATTTCGAGGTGTTCGACGTAAAGACGGCACAAGGCGGGTCCCCCTCGGAGTTGGTGGACGCCCTGCGTGACAACCAAGTGGTGGTGACGGGTACGGTCGCCGACAGCTTCTTCGGCGATCTTGCGGCGGCCGTGCGCCAAGAGATCTATATCACCGACCAAGGCTCTCGTGATAGCGTGGCCTACCGTATCGGTGGTGTCTGCGAGAAACAACGTTACTGCGAGTTCACCGGCTATGATTACGCTTACTATAAGCTGGTGGACGAGAACAAGGTGGCCGAGGAGGGCGATTGGGTCGGAGAGGGCTTGAACACCTTCATCCGGGTGAAGCCCGGCGCGGACGGCGCCGCTTTCGCCGCCGATTTCCGGAAGGAGATGGAGCAGCAATTGCGCGTGGGTAATATCTATTTGAAGGATGTTTTCCCGATGTCCCATTACCGGGACCAGTTCCTTGAGCGTTGGTTGGATCAAGTCCGCCTTTACGTGGCGGGCATCGCCTTCTTCCTGCTGAATGTCCTGCTCGGCGTGGTGGGAACCTTCTGGTATCGTACGCAACAAAGGAGCGCCGAGATCGGCCTCCGCATGGCGATGGGAGCCACCCGCAAGGGCATATTCTGGCAATTGGTGAAGGAGGGCTTGGCGCTACTCACCATCGCTTTCATCCCCTCCGCCGCCATCTTCGCCAACCTGCTGTATATGGAGGTGACGCAAGGCTCGGAGATACCGCCCGACATGGCCTCACGCCTGTTGTTCGGCTTCGTGTTCTCGTATGCGGTGATGGCCGCGATGATTGTCGTGGGAATTAGTTTCCCGTCTTACCGGGCCATGCGGATGCATCCGGCGGACGCCTTGCGGCAGGAATGATCGGACACGGACGGCACGGATGGCACGGGCATCCGTGTCCGGAAACGAACCGACTGTTCGGAAATGAATCGACTGTTCGATAACGGACAGTACTTTTTTATGGAGATGTCATGGAATCAATGAGATACGTTTCTGGCACGTAATTTGCTTTTAGGTGGCAAAGCCTAGCGATAGCAAGAGTTTAACAATAACAAGAGTCAAACAATAACAATTAAAATATTACAGTCATGATCAAACTAACGAATTTACAGAAGATTTACCGTACGAAAGAGATAGAGACAGTCGCGTTGGAAAACGTGAACCTAGAGGTACAGCAAGGCGAGTTTCTCAGCATTATGGGACCCTCCGGATGCGGGAAATCCACCTTATTGAACATCATGGGCCTGCTGGACTTGCCTACCTCCGGCACGGTCGAGATCAACGGCGTGAACACGGTGGGCATGAGCGACAAGGAGTTGGCCGCTTTCCGTAACAAGCAACTGGGTTTCGTGTTCCAGAGCTTCCACTTGATCAATTCCCTGAACGTGCTGGACAACGTGGAGCTTCCCTTGCTCTATCGCAAGGTCTCTTCCTCGGAGCGCCGCAAGCTGGCCGAGGCCGTGCTGGAGAAGGTCGGCCTCAGCCACCGTATGCGCCATTTCCCGACGCAGCTCTCCGGCGGCCAGTGCCAGCGCGTGGCCATCGCCCGTGCGATCGTAGGTAACCCCGACATCATCCTCGCCGATGAGCCGACCGGTAACTTGGACTCCAAGATGGGTATCGAGGTCATGGACCTGCTCCACCAACTCAACAAGGAGGACGGCCGCACCATCGTAATGGTAACCCACAACGAGGCGCAGGCCAAGCAAACCAGCCGCACCGTGCGCTTCTTCGATGGAAGGCAGGTGCAGTAAGGGAGCCGTATACGGAGGATCTCCATGTGTGAGGCACTACTGGTGGCACCTTGCCTCATAGCTATGAGGTACGATACCTCAAACGTATGAGGCAAGGTATCACCCGTGGTGTCTCGATACCTCACATCACGGTGAAGGTAAGCGTACCATACCGGGGCTCTTTATAAAGGTGATAAGTAGGGGTGAACTGGGTGCAGACGATGGCTTCCCACTCGCCTGCCCCGAAAGCGAAGCCGGGGACGAAGCAGAGCCGCTGCCCGCTGTTGACGAGCGTCTCCTTGCGATACTCGCTCCGTTTGTCTACGACACGGGCGGCGATGTCATCGATGCTGAGCGTACGTTGCCATACGACGCTTCCCTTGTAGCTCGTGTTACCGGGCAGGTGGCTCTTGCTGACGCGGATGCTCTGCTTGCGAAACGGCTTGGGCAGCTCCGACTTAGGTATTTCTTTATCCATGATCTCGTGGTTTAATGAATGATTAAGTGGCAAAGATAAGAAAGATAACATGAATAGTATTTGGAAATACATGCTAAGCGTATAATAATTACGGAAAGCAGGCGGCAGATACCCATAAAACAAACTAACAAATAATGAACGATGTACAAGGTATACCTTAAACAAGCTTGGGCCTTGATGGGGCAGAATCGCTTCTTCACCGCCGTTTATATCATCGGTACGGGCTTGGCGATCTCGATGGTGATGGCCATAGCGGTGGTCTACCATATCCGGACGGCGAATATCGCCCCGGAGGTGAGCAGGGACCGGATGGGCTACGTATCGAACGTATCGTATGAGTTCAACGGGGGCAAAGGCTCGTTGAACAGCGGTTGCGGGCCCCGGTTCGTGAAGGAGGTCCTCTACGGCCTCGAGACACCCGAGAAAGTGGCGGTCACCACCAACGCCGCCATCATGCCTTATGAGGTGGGGGACATCTTCATCCAAGCGCCGGGTAGCGACGAGTCGCCGAAAGTACAATTGATGGGATGCGACGACGCGTTCTGGCAAGTCTACCGTTTCAGCTTCTTGGACGGGAAGCCGTTCGCCAGTGCCGAGTTCCTTTCCGGGATGCCCCGCGTGGTGCTCGACCGTTCCTTGGCACGCCGCCTGCTCGGGCGTACCGAGGTAGCCGGTCAGACCGTCTTGATCAACGATATAGAATATACGATTAGCGGCGTGGTGGAGGATATATCCGCCGTCGCTTCCGACGTTTACGCCGAGGCGTGGGTACCCTACACCTCGATGGCAAGTATCATGGATACCGCCTTGGAGGAGCGGGAAGGCTCGGTGGGACTGCTGCTCGCCAACTGCCTGCTGCGTGACGCCTCGGACCTTCCGGCCCTCTCCGCCGAGTTGGAGAAGGGAGTAAGACGCTACAACAGCGGCTTGCGGGAGGGACAGGTGAGAGTGGAGCCGCCCTGCTCGTTCGGCGACCAGTTATTGTCGCGGTTGTTCGGGCCGGAGACGTATATCGTCTTGGGCGTCGCCCTCTTCCTCTTCCTGCTAGTCCCGGCGCTGAACCTCTCGGGCCTGAACGCCTCGAGGATGCAAGACCGGGTGTCTGAGCTAGGCGTACGCAAGGCCTTCGGGGCGTCGCGGAAGACGTTGATGGGGCAGGTCTTCTGGGAGAACATGCTGCTGATGTTGCCCGGGGGCATGGCGGGATTGCTGTTCTCGTACGTGCTGGTGTCCGTATTCCGGGGCATCCTTCTTTCCCCCGGTTTGCATAGCATGGGCTCCGGGGCGGGTAACGATATCTTCCTCTCGCCGGGGATGCTGCTGAATATGGAGGTGTTCGCCTATGCGTTCGCTGTCTGCGTGGCGCTGAACCTGCTCTCTTCGATGATACCCGCTTGGCGTACCGTGCGGGTGAGTATAACGGATGCGTTGAACGATAAATAGGATACGGCTATGGTAATACATCTATTAAAGTTGATAAGGTCCCGTTTGGGAGGAAGCTGCTGGATACTGGTGGAACTGCTGGTCGTATTCGTGATCCTGTGGTTCATGATGTACTACTTCGTGGCGCAAGGGATGCTGACGCGGATGCCGGTGGGCTTCAAGCTGGATCACGTGTACAACGTGACGCTCGCCATACGGCCGTCCGACAGTCCCTCGTTCATCGCCTACGAGGAGGGGAGCGAGGAGCCGGTGCGGAACATCGAGCGTATCGTGGAGCGTATCGAGCGGCATCCCGACGTGGAGGTGGTAGGGCTCTCGTATTATTCGCTGCCTTATACCGACTCGAACATCGGCAGCAGAGTCTTGAAAGACTCGATCAACCAGCGGGTGCGGGCAATGATCGTCTCGCCGGGGTATTTCCGGGTGTTCGGCATCCGCTCCGCTACGGGAGAAAGCCCGGAGAGACTGGGGCAGACCCTGTCGGGGCTTCGGGAGGGGAGGGAGATGATCCTCTCCGCCGATCTGGCGAGCAAGCTATACGGCCATACCGACGTGATCGGGGCCGAGATCTATAATTACAACGATACCGTGCCCTGTCACGTGATAGCGGTTACGGAGCCGGTACGAAACTCCGAGTACGATTCCCGGAATCAGCATAGTGTCTTCTCTCCACTGGACTTGCGGGGGATGTTCGGCAAGGGCCAGTTGGACGAGAAGGGACTCACGCGAGTGCAGATCACGTTCCGCACCCGTCCGGAGGTCTCTACCTCCAACTACGCCGCCAAGTTCCGTAAGGAAATGAGTAGATCTTTGATGGTGGGTAATTACTGGGTATCGGAAGTGAGGGACTACGAAGGGATACGGGCCTTTTATCTCGAGAACTCGGAGCGGACGAGCGCCCATCGGCTGGTATCGGCCATGGGATTGTTCTTCTTGGTGAACGTGTTTCTGGCGGTGATCGGTACGTTCTGGTTTCACGTGAGCCGTCGCCGTTCGGAGTTGGGGCTACGTATGGCGATGGGCTCCACCCGCAAGGGTATAGAGGGGCTGATGATCGGCGAGGGCTTGTTGCTGCTGGCGATCGCTTCCGTGCCGGGCTTGCTGATCTGCCTGAATCTGGCGGTGGCCGATATCGTGCCCTGCGGCGTGATCCGCTTCACGGCCATTAGCCTGCTGACAGGGGGTGTCTTGGCGTTCGTCGTCTTCTTGGCTATCTGGTACCCGGCCCGTAAGGCGGCCCGGCAGGAACCGGCTGACGCATTACGGTATGACGGATAATAGAAAACAGGTAACACCCGGTTGTAGAGACGGGGCGTGCCCCGTCTCTCACCGACTGAATCGTATAATTAAATCGACTGAATATGTATAAGATCTACTTAAAACAAGCATGGGCCCTGATCCGGCAAGAACGGCTGTTCAGCTCGGTCTATATCGTGGGGACGGGATTGGCGATCTCGCTGGTGATGGTGCTGTCCATCGTGTTTTACGTGAAAATGGCCTCTATTTATCCGGAGATGGACCGGGACCGGTTGCTGACCGTGAAGAGCGCTGCGCTGAAGAATGAGAAAGGGGGCACGAGCAGTGGCCCGGTATCGCCCCGCTTCGTGGAAGAGTGCCTTGCGGGGGTGCCCGGCTTGGAGGCGTTGGCGCTATGTTGCGATGACGCTGCCTCCGCTTTCGTGCAGCCGGTGGGCAGTCCCGTGCAGATACCGGTCATGAAGATGGGGGTAAACGATGGGTTCTGGAAAGTATTCTCCTTCCGTTTCCTGGAGGGCAAGCCTTTCACCGAGGCCGATTTCCGGTCGGGGATGCCCGTGGCGGTAATCGCCCGCTCACTGGCCAAGAGGCTTTATGGAGAAGGTAGTGCCGTGGGGCAGACCTTGAGCCTCGACTTTACCTCATTTCGTGTGGTGGGCGTGGTGGATGACGTATCTTACCTGATGGATCGGGTTTTCTCGCAGGTCTGGTACCCATATACCCAAGTGCCCGACTTCGAGGAGCGGGTCCGATACTCGGAGGCGCGTATGCCCGGGCTAGGCCCCTTGAAGGTCTATATGCTCGTGAAGGACAAGGCCGATATCGGCAAGGTGCGGGAGGCGGTGGCGGATAACGTGCGTCGCTTCAACCAATCGTTGAACGTGGATGGCAAACGTGAGTTCTCCCTTCTTGGGCAGCCGGATCGCCATTGGGAGAGTATCTTCCGGTATTGGTCGAACGTGGAGCCGGATATCGTGGGAGACTTGAGCCGTTATGGGGTGATTTTCCTGCTCCTGCTGCTCGTCCCCGCCGTCAGCCTCTCGGGCATGGCCGATTCCCGTATGGAGCGGCGTCTGGGCGAGCTGGGCGTGCGGCGTGCTTTCGGGGCTCCCAAGGGGGCGTTGATCGGGCAGGTCTTGATGGAGAACTTCCTGTATACGCTGCTGGGCGGCTTGGTGGGACTGCTGTCCTCCTTCCTGCTGGTGACGTTCGCCAGCTCGTGGGTCTTCAAGATCGGCAACGGCTTCTCGGATGCCGCCCCGGATGGCGTGGACGTATCGCTCTCCATGGGGATGCTGTTCAACCCGTGGGTCTTCTTGATCGCCTTGTGCGTATGTTTCCTGTTAAACCTGATGTCGGCGTTGTGGCCCGCTTGGCGTGCGTCAAGACGGCCTATCGTTGATTCGTTGAACGCTTAAATGGAGGGAAGAAAGATATGTGGAAAATGACTTGGATACAATTGATGAACCGCTGGCGTAGCAACGTGTGGGTGTGCGTGGAGTTGCTGCTCGCCTTTTGCTTGGCGTGGTACATGGTGGATTACTTCTTCGTGGAGATCTATAACCGTAGCCTCCCCTCCGGGCGCGACTACGCCGATGTCTGGCAGGTAGAAATGGGCCTCTTGCCGG
The DNA here is from genome assembly GCF_003434625.1 of Parabacteroides sp. AM17-47. Taxonomy (NCBI): domain Bacteria; kingdom Pseudomonadati; phylum Bacteroidota; class Bacteroidia; order Bacteroidales; family Tannerellaceae; genus Parabacteroides; species Parabacteroides sp. AM17-47. The sequence continues at coordinate 174,724 of NZ_QTLI01000007.1, forward strand.
AAACCTCCCCCGACTATCGAGCCACCGAGAGCGACTCGATCGCCATGCTGGGAAATTATGAGCGGATAAAAGACCGCTTGCGTGATTATCCGGGAGTGCAGGCGATGGGCGCGGCCTCGGGCTGTTACTCCACGCCTTATACGGGCTGTTATTACGGTATCGGTTTGGCGAACGCGGCCGATACGAGCAAGCGGGAAGCGGTCTTGAGGTATGAGATGGATCCTACCACGGATTTCCTGTCGGTCTTCAACCATTCGTACGCCAAAGACGGCTGTCCGGTATCTACATCCGATTTTGATTGGGGAGACCCCCGCGCTATAGTAACCACCCGGATGGTGGAGCGAAAGGTATTTGGAGAGGCATCCGCCGTTGGGCGTGAGGTGAAAGACCCTTTCGACGAGGAGGGCCCGACTTATATCGTAAAGGGCGTATTAGAGGATATCAAGCGTTTTGACAATAGCCTACCCCAAGGTGCCGCCTTCTTGGCGATCCGTCCCTCGGCGGAGGAGATCCCCGAGATGAATTATTTCATACGGATCGATCCTGCCGTGGCAGGCCCTCGTTTCGCCGATACGTTCCGGGAGAAGATGAGCCGTGAGCTTCGGGTGGGGAACTTCTACCTGAAACGCCTGACCTCCTATGAACGGATCAAGGCCGATACCGATTATTCCTTTGGCGTTACCTACGATTACCGGGTCCGTATGGTGTTGATGGCCTTCTTGGGCTTGAATATCCTGCTTTGCGTGATGGGTACGTTCTGGTACCGGGTGCGGATGCGCCGGGGAGAGATCGGGTTGCGCATGGCGATCGGTTCGCCCCGTGAAGAGATACGTAGCCAGATGGCTCGTGAGGGCATATGCCTGTTACTCATGGCTACCCCGCTCGCCTTGTTGATAGAGGCCCAATTCGTGATGGTCGGCTTCTTGGACATCCCCAAAGGGACCTTGCCGGAGCTTTACTGGCCGGCGATCCTGCCGCTCCGTTTCTTGCTGGTGAATATCCTGACATGGATACTGCTGGCTATCGTCATCCTGCTCGCCGTCTGGCTTCCCGCCAGCAAGGCCGCCGAGATGGAGCCGGCCGAGGCGCTGCGGTATGACGGATAACAGATAATGCCCCGTCTCCCACCGACTGAATCGTATAATTAAATCAAATGAATATGTACAAGATCTATCTAAAACAAGCCTGGGCCTTATTGAAAGAGAACAAGCTCCTTTCCGGAGTCTCTATCTTCGGTACGGCCTTGGCGATTTGCATGATCATGGTGATCGTGATCGTATGGCAGATGCGTACCGCCAATTACTCACCGGAAGACTATCGAGACCGGATGATGTACGTCAGTGATACCCGTGCCTCCTACAAAGAGAACGAATCTTATAACGACTGCTACTTTCTTGCTTCCCGTGTGGTGAAAGATTGTTTCTATCCCTTGCGCTCTGCCGAGAAGGTAGGCATGGCCTATCATGGCGTGCAACGCTTGGCGGCAGTGGCGGATCATACGGTGGAGTTCAAGTGCGACGTGACCTTTACGGATGCGGCGTTCTGGAATATCTTCAACTTTCGTTTCCTCTCCGGTAAGCCTTATGGCGAGGAAGAAGTACAAAGTGGCATCATGGATGCTGTGGTAAGCGAGTCCGTGGCACGCCGGTTGTATGGCACGACCGAGGTTGTAGGCCGTACCGTCGAGATCAGCTACGTGCCCTATACCATCCGTGCCGTCGTGCGGGATGTCTCCCTGCTAGCCGAGTCTGCCTATGGCGATGTCTGGTTGCCTTATACCACCGACAATTCCCTGTATGATAATGGTTCCGACCGTCTCGTCGGGGGCTTCCGTTGTTATATCCTCGCAAGTTCGTCCGCCGACTTTGATGCGATCCACTCCGAGGCTGAGGCGAATATCGCTCGCCTTAACGAATCGCAAAGCACGCACCTACTGAAAATTGGAGGAGGACCTGATACCCATTTGGGCGATTTGGCTCGCGAGGATGCTTTCTCTGAGCCGAATGTACGGGAACTGGTCATGAAATATGTTATCATCGTTCTTGTCCTTTTGCTGATCCCTGCCATCAACATGAGCGGTATCACGCAAAGCCGGATGCGTAAACGTATGGCGGAGATCGGGGTGAGGAAGGCGTTCGGGGCGACACGCTCGGAATTACTGACGCAGGTACTCTACGAGAATCTGTTGCAGACCTTGCTGGGAGGTGTGTTAGGTCTGTTTTTCTCATACGCCTCCGTATTGCTCTTGTCCGATTGGTTGCTAGATACGGGCACGGCATCGATGGGTATCGGTCGCACCTTCGTCAATGCGGAGATGATGTTCAATCCATTGATCTTCCTTTATGCGTTCCTTGCTTGTCTTGCGTTGAACCTGCTGAGCGCCGGCATCCCGGCTTGGCGAGCCTCAAGGATGCGTATCATCTCGGCTCTCAACGAGAATGTTCATTAATCTCCCGCGTTGGATGATAGCTATACTAAAATAATAGAAAGATATGATACAACATTTATTACAATTGATCTGGAACCAGCGCAAGCAAAACGCTTGGTTGTGGGCTGAGTTATTGCTGGTCTCGGTCTTCCTTTGGTTCCTTGTGGACTACCTGTATGTGATGGGGCGCACGTATACGGCTCCTCTGGGCTTCGATATCCGGCATACGTACAGCATCGTGATCAGCAGCCTCTCGGAAAGAAGCCCGGATTATATCCCGAAGGAGAAGCGGGAGCGGCCGGATGGTGTTCATCTGCTGACGGCGTTGGATCGCATCCGCACCTATCCCGGCGTGGAATCGGCCTGCCTTACGGATGGGGGGATGCCTTATTATATGGGAAGCCGTAACCTCGTTTGGCGGATTGATACGTTGCAGGTGCCCTGCCGCTATGCTTTCGTCACCCCGGAGTTCTTCGACGTGTTCCGTATCTATGATAAGGACGGCAAGACGGCTTCCTTGAAACGGGCCATCGAGGATAACAACTCCATCGTAATCTCCGCCGACGTGGAGACGATGAATCCCGGCCTTTCCCTACTCGGGCAAAAGGCGTACCGGGGGAATGTGACCGACGAGATCGAGGAGACGATCCGTGGTATCAGCGTCCCCATCCGCCGTCATGAGTACACCAAGGCGGAACCCAACGTCTATAGGGCCCTGCGGCTAAGCCGGATGGAGGAAGGATACTATGAGGGGATGATAGATGCCGTGCGACTCTGCGTACGTGTCCGTCCGGATGTCGATAATGCTGATTTCCCCGCACGCTTCCGCAAGGATATGGCCGAACAGCTTCGGCTAGGCAACCTCTATCTGCTAGACGTACAGCCCTTGTCATATATTCGCAACGGTTATATCCGTTCGATCGGCGTAGAGAACGAGGTGAAAACCCGTGTGGCGGTAGCCTGCTTCCTATTGGCGAATATATTCCTCGGCATCATCGGTACCTTCTGGTTCCGTACGGAATATCGCAAAGGCGAGATGGGGCTTAGGATGGCCTTAGGCTCTACCCGCCGTCAGTTGAACTCGATCATGGTGGGAGAGGGTGTCCTATTGCTGGTCTTGGCGTTCATCCCGTCCTTACTCATCAGCTTCAACATCGCCCATATGGATTTGATAGATACCTATCAGCTTCCGTTCACGTGGCTGCGCTTTGCGATTTGCGGAGGGATTACGTTTGTCTTGATCGTCCTCATGATCATCTGTGGCGTATGGTATCCCGCCCGCTCGACAGCCCGCTTGGAGCCAGCGGAGGCGTTGCATTATGAATAAGAGTTAACTTACATATTTCACACATACACACAATTGAAAGCCCGGTCTTGTAGTGATACATGGCCGGGCTGTTTTCGTGCTTGGCAAAAATCCGCGAGTTAAAACGTCATTGACGCATATACCCCATAATGCCCGTCTCCCGCTACCGGGCTGATAGACAGGTTATGTTTCTTCGCGAACGGACGGGTAAAGATATAGGCGCTACCGGCGCCGATAACGGCTCCCGCCGCCACGTCCCACCAATCATGCTTCTTTCCATAGACCCGGCTCCAACCCACGTAGGTAGACACGGCATAAGCCGGAATACCCCATTTCCATCCATAACGCCTTTGGATAAAAGCGGCTCCCGCGAAGGATACGGAGGTATGCATGGATGGGAACGAATGATTATCGCTGAAGTCGGGCCGCTCTTTCTTCACTAGGTATTTCAGCGCATAGGTTACGCCCAATGTCGTAACCCCGGTGAATACGCCTTGTTTCAGCCCTTGCCAGTCTTGGGTTGCCAATACGGTTGCTAGACTCGCCACCGGAGTGATAAACACCAATACGTCTCCCGAGGTCCGTACGGCTTTCCGGCTACCGGTCACCTTCAATTCTTGTCCGTTAACGGACAGGCATAGCATGAGCATTGTAATTGCGAAAAGGATATGTCTCATAGATTTAAAATATAGTTGCTATTTTAGGTATAAAAATGACGAACCCGACGATCGCTGCCGCTATCGCCATCAATAATACAGCTCCCGCCGCCAAGTCTTTCGTTCGCTTGATAGCCTCATTATACTCAGGGGAGACCAAATCTGCTAGGGCCTCGATGGATGAATTGACCGCCTCGGCAGCTAATACCGCCCCGATCACGATCGTTACTGCGATCCATTCCATGCGGGAAAGTCCAAATACCATTCCGGCGATAAGTACGCAAACTGCCGCGAAACAATGGATCCAAGCGTTATGCTCCTTCGTGATCAATAGCTTGATTCCGTTGAAAGCGAATTTAAAGCTTCTGGCTCTCTTTCGAAATGTGAAACCGTCATTCTTCATTTTTATAGCATCTCTTATTGAGGAGGGCAAATATAGGTATTTTTTGCCTTTATCGCATATCCTGACGAACAAACAGGATATTCACCTTTCATATTCCGCAATTCGTCAAGATTATTTGTTGGTTTTTATCTGGAACGATAACTTCGTTGATTAAAAAAGTGCCCGTGATACGAGCATAGATCAAAGTAAAAGAATAAATTTATGGCTTGAAATCAGATATGAAGATAAAATATAACTTTCTAAGTCCGTTGCTAATGGCGATATTGGCGATCTGTTGCCTGTGGATTGTTACGGATGTCGCTTATGGTGTCCGCATGTGGGAACTGGGAGTGGACGCATGGATCGGGCGTATCAAGGCCCTTGCTATTATATTGATCGGCGTTAGCTTATCTTATTTGTTTTTTAATTACTTGGCTAATACTTTTTTAGATAGGAATAAAGAGCGGAGGTCCCGCCCGGTGTTCCGGGAATATCTATGGGTGGTCTTGTTTAATTTAGTCGTGCTCAATATCGGCTTATATATCGTGATCTATTCTATAAATGGAACGACCTATCGGTGGGGAGAGGCGTTAATGATCAATGCGGTAGCTGTGCCGATCTTTCTCCTATACTATTTCTTGATCCGTAATAATATATTAGCCAAACGCTATTCGGAGAAAATCGTCCAATTGGAGAAAATGAAAGTAGATCAATTGGAAACCCAATTAAAGTTGCTGAAGATGCAATACCATCCCCATTTCCTGTTTAATGCCTTGAATACGATCTATTTCTTGATTGATGAGGAAAATGAGGAAGCGATTGAGGCTGTAGAGTTACTTTCGGACTTACTCCGTTATCAATTATATGATATAAATACGAAAGTGACGATCGAAGAGGAGATTGATTATTTGCGAACATATATTCAATTCCAGCGACTTCGTATGACGAAACGCTTACAGTTCGAGGAGTCCTTTGACCCGGAATTGACCGGACAAAAAATACATCCGTTGCTTTTCCTTCCATTATTGGAGAATGCGTTTAAATATGTGGGCGAAGCGTATTGGATACAAGTATCTATGCGGAAAGAGAGGTCAAAGGTCTGCTTTGGAGTAAGCAATACTTTCAATCCGGACTCCTTGGAACAAAGAAAGGGGAAAGGCATTGGGATCGACAATCTGAGAAAACGATTGGAGCTATTGTACCCGGATAAACATGAGCTACGTATAAAAAAAGACAATACCCGTTTTAGGGTTGAGTTATGTATTGATTTATCAGAATAATATGGAAATAAAGTGTATCATAACGGATGATGAGCCAATCGCCAGAAAAGGACTTCGGCGACACATCGGTAAAATTGATTTTCTGACCATCGTCGGAGAATGTGAGGACGCTATACAACTCAATAATATGCTGAATTCGGTTCAAGCGGATTTGCTTTTTCTGGATATAGAGATGCCGGATATGTCTGGACTGGACTTTTTGGAGAGTGCTCAGAACGCTCCTAAGGTAATTATCACCTCGGCATACGAGCGGTATGCGTTGAGAGGATATGAGTTTGACGTGGTGGACTATTTATTGAAACCAATCTCTTTTTCCCGTTTCCTGAAATCGGTCAATAAAGCACATGCGTTGATGGAATCTACATCGAAAAGCGAGGAGCCTGCTTATATCTTTGTCAAGACGGAGAAGCAACTTAAAAGGCTTTATTTAAAGGAGATTCAATTTATAGAGGGCATGGAGAACTATATTGTTATCCATACCCTCACTTCCAAAGAGATCGTTCATCTCCGGTTGAAGAGTATATTGGAAACGTTGCCGGCACAAATTTTTATGCAAGTGCACCGCTCTTTCATCGTGAATCTTTCTTATGTACAAGCGATAGAAGGAAATCTATTAATCATTGGGGAGCATAAAATACCGGTGTCGCGCCCTTTACGGGAAGAGGTCTATAAATCGATCGTCAATAATCAACTCATTCAAAGATAAGTATCCAAAAACGGACACACTGTTCATTATCGAACACTTTAAATATTTCTATTTGTCGGATTATCAATAGTATATGTTTTTGGCATGCCTTTTGCTTTAGGCAGGATAAAAAAACTTATACTAAGATGAGAAGGATCTATATAGCGATGTGTTGTCTGTGGGCGGGGATTTCGGGAGTATGTGCCCAAGACAATACGAATAAAGTTCGAATAACCCTGCGGCAAGCGATCCAGATCGCACAGCTTCAATCCGTAGACGCTGCCGTGGCGCTCAATGAGTTGCGAACGGCCTATTGGGAATTCCGTACGCATCGGGCGGATCAGTTGCCGGAAGTGATATTTACGGGGACTCTGCCTTCATATAGCAAGCAATACTCGAAGTACCAGCAATCGGATGGTTCTTATACCTATGTGCAAAACAATGCCTTAGGCTTAAATGGAGAGATCTCTATCGCCCAGAACATAGCCTTGACCGGAGGTAAGATCGCCTTGAATACCTCTTTGGATTTTACCCGTCAGCTAGGTAGTGGCGCTTACAACGAGTTTATGAGCGTACCTGTTAGTTTGACATTGACGCAACCGATCTTCGGCGTGAATGACCAAAAATGGAAACGTCGTATCGAGCCTGTTCGTTACCAAGAGGCTAAGGCCGCTTATATGGAGAACGTGGAGAATGTAACGATCGCTACCATCACGAATTACTTCAACTTACTGTTGGCGGAAGATAATCTGGATATCTGTAATCAGAACTTGTTGAACGCCAATAAACTCTATGACATAGCGGTAGCGAAGCGTAAGATCGGGCATATCTCGGAGAGCGAGTTGATGCGTTTGAAACAGTCGGCCTTGCAAGCGAAAGGTAAGCTAACCGAGGCTCAATCCAATTATAACGCGATGATGTTCAAGCTCCGTTCCTTTTTAGGGATGAGCGAGCAAGACGTGATCGAGCCTGTTCTTCCCGAGGCGATAGAAGGGGTCCGTATGGATTATCAGGCGGTATTGGAGAAGGCTCAAGAAAATAACTCATTCTCAAAGAATATCATGCGCCGCCAGTTGGAAGCGGATTATGATGTGGCGACCGCCAAGGGAAACCGTCGAAGTATTAACCTGTTTGCCTCCGTGGGTTATACCGGTAAGGATATGTCCATGCGAGGAGCTTACAACCCGTTGAAAGATAACCAGATCGTAGAGGTCGGGCTTTCTATTCCTATCTTGGACTGGGGAAAACGGAAGGGAAAGGTAAAAGTAGCCGAATCGAATCGGGATGTCGTACTTTCCAAGATCCGTCAGGAGCAAATGGATTTTAATCAAGATATCTTCCTCTTGGTGGAGAATTTCAATAATCAAGCCGCTCAATTGGAGATAGCCGCCGAGGTGGACACGTTGGCGGAAAAGCGTTACAAGACCTCGATCGAGACTTTCATGATCGGAAAGATCGATATCCTAGACTTGAATGACGCCCAGAGTTCGAAGGATGATGCGAAGCAAAAGCATATCCAAGAACTGTATTATTATTGGCGCTATTTTTATAACATCCGTAGTATAACATTGTATGATTTCTTGAATAATCGTACATTAGATGCCGATTTCGAGGAAATCGTGAAATGATAAATTGATTATATGATACTGATAATAGATGATGACGCGGCTGTTCGTTCCTCGCTTACGTTCCTGCTAAAACGTGCGGGTTTCCGGCCGGAGGCGGTTCCGGGGCCGAAGGAGGCCTTGGAGGTAGTCCGTACCACGGCGCCGGAGCTGATCTTGATGGATATGAACTTCACGCTGACTACCACGGGCGAGGAGGGGATTCAATTATTGAGACAGGTGAAGATCTTTCGTCCTGATGTACCCGTGATCTTGATGACCGCTTGGGGATCGATCTCTTTGGCCGTGCAGGGAATGCAAGCCGGAGCCTTCGATTTTATCACGAAGCCTTGGAATAACTTGGTATTATTAAAATCGATCCGGACCGCCTTGGAACTGAGCGAGCAGAAGAAGGAGGCAAACGCTCCCTTGAACCGTTCGGATGCCGATCATAAATTTCATTTTGATAAGATCGTGGGGCAAAGTGCCGCTTTGATGGATGTCTTGGGGACGGTCTCGCGTATCGCTCCGACAAACGCCTCTGTTTTGATTACCGGCGAGAGCGGTACGGGTAAAGAGCTGATAGCGGAAGCGATCCATGCGAATAGCCCCCGGTCGAAAGAGGCTTTCGTAAAGGTAAACCTAGGCGGACTATCCCAGAGTCTTTTTGAAAGCGAGATGTTCGGACATAAGAAGGGGGCTTTTACGGACGCATACATGGATCGGGTAGGACGTTTCGAGATGGCGAACAAAGGTACGATCTTCTTGGATGAGATCGGCGATTTAGAACTGTCTTGCCAAGTAAAGCTACTTCGGGTATTGCAAGACCAGACCTTTGAGGTCTTGGGGGATAGCCGCCCCCGGAAGGTGGATATACGGGTCGTAAGCGCTACGAACCGGGATTTACGATCGATGGTGGCGGACCGTACGTTCCGTGAGGATCTTTTTTACCGGATCAATTTGATCACGGTACATTTACCAGCCTTGCGTGAGCGAAGGGAGGATATCCCATTGCTGGCTCGGTATTTCGCGGATAAGCAATCGGAGGTCAATGGGCTACCGAGGGTGGAGTTCTCATCGGATGCCCAGACCTATTTAAGCCGTCTTCCTTTTCCCGGTAATATCCGTGAGTTGAAGAACTTGGTGGAGCGGACGATCCTTGTGTCGGGTAAGACGCTTTTGGATGCCGCTGATTTCGAGGTTCATTGCATGAATACATCCGGCTCTAAATCAACGATTCCGTCTTCTTTGGAGGGCCTGACCTTGGATGAGTTGGAGAAGCAAACCATCTTACGCTCCTTGGAAGCGCATGGAGGGAATTTATCGCATGTCGCTACGGCGCTGGGAATCAGTCGTGCCGCCTTGTACCGGAGATTAGAGAAATACGGAATCCCGATCGATAAATAAGAAGAGGCAAGGATGAGGCTGAAAGGACTATTCTGGATATTGACGACGCTGCTGTTGACTATATTGGCGGTGGTGACTTATTATGTCTTTTATACGTCTTCTATCCGGATGTTTTTCGCGGTAGAAGCCTTGGTCTTGCTTACGATCATCTATTTATTTGTCTTTTATCGCCGTATCATAAAGCCCTTGCATATCATCGGTAACGGTATGGAGTTATTGAAAGAGCAAGACTTTAGTTCCCGCTTGGGAAAGGTCGGGCAAACGGAGGCGGACCGGGTGGTCGATGTGTTTAATAAGATGATGGAGCAGTTGAAGAATGAGCGTTTGCACCTCCGGGAGCAAAACCATTTCTTGGACTTGCTGGTCAACGCCTCTCCGATGGGAGTGATCATCTTGAACTTGGATGAGGAGATTCTATCCATGAACCCGGCCGCATGTAAATTGTTTGGCGCGCAAAGCTCGGAGGATATGGTGGGAAAACGTTTTCTTCAACTAGATTCTCCCTTGGCGGAAGAATTGGTACGGGTTCCGATGTATCAAGCGCAAACCGTCCGGTTGAACGACGCTAATATTTATAAATGTACGCATTCTTCATTCGTGGACCGGGGCTTTCACCACCAGTTTTATTTGATAGAGACGTTGACCCAAGAGGTGTTCAAGGCCGAGAAGAAAGCGTATGAGAAAGTGATACGTATGATCTCTCATGAGGTGAATAATACGACCGCGGGTATCACCTCTACCTTGGATACGTTGGAGTCTACTTTCAGCGGGATGGAAGATATGGAGGATGTCTGCGAGGTTTTGCGGGTCTCCATAGAACGCTGCTATAGCATGAGCCATTTCATCACCAATTTCGCAGATGTGGTGCGTATACCCGAACCCCAAAGTCGTCCGCAAGAATTGAACCAAGTGGTGTCCGCTTGTAAACGCTTTATGGAGACGGTTTGCCAGAACCGGAATATCGAGATTGTTATGGATCTGAGCGAGGAATCTCCAGTCGTGAATTTGGATAATTCATTATTCGAGCAAGTCTTGGTCAATATTATCAAGAATGCCGCCGAATCCATCGAGCGGGATGGAAAGATTTATATCCGGACGACTGTGCGTCCCACCTGCTTGGAGATAGCCGATACGGGCAAGGGCATCGACAAGGAAACGGAAACTAAACTATTCAGTCCGTTCTTCTCTACGAAACCGAACGGACAAGGTATCGGCTTGATCTTTATCCGTGAGGTACTGTTAAAACATGATTGCCGATTCTCTCTCCGCTCTTACGCGGATGGATTGACAAGGTTTAAGATTTGGTTTAGTTGAAATAATCCCTTTATGGTTTGAGGTTTTTCCCTTGTAGGCTAAGGCTGTATCCTTACAGGTGTTAGCCTTTTTGTCTGCTTGTATTCATCATGCAACAGCCGTTGCATGATCATCTACCAACTGTTGCACGATCTTCTACCAGCCGTTGCATGATCGTCCAACAGTTGATAGATGATGGATGTCTCTAGAGGAAAAGTCTAAAGATAGGGATGGAAAGGACTAAAGGATACGGAGGTTTTGGGCAAGCTGTACTGGATTTTATACTATCTTTGGGCCGTATAACAAAGCAATAGAAATCTAATCTTGAATATCATGAAGAAAGTAGTATCTGTATTATTTATCCTTGCGATTATCGTATTTCCTGTATTAATGGTAAGCTATTCGAGTGATCAAAAGCCGGAGAAAGTTCTTCGCCATGTTGTTATGTTCGGTTTTAAGCCGGATGTGTCTGAGGCGCAGGTGAAAGAGGTTGAGGATGCCTTTTGTAAGTTGCCTTCTCAAATCGACTTGATCAAAGGATATGAGTGGGGAACGGATTGTAGTCCGGAGGGATTGCAACAGGGCTTGACTCATTGCTTTTTCTTGACTTTTCATTCGGATGCGGATCGGGACGCCTATTTGGTACATCCGGCGCATAAAGCATTTGGCAAGGTGTTAGGAGGGAAGGCATCGGCGGTTACGGTGTTGGATTATTGGACGAAATAAAAAGAATGGGCGGGATGAATCAATGAGTCACCCCGCCCGTTTTTATATTCCTTAGTTACTTTATATTATAACCATTGATTCATGAACTGATCCATCTCTTCCGCATGGGCTTCCAGACTTTGAAGTAGCTTGAATTGAGCTTTTGTGCGGATTAAGTTATGTTTCGGGCTATGGATCTTGTAATAGGTATCGCCGTTGATATAATCGGTTAAGAAACGAACGGTCTGCATATAAGTCAATAAGCGTCCACCGTAAGGTAGCAATTTGATCTCGGTAGGAGTTAAGAACGCCTTGGCCTTTTCCATGTATCCACGGGTATAGGCTTTGAATATCTCCATGTTAACGTTTACGTTATCCAGATTCTCATCGTCCTCGGCACCCGTATTGGCTCCGGTACGGATAAAGTCGCCGATATCGGAAAGAACGAAGCCCGGCATTACGGTATCCAAGTCGATCACGCAAAGCACCTTGTCGCTATCAGCGTCAAACATCATATTGTTAACTTTTGTATCGCAATGGTTCGTGCGTTTCTTCAATTGGCCCTCACGGTACAGGCGTTCTTGGATGCACATCGCTTCGGCACGTTTCTCGATCTCCTCTACCAAATCTTTCACCTCTTCCAACCGGCCTGCCGGATTAGCGGCTACAGCCTCATGGAATTGTCGCAAGCGGAACTCCATATTATGGAAATCCGGGATGGTCTCGCCCAGCGTACCCTCGGGTATATCGGACAACATGGTCTGGAAATCACCGAACGCTTTGCCAGCCTCATAAGAAAGCTCAGGAGTTACTTCCTCATAGCTTTTGCTGCGAGGGATGAATAGGCATACCCGCCAATAACTATCTCCATCGAAATAATATTTTTTCCCGTCTTTAGTCGGCAAGAAGGTTAATACCTTACGGTCGATATCCGTTTCACCTTTTTCCTCCAGCTTCTTGCGGATATGAGTGGTAACCACATGGATGTTATTTTGCAGCATATCCACATTGGTGAAGATTAAATGGTTGATACGCTGTAGCACGTATTTGATCTCCCCTTTCTCGTTGGTCACTTTCAATGTATCATTAATGTGTCCGTTTCCGAATGGTTCAGCGGAAACTACTTTCTCGTCCAACTGGAACTGATCCAAGATGTTTAGTAATTGTTCTTTCGTTTTTGCCATGATATTTCATTATGTTAACTCCCGCGAAGATACAAAAAAAGGCCACGATACAAATCGTGACCTTTTTTTATTTCTTAAAGAAAGAAATCTTATTTCTTGTTACGGTTACCATAACGGCTCATGAACTTATCAACACGTCCGGCTGTATCGACCAACTTAGACTTACCAGTGTAGAACGGGTGAGAAGTGTTAGAGATCTCGACCTTTACCAACGGATAAGTTACGCCGTCGATCTCGATCGTCTCTTTAGCGTTAATAGTAGAACGAGTGATGAATACATCATCGTTTGACATGTCCTTAAATACTACAGGACGATAATTTTCAGGATGAATACCTTTTTTCATTGCTTTATTATCTATTTTAATTTATACTCTGTATATATTTGGTAACCGGTATTTTGGCTTGCAAAGGTAAGGGTTTGCCACAAACAAACAAAGAAAATCGTATTATTTTTTTCAAGAGCGTTGATTTTGTGTTATTTTATATGCTTTGAAGCATCATTTGTCGTGAATCTTGATTATCTTTGTGCAAGTTTTTAATCATTAACGTAATAACATAATAACAACTATGGTAAATTACAAAGATTTGGGCTTGGTGAACACAAAAGAAATGTTCGCTAAGGCTATCAAGGGCGGATATGCTATTCCTGCTTTCAACTTCAATAACATGGAACAGATGCAGGCTATCATCAAGGCTGCTGTAGAGACAAAATCTCCGGTTATTTTGCAAGTTTCAAAGGGCGCTCGCCAGTACGCAAACGCTACTTTGCTTCGTTACATGGCACAGGGTGCTGTTGAATATGCTAAGGAATTAGGTTGCCCGAATCCTCAGATCGTTCTTCACTTAGACCATGGTGATACGTTTGAGACTTGCAAGAGCTGTATCGACTCTGGCTTCTCATCTGTAATGATCGACGGTTCTCACCTTCCTTATGAAGAGAACATCGCTTTGACTAAGAAAGTTGTTGAGTACGCTCATCAATTCGATGTAACTGTAGAAGGCGAGCTTGGTGTATTGGCAGGTGTTGAGGATGAGGTTTCTTCAGACCACCACACTTATACCAATCCTGAGGAAGTTATCGACTTCGCTACTCGTACGGGCTGCGATTCTTTGGCTATCTCAATCGGTACTTCTCACGGTGCTTATAAGTTCACTCCGGAGCAATGTACGATCGACCCTGTTACAGGTAAGATGGTTCCTCCTCCATTGGCATTCGACGTTTTGGACGCTGTTATGGAGAAACTTCCGGGATTCCCTATCGTTCTTCACGGTTCTTCTTCTGTTCCTCAGGAAGAGGTTGAGACTATCAACAAATTCGGTGGCGCTTTGAAGGCTGCTATCGGTATTCCTGAAGAGTGGTTGCGTAAGGCTGCTAAATCTTCTGTATGTAAGATCAATATCGACTCAGACTCTCGTTTGGCGATGACTGCCGCTATCCGCAAGACTTTCGCTGAGAAACCGGCTGAATTCGATCCTCGTAAATATCTGGGCCCGGCTCGTGATAACATGGAGAAACTTTACAAACACAAGATTATCAACGTTCTTGGTTCTAACGACAAGTTATAATCGGAAGTTTCTTGATATAAATAAAGAAAGCCATCTCGGTATCGGGATGGCTTTTCTTTTAGTCTGTAGTTTAGTCTTTTAATACCTTACGGAGTGCTTCCAACATCGGATCTACGGTAAGATCGTTGCCGGTAGCTTGCTTGATCCACACATTCGGGGTGAGGCGGCCTTGCTTGAAGATACGGCTAACCTCATTTGCGAAATCCTTGCCGTTGAGGTAGTTCTCAAGTTGGAACTCGATAATCTGTCCGAAAGCGTAGGCGGAAAGGTAGAGCGGATAACCGATCATATGGGAGTAAATCGCTAGGACGGTCTCGTCTTTCACACCGAATACCGGAGCGTAATACTTATTCCAGATTTCCTTGGAAAGACGGATCACGGCCTCCTGCAATTCCCCGGCGGTAGCGTTAGGATGTGCGTACATCCATTTCCATACGGAGATATCCAGCATGGAAACACCGCAAATCTCATACATGCTCCATATCTTATCCAAGATATCCATCTTTTCTTTTTCCGGATTCTCGTCTTTTATGCCCAGTAACTCAAGGTCTCTTTTCTGGAAGACAAAGGCCAGCGCTTCGGTGAAAGCCGTATTGGGAACTCCGTTGAGCATATAATAATCGACATCATATAATGAGATCGTTTGCTCTACGTTGTGCC
This sequence comes from Parabacteroides sp. AM17-47, assembly GCF_003434625.1. Classification (NCBI taxonomy): domain Bacteria; kingdom Pseudomonadati; phylum Bacteroidota; class Bacteroidia; order Bacteroidales; family Tannerellaceae; genus Parabacteroides; species Parabacteroides sp. AM17-47. The sequence continues at coordinate 189,880 of NZ_QTLI01000007.1, forward strand.
CAAACTCATGGATGGCGATATTATATCCTTTGTAATCCATCCCTTGTGAAGGAATACGGGTACGTAAACGGGAACGCTGGCCTTTCATGGAGGCTCCCCACGCATGACCGGAACCACGGGCGGGATCGACTGCGATCTTATCCGCCAGATATTGGGCACGATCGGGGCTGAATCCTAGTTTCTGTAAGATTTCCGGTAGCTTCTTTTCCATCGTTACCGCATCGGGATACAGGGTACGGGTTTGCTCGTTTAGCTTGTTCTCGTCCAGATTGCTACGGGCCTTGAAGCCATCGTACCATATATCGTAGGCTTCCAGTTTGCGTCCGAGGCGTTTGGAGATGATTTTCCCCACTTCCTTTAGTTCGGGGGCGGAAAGGAACTGATCGAACAGGGCTTCTACATCGTTGACATCTATTTCCATATCTTCCGTGAACTTACGGTCTATATAAGTGTTTCCCGTATATTTGTCTATACGCTGCATGGCGTTGAAATTATTCAACATTTTCTGATAGCGGGCCGGGCTTTCAGGGGTACCTTCTAGTTCATTTCCAGCTTGGGATAACGTATTGGCGTACGGGTTCCATTCGTAACGATCCGAGTTGATCACCTCTTTCGGGATTTCTTGCGAGATGATTCGCTTCATGACCTCATATACCATCCGTTGTTTTTCCAATCCCTCTTTTCCTTTGTTATAATTGGCCTTGATCTCGTCGCGAAGGTTCCAATGGCAAAGTAAGCGCATGTCGGAGGGGAAAATGGTTTTTCCTTTAGGAGTTAGTAAATGCCCCATATAGATATTATAATCTGCGATGTAAATATCTGCGTCACTTTCCGTATCTGCGGCGGCTTGCTTTACTTCCGCCGGTATCCGTTCCGTAAACATATCGCCCAGACGGGCGTAGGCCCATGCTTTACGGTCATCACCTAACGCCTCTTTCTCCTTGAGAGTAAGTTGGGGAAAGTTGAGGGCGATGATGAAGCCGATCTTGTTGGCGTATAGATCGTCCATTAGGTGGGAACTGGGGCTGTAGGACCCGAATTTCTCGTCGATGGCGTGTAGAGGTCCGGTATCTAGGTTCAAATTGCGTTGCAGACAGAGTACCATCTCGTTGAAATTGCCATTGATACCTTCAAGATACTCGCTGATCTTGAGGAAAACTTGGTCTTTTTCGGCGGGATCGGATAGATAATTCTCCCGGCAGAAGGTTTGAAACGCTTGCTCATCCCCATCGGAGGTTTGCCAGAGGCGGGCTACTTGCTCGACACCCTTCGTGATTCCTGCTTGATTCTTAGCGTCCTTGGCTATTAGCTCGTCTATCGTAGCTTTTACGATAGAAGGCTGGATGCTGGCTTGCCCTTGCATAAAGCCAAAGGCACAGGCCAGTAACATACAAATACGTACGACTTGCTTTCTCATGGTATGTTTGTATAAAGTTATTTAAAACAAATGTATGAATAATATTCGTATCTTTGGCCGATTTTTCTAATTGAGTAAAAAACAAAGAGATGAAAAAGTTACTATGTATGTGGCTGGCCGTATGCGGCCTTTTGTTGATTCCCGGAAACATGAAGGGACAGTCCTTGAAAGATATCTTAAATTCATCTGCCGTAAAGAACGCCGTGACTTCTGTCACCGGAGGGAAAGCCGTGACTTTCGAGAATTTACAGGGAACTTGGATGTATGTGAACCCTGCCCTGCAACTGGAAGGTGATAATGCCTTGAAGAATGTAGCGGGAAGCTTGGCGGCTACCGAGGCAGAGAAGAAAATGAAGGAATATTGCGCGAAAGTAGGTATCGTGGAAGGTGTATTTAATTATGTCTTTAATTCGGATAGTACGTTTACGAGCGCATTGAAAAGGGGAAGCCTGAAAGGTACTTACTCGGTGAGTCCGGAAGATAAAACGGTGACGTTACGGTATACGGTGGGTAATAAGAAGCTGACCGTTTCTACGCTTACCGCCCATGTCATCCTTTCCGGTAATGAGCTGACATTACTTTTTAACGCGGACAAATTACTGAAGTTCTTGAGCACGGTTTCTTCTATATCCAGCAATACGACCTTGAAAGCCATCAATAAGTTGGCAAGTGAATATGATGGCATGATGCTGGGTTTCGATTTGAAGAAATAATGTAATATGATACGATTTATACCGAGGCGTTATTGGGCAGTAATAGCGGTTGCGTTGGCATTAATCATGTCCGTGTTGGACGGCACGATTGTCAACGTGGCGCTTCCTACCTTGTCCCGTGAATTCGGGACATCCCCTTCCACCACGATCTGGATTGTCAACGCTTATCAGCTGACGATTACGATGTCTCTTTTATCGTTCTCCGCTTTGGGAGATATTTATGGATATAAGCGGATTTTCTTGATCGGGACGACAATATTCTGCTCAACGTCATTATTTTGTGCCTTATCCTCGTCTTTCGCCATGTTGACGGTCGCGAGAATATTGCAAGGGATCGGAGCCTCGGCTATCATGAGCGTGACGACCGCTTTACTTCGTATTATTTATCCTCCTCAATATATAGGGCGGGGAATGAGTATCAATGCCATGGTCGTGGCGGTATCGATTGCTGCCGGGCCGTCGTTGGCGGGCGCTATCTTATCAGTCGCTTCTTGGAATTGGTTGTTCGCTATCAACGTACCTTTAGGGATTTGCGCGATTATAACGGGTTATTTTCTTTTGCCTCAAAATCCTTGCAAGGATGGGCCGAAACGAAAGTTTGATAAGATCGGTGGAATCTCGAATGCCTTGACTTTCGGATTGCTGATTTATTCGTTGGAAGGCATCGCCCATCATGAGAACTGGAGAATGATCGCTTTACAGGTTCTTCTTCTATTGGTGATCGGAACATTTTTTATCCGCAGGCAACTACGGCAGGAGGTTCCGATATTGCCATTGGACTTGATGCGGATTCCGATATTCGCCTTGTCCGTATTATCCTCGATTACTTCATTTACGGCACAGTTGTTGGCGATGGTATCATTACCCTTTTATTTGCAAAATGTAGCCGGCAGAAATGAGGTGGAGACGGGGCTGCTGTTGACTCCTTGGCCGGTAGCGACGATCTTGACCGCTCCGGTAGCCGGGAGGCTGATCGAGAAATATCATCCCGGATTGTTAGGCGGTATCGGAATGGTGGTGTATGCGACCGGACTTCTTCTATTGGCTTTATTGCCGGGGCAACCCACCAATATGGACATCGCTTGGCGATTGATGCTTTGCGGTATGGGCTTCGGCCTGTTCCAGACCCCGAATAATAGCACGATGATATCGGCCGCCCCTCGTTCCCGGAGTGGCGGGGCGAACGGTATGCAAGGTACGGCACGACTGTTGGGGCAAACGCTGGGGACGACATTTGTCGCTTTGATCTTTAGTGTTACCTCTGCGACCTATAGTATGCCGGTTTGTATGTATGTAGCGGTCGGTTTCGCTTTAGTCGCCGCTATCGTGAGTTGTCTCCGTATCTCACAGCCCGTTCCCATGCGTGGAAGGTGAGTAGGAAGATACGATTTCTAATAGGGTCTCACCATAGTTCTCTATGATCTTTTTGCCGATTCCGGGTATCTTCAACAGTTCTTTCGAGTTCGTGGGCAAAGTGTTGCAAACGCCAATTAAGGCTTTCTGTTGCAAGATCGTGTAAGGAGGCAACTCCTTTTCTACGGCAAGCTCGTATCTCCATTGTTTCAAACGGGCATATAGCTCAGGATGTAAGACATCCGTGGAGACGGGGATCTTTTCCGCTTCCGTCGATTTCCGTGTCGATTTCCGCTTGCTGGCAACAGCCGACTCCTCAATGTTCGCTTTAGCCTTGGCGGATAGATAGTCGATGAGACGAAAACCATCTTGGCAGGCTTTTAATGTAGCGACCTTGATCGTAAGCTCATCGCTGAAAGCTTTTAATGCGGATGTAAATGCCTTACGGGCCTCTTTATTGTCGATCTCTACATCGGAAGCCTCTATCAAAGGGAGGCAATAGGTCTCGATCTTTTCCAGAAAGTAAGCGCAACCTTTTCGGATGCGGTCTTGTATATGCTCGTCCGTATCATAGAGATTCGTACTGGAGATCATACGGGTGAGTTGCTGGCAGAAACGTTCGCCTACTTCTACTATATCCGAACGGAAATAATCCCGTACCCGGGGATATTGGTTGCTTAATTCCGGGTATAGTTTTTGCAGATGGGTGTATGCCGCGTAAGATGTATATTGCAACTTTTGTTGTACGGGATTGAAGTCGAATAGCTCGGTTGCCAATCTCAAATAATACTGTTGTTGGGCTTGACGCAGTTGGTCTTCACACGGTTGACGCTCCGAGAGGGAAGAGGTATAACTTAATATCTTCTCATCGCTAATCATGGCGTTTCGAGTGATCGGGCTACTTAATACCATTCCTTCCAATGTCTTGCAACGGCTCAAGGCAACGTAGACTTGTCCGTGTGAGAAGGCGGCGGATGCGTCGATGATGGCATGTTCAAAAGTCAAGCCTTGGCTTTTATGGATCGTGATCGCCCAAGCGGTTTTCAGTGGGTATTGGCTGAAAGAGCCGGCGATTGTTTCCGTGATATCCTTCGTGTTCTCGTCGATCGTATATTTCACGTTTGTCCATGTCTCCCGGTCTACGGTGATATCGTTTCCTAATTCGTCGGATACGATAATCTTGCTCGGGCTGATGAAGACAATTCGGCCGATCTTTCCGTTATAATATCTTCTTTCGCCGGAAGAGTCGTTTTTTACGAACATGACTTGAGCGTCTTGCTTTAGCTCCAATACCTCGTCGGTCGGGTAGGAGTAAGCCGGAAAGTCATCCTTGATCTCTGCCTTATACGTATAAGCCGGGCCGGGTAATTCTTGCAATTTCCGGTTATTGATTTGCTGGGCTTGATAATTATGGGTTGTCAGCGTGATATAACCCGCTTTGTCATTTGGTTTAAAATTGGGGATATAACGTTGGTTTAAGGTGTGTAGCGTATTCTCGTCGAAGCGGTTTTCCCGGATATTGTTCAATAAGCGTACGAACGTATTGTCCGCTTGGCGATATACTTGAGTTAATTCGATGCAAAGATAATCACTTTCGGAAAGAGCCTTACTGTCAAAAAAGAAGGGAGAGGCGTAATGTTCTCTCAACAAATTCCATTCGTCCTCCTTCGCTACGGGGGCTAATTGTTGTAAATCTCCGATCAATAATAATTGAACGCCCCCAAAGGGTTTATTCCTATCCCGGTAACGACGTAGCATATCACTGATAGCGTCCAGCAAATCGGCACGTACCATACTGACCTCATCAATAACGAGCAGGTCCATACTACGGATGATATTGATCTTATCCCGGCTGAATTTATGAGAATAGGATTTATTTTGCCCGGAGGCCATTTCGCTACCCGGTATATACGGTCCGAAAGGTAGCTGAAAGAAGGAGTGAATGGTTACCCCTCCCGCGTTAATCGCCGCCACTCCGGTAGGTGCTACCACAATCATCCGTTTTGGGGAAGTATCTTTAAGTTTTTTCAAGAATGTGGTCTTTCCTGTTCCCGCTTTTCCGGTAAGGAAGATGTTGGTTCCGGTATTTTCCAGATAGTTGAAGGCAAGGTCCAATTGTAAATTTGTTTGCATCATATTTAAGTCGTTTAGGTGAATTCACAAATGTACGTATAATCTTTCAAACGTCCTTCTCAAATGGAAAATAAACGGAGTAACTGCGCTAAAATCTACATCCCTTTTTCCTTTTTAGGAAGAGATTGATATACGATATCGTAGGATTGTTTTATAAGCTCTTTGATCTTGTTGTCGGGTACATCTTGATTAAAATAGACACTAATCCAGTATTTTTTATTCATATGCCAACCGGGTGTTATTCCTGAATATCGGGCTTGTAATTCACCCGACTCATTGGGATCGCATTTAATACAACAAAAATCAAATACTTCGATATTCACAAAACAAAACCATTTACTTCCTACATAAAAGCAAAGAACGTCCCGACTGTATTTATCAGGGACATTCGTGAAAGGCATTTTTTCATAAACACCATTCAACGAAAGGCAATATTCCCTAAACTTTTCAATATTCATAACTTTCGTATGTATGATAGATTATAGCGATATCCTATAGACTAAGAAACTTAATGGTTGGATGGAGACTTCAGTAACGGGAGCCTCTAGTTCCACCGCTGATTCAATGGGTATGACTGTTTCCGGTTTACCCAATGTATTCTTCGCTTCCAGGTCTGAGGCATGTAAGACTGTCAACTTTCCTTTATGCTTGCCGGATGAGATTCCGTTTAGGTTTAATTTGATCTTTTTGCTCTGGATGCTGGTATTGACGATTTTGATGATGAACTCGTTTGTGCCTTTGTCGAAAGCGGCTGTGGCGAATAGCTCGCTTTGCCCGGTAACGGCTTCTTTGTTCATCGTCAGGGGCAATACGTTTGTTCCGGCATTGTGCCCGTATAATTGTTGTACATAGTAGTTAGGAGTTTTCACGATGTTTAGGTTGTCGAACCAGATTAAGTCCGGACGCCATTGCCACGCATCGACATGTGCGAATAAAGGGGCGTATGTGCATAATTCGACCACGTCGGCATTTCGCTCAAGACCGGTCATAAACGCAGCCTCGCATAATGCGGTCAGGAAGCTATTCTCCCGGTTAGTCGGGTGGCAAGCATATTCACCGGCGAACACTTTGGGACCTTGCCGATCATACGAATCATATCGTTTGGCACTATTTAGGAACCATTCAGGTGAGCGATAGAAATGTTCATCCACCAGATCTACTTTTAAGCGTTTCATCTCCGGCCATAGATATTCGAAATCTTTTCCTTCCGAATTAGGACCGGAACTACCAATGATTTTGATCTCCGGATATTTAGCTCGGATGGCTTTCACGAACGGCTCGAGGCGTTCGGGATATAACGGTCCCCATTGCTCGTTACCGATAGCGATAAATTTCAGATTAAAAGAAGCCGGATGCCCCATATCTGCACGCATTTTGCCCCATTGGGAGGTAACAGGGCCATTGGCGAATTCGATTAAGTCCAAGGCATCGTCTATATAAGGTTGTAATTTATCTACTGGCACATGCTGGTCCATGTCCTCATTCTCAAACTGGCATGACAGCCCGCAATTCAACACAGGCAAGGGCTCGGCTCCGATATCTTCGCTTAATTGGAAATACTCAAAGAATCCCAAACCGTAAGATTGATAATAATCCGGGAATTTCTTGTGAGGAAATGTATAATTCCACCGGTTGATATTGATAGGCCGGTTCTCTACGGGGCCTACCGTATTTTTCCATTGGTAGCGTGTGGCGATGGTTGTACCCTCAACGATACATCCACCCGGGAAACGAAAGATTCCCGGCTTTAGATCTTTCAACGCTTGTGCTAGATCGCGGCGTAGGCCGTTCGTGCGATTATTGAATGTCTTTTCAGGAAAAAGGGAGATATGTTCCAGATCCAAGGTACCTGCCGTTTCCATCGTGATGCGTAGGCGTGATTTAGCCTCGGTCGCTTTGGGAGACAAGATAACGGAATATTTCTTCCAGTCTTTTCCTTTTATCTCTAGGTGTTGTGTCTCATAAATATCGTTATCTCTATTTACCAATTCGATACGTAGTTTGATCGGGTTATTGGTCTCGGTACGGGCATATAAGGAAAAGTCGTAATTTTCATTAGCTTTTATACCGATACCTTTGAAGCCTTCGTTCTCTAGACCGGTTCCGGTGATTTGTCCGGCATAAGTCAGGTGTGCGTAATGGGAGTTTTTGTCGAAACAGGGATTCTTTTCAGCTATGCTTACATCACCGAAAGGTTCCCAACCTCCCCATGGATTCTCAAACTCGAAGGAGCGGTTCTTGATTAGTTCCGCATACAATCCTCCATCTGCCCCGAAATTGATATCCTCGAAGAAGATTCCATACATAGTTGATTGGATAGGCGCACCTACATTCTGTACATCGATGTCAAACTCATACACAGGCACGATGTCTTGTACGGTCATGCAGTTTATACCGACACTTAAGAGGAATAAAGCCGCAGTTTTTTTCATGTTCTTTCTTCTCATATTCTGTGTTTTTCAATAAATAAAGATTTAGACAATCAAATTCGCTATCATCTGTATAAACAAGATCAGGAATACCATCGCTATCGGATAAACTGTCGCATAAGCCACGCTTGGGGCTGGGCTGTCTGTCATGGAATCCGCGGCGGCAAGCCCCGGGGTACTGGTCATACCGCCGGCGATTGTTCCGACTAAATCGAGAATGTTGATCTTAAAGAAATAATATCCGGCTAATACAGCTACGATCATAGGGATCATTGTTATAGCGATACCGACTCCGAATAACGTTAAACCGCTTGATTGGAAAGTGGAAACTAGGTTTACACCGGCAGATGTCCCTACTTCGGAGAGGAATAGTAATAATCCCAATTGGCGAAGCAGGTTATTAGCGGAGCCGGACATAGACCAAATGATCGGGCCTGTTTTTCCGATGGCGCTTAATATCAAGGCAACCATAAGGATACCGCCGGTCAGTCCCGGAGAGAATGAGAAAGAATCCGAGAAGGATATATTTAATTTTCCAAACAATACGCCCAATACGATACCCATAGCGATCGGGAAAAAGTCCGTATCCGAAAGACGTTTCTCATCATTGCCGATGAATTGGGCGAGTTCGTTTACGCTTTCTTTCTCGCCGGCGACCATCAACTTATCTCCAAACTTCAACACTAAATTAGGTTCCGGGGAAAGGTCGATTCCGCTTCGACGCACACGGGTTACCGTACAGCCGAAAGTGCCTTGTAAATTTAAATGCCCTAGCGATTTATTGATAATGCTCTTATTGGTAAGTAACAAGGATTGCAAAGTCTGTCCGCCACTTAACGGTAAATCTCCCTCGATACGTTCTCCCAACAATAATGTCAGTTGCTCCAAGGCTTTGTCATTACCTACGGCCTTCAATAAATCACCCTCGTGAAGTGTGGTATGGGGAGTTGGCATAGAGATGACATTGTTGTGCTTGATACGGGAGACTACCGCTCCGGTCATGGCCCGTACCTGCAATTGAGCCAAACTCTTTCCGCAGATATTTTTATTCGTGACTTTAAATGCGGCGGTATGTAACGTTGGATATTGGCTTTTCCGTTGGGTTTCCAGCGTTTTAGCCTCGGCTATCAAATCCTTGCGAAGTATTTTGGGTAATAGTTTCACGAAAAGGATCACACCGATTACGCCGAACGGATAAGCGATACCATAGGCGATGGATGCGGCGGATGATTGCGTGGAGTCGATCGCTACTGCCAAACCGGGCGTACTCGTCAATGCCCCGGCGATCAGACCGACGATACTCGGGGTATCGATATCCAAGATATACTTGAATAAGATTCCTGTCAGGCATGCCGAACCGACAATTAATAACGTCAGGATAATGAGTGTCTTGCCTTTGGAACGGAAGGAGTCGAAAAATCCGGGGCCCGCTTGGATACCAATGGTAAAGATAAATAATACCAGCCCCATATTCCCTAATTCCTTAGGTATGATAACCCCGAAATGACCGAATAGCAAGGCGATGAAAATAACTGCCGATACGTCTAGCGAAAGACCTTTGATCTGTATCCGTCCTAGCATGAATCCAAGCGCTATGATCAGGAACAGGGCAAAATAAGAAGACTGAAGTAATGTTTCAAACATGTCAGATTGTTTTGAAATGAAGCTATTAATGATGCAAAATTAAACTTTTTAGTCCATTTAGGCAATGGCTTTGCTGGATTTCTGTACCTTTGTGCCACATTTTAGAAAAGATAAAGTAAAGAGCATAAGCGTGAGACGATATTTTATATATCTGGGATATAACGGAAAGAATTTTCGGGGCTGGCAGATCCAGCCGAATGGTATGACGGTGCAGCAATCTATAGAGGAGGCCTTGGCCATCTTGATGCGTAAGCCCGTGCCTATTGTGGGGGCCGGCCGTACCGATGCCGGTGTACATGCCCGCTTAATGATCGCCCATTTTGATTGGGAAGGACCGATCGAGGATTTGGCTTTCCTTGCGGAAAAATTAAATAGGCTGCTGCCTAAAGATATCGCCGTTTATAAGATCGTGCCTGTCGTACCGGAAGCGCATGCCCGCTTCGACGCCACTTCACGAACCTATAAATATTATATTACGACCAGGAAAGATCCGTTTAATTATGAGCTGGTTTATAAGCTTCCCGGTCGTTTGGATTTCGAGGCGATGAACGAGGCGTGTAAGGTCTTATTCGATTATATCGATTTTACGAGTTTCAGTAAGTTGCATACGGATGTAAAGACGAATAATTGCCATATCCAACATGCGGGTTGGACGCAAGAAGGGGATATTTGGGTGTTTACGATCCGTGCAGACCGTTTCCTTCGTAATATGGTGCGTGCGATCGTTGGTACTTTATTGGAAGTCGGAAGAGGACGTTTAACGATAGACGGCTTCCGAAACGTGATTGAGGCAAAGGATCGTTGCAAGGCCGGAACCTCCGTGCCGGGACATGCCCTGTTCTTGGTAGACGTCACGTACCCGGAAGAACTCTTTCCAGTGGAGGGTTAAATCATGTGGTTAGCTCTAGCCTTCCTCTCTGCCTTTTTGTTAGGTTGTTACGAGGTCAATAAGAAAATGTCGTTAAATGGGAATGCCGTTATTCCCGTTTTATTCTTCAATACGCTCATAAGCAGTTTGATTTTCGTCCCGTTCATCTTGCTCTCTTTTTATACGGATTGCTTGGACGGGACGATGGTGTATGTACCCCGTGCCTCTCTGGAGGATCACGTGAAGGTGTTGATAAAAGCGGTGATCGTCTTATCCTCTTGGATATCGGGGTATTTTGCCTTGAAACATTTGCCGCTGACGATAACTGGGCCGATCAAGGCCAGCCAGCCCGTGCTTACATTACTGGGTGCGATGCTTCTGTTCGGGGAACGGCTGAATCTATTTCAATGGGTCGGAGTCTTGCTTTCTATCGCTTCCTTTTATCTCCTTTCCTCATCGGGGAAGAAAGAGGGGATTCATTTTGCCCATAATAAATGGATCTTCTTCACGGTCCTGTCTATCTTGACCGGGGCGATGAGCGGATTGTATGATAAGCATTTGATGCGTAGTATGGATGTAATGACGGTACAAGTCTGGTTTAATGTCTATCAATGTGTTATCATGTCATTTATCCTGTTGTTTCTATGGTATCCGAACCGGAAAAAGAGCACGCCTTTCCAATGGCGATGGAATATCATCTTTATCTCCGTATTCTTATGCGTGGCGGATTGGGTATACTTTTATGCTTTGACATTCCCGGATTCCATGATCTCGATCGTATCGATGGTACGTCGGAGTAACGTATTGGTGACATTCTTGGCGGGAGCCATCTTCTTCCATGAAAAAAACTTAAAGAACAAGGCGATCGACTTATTCCTTGTGTTGTTAGGAATGATATTCCTATATTTGGGGACAAAATAGAAAATTAGATAATGAGACGAGTTATAGTTACGTTGTTGATCTGTGTCTTTGCGTTGGGAATGAACGCACAAGATATGACAAGTGTGTTCACGGCGATGCCAGACCAATACATTCCTCAATTGGAGCACGCTTGGCGAAAGGATTTGGTGGATCTTTATACTTCAGGAAAAGAATCCCGGCTGAAAAATACGATGAATGGCTTTTCTACCTTGCAAAAGCTAACGAACGATTACCTTTTGCTACAGACTACGGAGCGTAGCACGGTAGAGATGAAATTACTTCCCTTGGTAAACAATACCTACGTGGTTTGTATGATCTCTACGGTAAACGGCCCGGTTCCGGATAGCCGTATCGAGTTTTTCACGACCAATTGGGAGCCTTTGGCAACATCCGATTTATTCACGCAGCCAACTTCCGATTGGTATATCAAGCAGGGAATGGATAAGAAAGACGAAGCCTATCAAGAGGCCGCCTCACATTTGGATATGGATTTAATTCAATATCGATTGAGTCCGGATGATCAGACTTTGACCGCCATTTATACGACTCCTCAGTATCTGAGCCAAGAGGCTCGTGAGAAAATAGAGCCGTATCTCAGTGAACCGAAAGTCTATACGTGGCAGAAATATCATTTTCAGTAATTCTTTCCTTATCCATCCACTCCGATATAGTTCATGAGGTTTTACTGCAACCCGCTTTGCAGTACTACTGCACGTGGGTTGCAGTAGTACTGCGATAAAGAGTCTTTTTTTAATGGGTAGGAGAGACTAAGATCCCTTCTTCATTAAAAAGAATCGTTATATCTCGGTCTCCTTGCTCCAGCTCGAACTCATAAGAGAGTCCTTCCGCTTTTTGAATGACATGGATATCATCGATTCGATAAGAGGCATATGCGGAGGCCTTGAATGCGGTCATCACGATATCGGGTACTTGGGAAGAGCGTATTTCCCACTCTGTATATAACCATTTGTTCTGGGTATCCAGCCAAACTTCCTTATGGATATTCTCATGAAGGATATCCACCTCGGTACCTTTTGCCTCCGTATCTATCTCAAGGATTGTCGCTCCCGGATACATCTCTGAAATGAGTTCCTTAATAGCGCTGGGGGTAACGGAGGGACGATGCTCGTTGTCGCCGTTACCATCGGTTACTTCCTTGATGAGAATACCGCCTTCCGTATAATGTAGGTCTGCATCTTGCTCGCCATTTTCAACGTCGAGAACGTAAATGGTACCAGCGTCCGGACGTTCTAGCATATCTACATCGTCTATCTTCCATTTAGCGTATAGGCTTGCCTCGAAACTGTTTTTTACGGTTTGGGGCAAAGCCTTGTAAGGAAGATCGGTCTCTGTCAGCATCCAGTTGCCTTGCGGATCAAACCACGCTTCAGCCTCATATGAACCGGTGTAAAATTCTGCTTTGACATAGCCTGCCTCGTTCTCCCAACTGACACGTTGCGCATCCGGATATTTTGTGTCAAAGGCTTTTGTTACAATACTCTCAGGTGTGAATTTGTCATCATCGTCATCACATGACATGAATACGAATGAGCTGCAAACCAAAGTTGCCATTATGAATGCTTTTGTTTTCATACGATTGATTTTAATTAAAAATATATTAATACTTATCTTAGAGTGTCTATTAGTCATCGATATCAATCAAGTTCCCTTTTAAGTCGAATGTCATCTCAAGACCGTTATCTAGCTTTATCTCATAATCCCGTATCTCTTTTTCTATTTTAACAACCTTATTCGATGAATAGTTTTTCTTGATAAGGTCTTGTATTACCTCCGGAATGATCGCTTGCGGGATAGGGAGCCCATGCCGTTTAATCTCTTTCCATTCTCCTTTATGGTTAAACTCAACATTGGTCCCGTCCGTGAGGATCACGTCGTAACTGCTAATCCGGATCAGATTTTTCTCTATTTGGATATGCGATACCGGGATGTCCTTAAAATGATCCGATATGAATTGGCGGCTGGAAACCGGCAATACGTTGGTGTCACTCGTGATCTTATCGTTGCCGGCACAAGCCATGACAGATAATAATGATAAGACTATCAGTAAATAATTGATCCTTTTCATATGCCTTGTTTTTTATTATACCGCAAAGAAAAGGATGCATTTTGGAAAAAATTGGGAATTTCGGCCGTTAATAGAATAATAATGTGAATGTATGCATACCATTTGCGTATTGGTAATCTATCCGGATCGAATATAGATCGACTATTGATTTGACAATGGCCAACCCAAGGCCCGTCGATTCTTGTTGTTTGCTTTGGCTGGCAAAACGGGCAAATAATAATTCCTTATCAAGGGTTTTGTCGATTCCCGTATTTGCGATCGTAAGCATACGGCGAGAGATCGTGATTCCTATATCCCCTTTCTCGTAATTATGGACATAGGCGTTTTTAATGAGATTGGTGATTAACGTAGTGGCCAGCGATTCATTCATGGTGCATACCAAACTCTCTTTTTCTGAAACTCGTAAGTGGAGAGCTTTTCTTTCGTATATGTCATTAATTCCTTCTAATATCTTATGGATAAGATGATTTAGGCAAATATCCCGGGTCTCGGGGAATTGTTTGTTATCTATCCGAGAAAGTAATAGGAGGGATTTATTCAACCGGATGATGCCGTTCAACGCTTGATGCAAGCCAGCGATCTCTTTCAGTTGATCTTCCGTGCAATCTGGATGTTCGCTTAATAATTCTAATTTGTTCATGCATACGGCCAATGGAGTTTGTAACTCGTGGGCGGCATTCTCTACGAAATGTCTTTGTTTGTTGTATAGCTTGTCACTCTGGTTGACGCTTTCTTGAACGGTCTCGTTTAATATCTTAAATTCCTCGATGGGTGTAGGGTTGTTTAATGGAGGATTATATTTGCCTACTTGAAAACTTTTCAGCCAGCTTAATAGCTTATATAAAGGCTTAAAGCTTCTTTTGAATCCTCGATGGATCACGAATAAGATGCAACTTATCAATGCGATATATAAGACGGCCATGCTCCAGATAATCGTCTCGATCATATCTTCTTGTTCTAAGGTGGATAACTCCAGCGTCAGTTCGTAGAATTTACGATCTTTTGTCATGAAATAAGTGCGTAAGGCACGAACCGGTTCGTATTCTTGCTCTATCTCTATGTATACCGTAGCATCGTAGAACTCGTCCTTATCTAGTTTCGCTTCGCTTTCCGGAACCTCACGAATGTAGTACCGGGTCATGATATCCACATGATCTTTCAGCAATGTGCTGTCCGCTAAGGCGGAGCGGATGATAATCTCTTTGTAGTTCTCAAGGCTGTCATTCGTCTCGTCTTCTACCTCATGTAGAATCATAAGGCAGAAAACACATCCCCAAGCGGCGAAAATGACCAATATGGGGACAAATAAATTGCGGAGGGTGTAATGGATTAGCTTCATATTTATTCCTCGTCGGTCATTTTGTAACCGAAGCCATAGACCGCCTTTATTTCGGGGATGGCTCCGGCGGCTTTTAATTTCTTTCGCAAGTTTTTTACTTGGCTATAGATGAAGTCGAAATTATCGGCTTGGTCTATATAATCTCCCCAGACGGACTCGGCTAAAGTAGCTTTGCTGATCAAACGGTTGGGGTTGGATATGAAATAGTAGAGCAGATCGAACTCCTTACGGTTCAATACGATCTCTTTCCCGTTTATATAGACGGAATGTTTATCGGGATATATCGTTAGGTTCGCTAAAGACAGTTGCAATTCCCCATCTTGTTGCTTGCGGCGGATAACGCTCTTGATGCGGGCGTTCAATTCCGCCAGATGGAAAGGCTTGGTCAGATAATCATCGGCCCCAAGATCTAATCCTGTAACTTTATCCTCGATAGAGTCTTTTGCGGAGATAATGATGATGCTGTCTTTCTTGCGTAAGGCCCTTAATTCCTTCAAAAGGGTAAGGCCGCTACCTCCCGGAAGCATGATGTCTAATACGATACAATCGTAATCATAATCATTTATTTTAAGAGAAGCTTCCCGGAAAGAGGAAGCGCTCTCTACCACATATCGTTCTTTCTCAAGAGAACGAACGATAACTTCTCTCAATGCGTTTTCATCTTCGACTACCAGAATTTTCATAGGCTAGCTTGTTAATCACACAAAGCTACTGAAATATTCTGGTAAAAATCTGGAATAAGAAAAGATTCAGTACCGTTCTACTTCAATAATTGGGCCTCTGAGTTAAACGTGAGGCGAACCTCATTGTTCTCATGCTCTAGTTTGAATACGTAAAATGTTCCCGAAGGCTTGTCTATTTGTGTCACCTCATCTATCTTATATTCATGATAAGCCGAATTTGTTAGGTTGTCCATGATGTCTACGGGAACATCTTCGGCATGGATATCGAATTTCGTACTTAGCCACTCGTTATTTTTGCCGAGCAGGACCTCTTTCTTAACGCCTTTATCCTTGATGTCGACTTCTACACCTGCGGCATCTTTATCGTAATCGGTAATGGTCGCCCCCGGATATTTCATCTGGATAACCTTTTGAATCGCTTGAGGGACCGATTTGTCATCGGAGCCTTGTTTCTTTTGTTGGCAACCTACGGTGAGGAATAAGCAGCAGCTCATGAATAAAATAGCTGTAAATGATACTTTTAGTTTCATAACGTTTAAGTTTTCTATTACAAACAAGCGGGTGACAGGCAAAGTTTTTTCCAAATAAGTTAATTTTCCATGATATGTTTTTCTTCCTTTGTCGTCTTGATTATAGAAATGGAACTTGAGACGTTTAAAATAACCGTACTACCTCTCCGGCAGAAGATGTTGAATTTCTCCCAGAGACTGGTTGAGGACACAGCCGAAGCTGAGGATGTGGTGCAAGAGGCATTCATAAAGCTTTGGTATATCCGGGAAAAACTGGATGCCTACCATAGCGTGGAGGCGCTGGCTATGCAGGTTACGAAAAATCTCTCATTGGATAAGATAAAGTTGCGAAAGCCGCAGGGATCGGAGTTGGAGAGCGTTACGTTGGTATCGGATGCGGTAAGCCCCGACGAACAACTGGAGCAAAGGGATGCCGCCGAATGCATACGGCACTTGATCGCCCAGTTGCCCGCTTTGCAGCAAACCATTATCCGGATGAAGGATGTAGAGGGCTATGAGTTAGCCGAGATTGCGGAGATCACGGCTACACCGGTCGAGAATGTCCGGGTGAATCTCTCAAGGGCTCGGAAAAAGATACGGGAACAGTTTTTACAATTAAATAAACAAGAGAAATGGACATAGACGAGTTATTAAACCGATATTTTGAAGGAGAAACCTCTTCGGAAGAAGAGCGGGAACTTCGAGCCTTCTTTACTTCCGGGAATGTTCCGGACAGGTTGGCGGTCTATACGCCTATGTTTACCTATTTGGAGGAAGAGAGTCGGAAGGAACGACAGCCGGATGAGGCATTGATTCCGATTGATGAGGATATCCTTTTTATGCTGGATGCGGAAAAGGTGGAGGAAAAGAAGACGTTTACTTTACGATCCGTGTTGTATTTGGTATCCGGTATCGCCGCCAGTTTCTTGCTGCTTTTGGGGCTTAACCATCTGTTGAATCCGGTAGATCCTTGTTTCTGTTCGGATAATTATGTCGTTATAAACGGTCGTTGTTATACGGATATTCATAAAGTTCGCTCCATGGCGCTGGAAGCTTTGCAGGAGGTGGCCACACCTGCGGACGAGTACTTTCCGGAAGCGGATCGTGATGAGGCCGACCGTATGATTATTGATAACCAATTGAACGAGCTTCGTTCTTTATTTGATGATAATGAATAAAAATACTGTAAATATGAGACGGTTCGAATACATGTTATGGTTGCTGGTGGCGGTATTTTGCTTAATGCCTTGTGGTGTCTCGGCTGCCGAGACACAGAAAGACTTGAAGATTCAGGAAGTCTTTCAACGATATGGCAAAAAACGTAATGTCACGATGGTGGAGTTGTCTAACGAGATGTTGGAAACGTATGGCATGACTCGTTATAAGAGTATTACGATCAAAGATGATCCGGAAGCCCTGCGGTTTACCCGCCAATGTCTGGAAGCGGACCAGAAAGGGGCCCGGAAGATCAAAGAGGTGACGGACGATGGAGGGGTAGTCTCCGCTTATTACCAGTTGAAGGGCGTAGAAGCAGATATCAACCGTTTTGTCCTTTTTAAGGTCAGCAAGAAAGGGGTAATAACCTTGGTGTACATTGAGGGAGATTTGGATAGTGATGATTTAATCACGCTATTATTTACGAAGAAAGATTTATAAACAAACAAAACAGATAGGAAGATGAAAAGAATACTTTTAGTCTTAATGGCTTGCTTCCCAGTAATCGGGTTGATGGCCGCTGAGGTTGAGCCTTTGGCTGGGGATACGATTATCACCCTTGAGAGAAAACGTATCGAGGTGAAAGATAATGGCGATCGCATGAAAGTCAGGGTGTATGAGGTAGACGAGGATGGTGATTCCGTGGACGACGAGTTGATCTTCGAAGGGCATTACCGGGACGGACAAAGCTATGAACGCCGTAAACACGTGAAGTCTATCAATATCCCTGTGCCTACTTGGGATAAGGACTTCAATCCGCATTGGGCCGGTTTTGGAATGGGCTTCGCGAACTTTGCGGATGGGAGTTTACATGTAAATGATGTAGACGGAGTCTCCCTTCGTAGTGGAAACTCATTGGAATATAATTTGAATGTATTGGAAAAAGCGTTCCCGTTCTCTCGGTATCGTTGGGCGGTGGTGATCGGTGCCGGTATGCGTTGGAGCCGTTACCGGATAGATACGAATGAGTATTTCAAGGAGATAGACGGTGTTACGGCTTTGCGTCCGGCTCCTGAGGGTGTTACGTTGAAAGCGAGTAAGTTGAATATCACGAGTCTGACCATTCCGTTGTTATTGGAATGGCAACCTAAAAAGCGTTCGAGTGAATTCTTCTTGTCTGCGGGTGTAGTCGGTGTGATCAAGACTTGTTCTTCCTCGAAGATCGTATATAATGACGCTTCCGGTAAAAAGCACAAAGAGAAAATGGATTCCGGTATGAATATCCGTCCGGTAACTATGGATTTCTTATTTCAAGCCGGTTGGGATTGGATCGGTCTTTACGCCAAGTACTCACCGATCGACCTCTTTGAAAATGGGAAAGGTCCGAAGGTGCATCCGGTTTCTATCGGCTTGCAGTTGCATTTGTAGATCGTTGAGGTTTTACGGAAAAAGAATGTACGATATGCCGGATCTTGTTAACCAAGGTTCGGCATCGTTTTTCTTTCTTGTTGGCGTAAATAGGATCGGTATCTATGGGAAGTACGTATGGGGGCGGGGACTAAGCAATAAATCAGATGTGATTTAGGCCATTTGTAACATTTTAAAAAAAGAACCATGGCGATGAAGATGAGCAGGGCAGCACCTATCATTACTTGCAATGGATACCCTATCAGCCCTTGGGGAGAAATGATCATCGGGACTAACGCGATCGCCCCGGCCGGAGCGAAAAATTTCCCCCACCACTCGAATAGGATAAATAAGCAGATGAAAAGGAAGAGGGCTACGACCGTCTCCGGTAAATGCAAATAAATATGTCCGATCAATTGGGAGGTACTTCCTAAGACAGCCGCTATTGCCAGCAGCAGGAAAGTTCCCAAGGGACGTCCTCGGAATCCGGCCTTCGAGGTGGAGAATTCCACGTACGTTACGATTAACGGGGGAAGGATACAATACAAATAACCGGTATGAATGGGAATTGCGGCGATAAGAGGTATCGTTGCCAGCAAGGTTCCCCATTTGAGGCAATTCTTCTTCGGGTCTCGTTGAACCGGGGTATAGGTAATCTCTTTTCTATACTTATTTTTCTCCATCCACTTTTGTCCGCCAACGACCACCAACGACATAACCGTCACGGCTATCGGATATACCCAACTCTCCGTCCCTAAAAGGATCGGGAGCATACAGGCTGATATCTGTGGAATCAATGTGGTCCGGGAGACTTGTAGGCATATCGCCGAGAACGCGAACGAGATACATAGATTTACGATCAAGGGAAAAGGAGAATAGCGTACGATACAGACACCGACGATGGCCCCGATCGACATTAACAGAACTAATTTAAGACGACTTACGGTCCATACTTTTTTATCTACGATCCACATTCCGATCGTGAGCGCCGCCATCTCCGGGAAGATAATCTCTTTCTCTCCCATAAGCTCAGAGACACCCACCATTAATAAGATCATTAATAAAGCGCAAATATATCGTTTACGTTGAACAGGGTCGTTGAATAATTGTTTATTGCTCATAATGTGTTCTTTGGGAAAACGTCGCAAAGGTACGGCATTTATCTTGAAAAAACTTATTTTATACTTTTTTGATGGGGATCGGGAAGTATTGCAAACTTATCCGGCGATATGGCCATTTCTTAATCGTGGAAATAAGATGAACTTTGCAATATAAATAGAAGACAAAGTAATAAATAAAAAGGAGGTTCAAGATGGGTTTTATTAAGGTCGGTGCCGTATTGTTCGCAAGTCTTTTGGTAGGAATGGCGAACGCTAGTAATGGAAATAAGAATAATAACAATAAAACAGAAAATAAAATGACAGTAACAGAATTAACACAAGAAGATTTCGTAAAGAAAGTGTATGACTTTGAGACAAACCCGAACGCATGGAAGTTCGAGGGTGATAAACCTGCGGTTATCGATTTCTATGCCACTTGGTGTGGCCCTTGTAAGATGATGTCTCCTATCTTGGATGAGATCAGCAAAGAGTACGAGGGTAAAATCAACATATATAAGGTGAATGTCGATAAAGAGGCGGATTTAGCGAGTGTTTTCGGTATCCGTAGTATTCCTTCTTTATTGTTTGTACCGATGAAGAAAGAACCGAGTATGGTTCAAGGGGCTATGCAGAAGAATGAGTTGAAGAAATTGGTTGATGATATTTTATTAGAGTCGAAATAACTCGTATAGTGTGTTTTGGGGATTAGTGACGCGGAAGTTTGCTGGGAATAAAGTGAACTTCCGCTTTTTGTTTATATAATATTGTTATCTTTATCCGTCTTAAAATCCGGAAGAAATCTATGGAATATATTTTTAATACTCGCTTAAGAGGTAATATAGCGTTGACCGATTCGTATCACACGAACCTTGCTTTGCAGAAAGATAATACGCTTTACAAGTTTATTTGGGTACAAAGCGGTTCGTTGCAACTGGAGATCGATCACGTACCGACTACCTTAGTGAAAGGTGAGATTATTCCCTTGACTCCTTTGCACCATATCGAGTTCAAGGCGATCAATGGCGAGTACTTGACCCTTCTGTTTAACAGTAATTTCTATTGTATTTTCGGACATGACAATGAGGTGTCGTGTAATGGTTTTCTTTTTAACGGGACTTCCAATGTGATGCAATTGAAATTGAGCGAATCCCAAGTTGCCTCTTTGCGCGATATCACAGACAGCCTAACGAGTGAGTACGCCATAAAGGATAATTTGCAAGAGGAGATGCTGCGTATCTTACTGAAACGTTTCATTATTTTGTGCACCCGGATCGCACGTGAGAAGTTTTCGGTAAGCCCGGAACGGGAAAAGGCGTTCGATATGGTTCGCCAGTTCTATGTATTGGTAGATAACCATTTTAAGGAAAAGAAGATGGTCCAAGATTATGCGGATATGCTGCATCGCTCCCCAAAAACCCTATCCAACCTTTTTACGACTTGCGGATTACCTTCTCCGTTACGGATCATTCACGAACGAATTGAGGCTGAGGCCAAACGATTGCTATTATATAGCCAGAAGAGCGCGAAGGAAATCACGGAGATCTTGGGCTTCGAGGATCAAGCCACATTCAGCCGTTTTTTCAAGAAAATGACGGGAGAAAGCGTCTCTGAGTACCGGAAAAGAGAGAAACGGGAATAATTGCTAACTCATCCGGTAAAATCGCCATTTACGGGATAGGTGTTTCTACCGATCTTTGCGGTATAAGTTCAATACTATAAAACAAATAATAAGATGAAAAAGTTGAATGACCTGTTTTACTCGTTTTTGCAAGTGGCGGCCTCTACTCAGAAGCTAGGTATTCATTTGATCCGTATATCGATCTTGATCATATTTGTGTGGATCGGCGGTTTGAAGTTCTGGAATTATGAAGCGGAAGGCATCGTTCCGTTTGTGGCGAACAGCCCTTTCATGAGTTTCTTCTATACGAAAAGCGCTCCCGAATATAAGACGTATAAATTAAAAGAGGGTGAGTTCGATCAAGCGAAGCATGAGTGGCATCAAGAGAATAACACGTATGGCTTCTCTCGTGGCTTGGGAATCTTGATCATGGCGATCGGTATCTTGACTTTCCTCGGCATTTTCTCGCCGAAGATCGGTTTGGTAGGAGCGGGGTTGGCTATAATCATGACGTTCGGGACGTTGTCCTTCTTGGTCACGACTCCGGAGGTCTGGGTACCTAATCTTGGCAGCGGGGAATTTGGTTTCCCGTTATTATCGGGGGCCGGGCGATTGGTGATAAAAGATACGGCGATACTGGCCGGTGCGATCGTGGTGCTGTCGGATTCGGCGCAACGGATCTTGAAAAAGAAATAAGCGAAACAAGAAAAAGGGGAATGGTTTTAATGCCATTCCCCTTTTTCTTGTTGGTTACGTTTATTCTGTACGATATTCGGGTTTGCGTCGATCTCGCTTTGCGGAATCGGGAGTGCTACCCGGGGATCGGAAGCGTTGATCACCTGTGCGTCGGTAGGTAATTGCGGCAAATGCCAACCGCCCTTGCGGATTACCGGAATATTGTTACGCATGTAATCAAAGAACGCATGTCCTTCGCCAACCAATTCTTTGCGGCGTTCTTTAAGGATTCTCTCTAGGGAAAGCTCGGAGTCGCTAACGGATTTATTGGGGTTGGCTCGGCTTACGATTTGATTCAGGTAGCCTAACGCCTCGCTACGTTTTCCTAGCTTGAAAGCCGCCTCGGCCGCATTTAAGTATATCTCGGACAGACGGATGATGCATAGGTCATTGTCTTGCGGATTGCCGGTCAATACATCTCCTGTTTTTCCGGGATACTTCGTCAGATATTTAGGATGTCCGGTCGAACCGGTTGGAAGGATATCCTCGTCCGGTTTTTGAGGTAAGCGGCATAAGGCATGGCGAACATCATCCGGGTCTTCACCCAGTAAATCCAAGAAATCTTTCGTCAAGACCAAATTGTTCCAATCTTTCACGTTATCGGCATATACCATGGGAGCGCCTTCTCCGCCACTACCGCCGGAAGGCTCGGTAAGCGTAAAGTAGAACTCGAACAGGGATTCGGAATTGAAGTCTTTTCCCCATACGGAGGTATACTCATCGTGCGTGAACAAGGTATAAAGACCTCCGTTATTGATTACTTCTTGAGCGTATTTAAGGGCGTTCTCGTTGTCGTTCATATATAAATAGATACGAGATAGAAGTGCTTTCACGCTCCATACATTTTGGTGACCGTCGGATTTGGTTGTAACAAGGTTGGGTAAGGCTTCGGTCAGGTCTTTGATCACTTGGTTGTAGCATTCGGCTACCGTGTTGCGAGACGGTTGGTGAGTCGGCAACTCCGTCTTGATCTCGATGGGCACACCCAAGGACGCCCCATTATCCAGTGTATAAGGCATGCCAAAGAGGCGGGTTAAATCGAATAAGGCCAAGCCACGCATAGCCAACGCCTCTGCTTTTATACGGGCGATTTCTTGCGTGTCGGAGGTTTGGACGTTACCGTTGTCTATTTTCTCGATTAAGCTGTTCGCTTGATGAATCACGATATAGGGTTGGTTCCATACTCTCGTGATATTAAAAGCGTCGTCGGCGGCTACGTTGAACAGATAGTACGGAGATACACGTCTGCCGGGACCTTTGTCAATACGAGCTTGTACGTCTTCGCCACGGCAGTCGGCATAATAGAGGTAGTTGTCTCCATAATAACTATGCTCGGATGCTATGCGATAGATTCCATTTAATGCGGTTTTAGCGTCTTCCAGTGACTGAATAGCGTTATCGCTGGTCACGGAAGTGGAGGGATCCAGATCCAGCCAATCTCCGGAGCAAGCCGTGAATAAGAAAGGAAGAGCGCTTACGATATATTTAATTGACCATTTCATTGTATTTCTTTTTTATCGAATGAATTGTTGTGTTTAGAAATTAACTTCCACGCCGAAGCTAAAGGTTCGCATGGGCGGTGTCTCACAGAATACCTCGCCGGATACGGGCACTTCCGGATCATATTGCTTCCATTTCGCCCAAGTCAGCAAGTTGCTGCCGGAGAAATAGACACGGACTTTATCCAGCAAGACTTTATCGGTCCAGTTATGAGGCAGGGTAAACCCGAACGTCAGGTTCTTTAACCGCAAGTGATCCGTACTATGTACGAAGCGAGAAGAACCACCGCTCACTTTGTCGGAGCGTCCCAATACGAAACGGGGAATGTCGGTGATATCACCGGGCTTTTGCCAACGGTCTAACTCATAGATGGGCAGGTTGCGGTTTCCTTCGCTGGCTCCGTCTGTCTCGATATACGTACCGGTCTTGTCGAAAGAATAGCCGCCCAATGAATAAGAGAGCGTAAAGGCCAAGTCGAACCATTTATAAGAAAGGATATTGGTAAGGCCTCCGGATATCTTCGGATCTACTTGTTTATAAGGAACCGCTTGCGCCTCATTGACATCTTGGGTCAAGGTGCGGTCTAGATTGCCATTCTCGTCTTCCGTATTTTTATAATACAGCGCATTTCCGCTCGAGGGATCTACCCCGGCGAATTCCTTTACATAGAATGTATTGAATGGCAATCCTATTTTCCGGATAAACCAACTACTTTCTACCACTTGATCGAGATTACCATCAAGGGCCACGATCTTATTCTTGTTATGTGTCAAGTTCAATACCGTAGTCCAATTAAAATCTGCGTTCGAGATATTCAAGGAACGAACCTCCAGCTCGACACCTTTATTGTTTAACTGCCCCAGATTACCCAGATAGTTCAGGAATCCGGTCGTGGCGCTGATCGGACGGTTGTAAAGCAAATCCTTGGTGTCACGATTGTAATACTCGAGCGTTACGAAGATGCGATCGATAAACGCGAGGTCTAGTCCGAGGTTCATATTATAGTTCTTCTCCCATTTTAGATTGGGATTGGCTTGTGTGCTTTCATACGAACCGGGGTTATCCATATAGTTCTTTCCGTAACTATATAAGCCCATATAACCGTAATAAGATCCCGGCTGATTACCGTTCACGCCATAAGAGGCACGGATCTTGACATCGCTCAACACCGGCTTTACGGCTTTCATGAAATCCTCGGCTCCCAGATGCCACATGCCTGAGACCGACCAGAAATTACCCCAGCGATGTTCCGGCGCCAATCGGGAACTACCATCCCGGCGGAAACTTCCGGCGATATAATACCGGTTGTCGTAATCGTAATTCAAGCGGGTTAGATAAGAAAGCAACCGATAATCCTGTGTAGAGGATACGAAACTGTTTATAACGGCGGCATTGTCCGGCTCGAATAATTGGTCGGACGGCATCTTGCTTTTCTCACCGGCGGCTTTATCCGTCTGGAAACTTTCCGCCTCATAAGCGGCTAGTACATCCAGATGATGTTTGTTGGCGAATGTCTTCACGTAGTTCAACGAGGTAGAAGAGATCAATTTCCCGTATTCGATAAAACCTTTGGACGATTGGGCATCGCTACCGCTCTTGGGACCCGCCCCGCTTAATGCGTTGAAATAGCGGGCATCCTTTTGGATGCTATAATCATAGCTGAGTACTTCCTTTAATTTAAGTCCTTTGATAATCTCTACCGCACCGTGCGCCGTACCGAAGATACGGGTCATACGAACCCGGTTATAGTCGGTACGCATATCCCGCAAAGGATTTACGTTCGTTCCGGGATAGGTATTGGCGTAGGAACCATCTTCGTTAAATACCGGGTAGGAGGGAGGAGTGGCTACCGCCATGCAATAGAAAGGATTGATACTGGATGTACGTTCCTCGTTCATCTCTTGATTCACTTGCGAGAACATGAGGTTCGCTCCGGCCTCGCCTCGTTTGCCGATCTTTTGTTGCACGTTAAAGCGTCCGGAGTACCGTTCCATCGATGAGTTCTCCACCAGACCCTCTTGTTTTTGATAACCCAAGGAGCTGTAGACCGTCGTGTTCTCGGAACCGCCGGAAATGGAAGCCTCATAATTTTGATGTACGGCCCGTCTCATCAACACGTCTTTCCAATCGGTATAGCCTAAAGCAGGAACAGAGGTGTATGCCCCGATATTGGCGTTGGCGTACTCTTCCGGAGTCTGGGTGAAAGATGCGGGATCTTTGGCGATCTGGTCTTGCGCGTAATTAACCAAGCCTTCATAAAGTAGTTCCCGGCGTTGCTCTCCGTTGAGGGTCGGGCGGAAGTCTACCGCTGCGTCCGAGAATCCGGCGCTAGCGTTCAACGTGACCCGGGTACGTCCTTTCGATCCTTGTTTGGTCGTGATCAAGATAACACCGTTGGCCGCACGGGAACCGTAAAGGGAGGCGGCGGCGGCATCCTTGATAACCGTGATATTCTCGATATCGGAGGGATTGATCGTGCTCATGATGTTGGTCTTGGCATTGTTCATGTAGGAGGCCTCCGATCCGCTTCCGGTACTTAGGTTGCCCGAGGTGACGGGAACTCCGTCTATCACAAACAAAGGTTCGTTCGATGCGTTGAACGAGCCCATACCACGGATACGGATGGATGCGTTCGCTCCCGGTTGCCCGGAGCTTCCCGTGATATTGACACCGGAGGTCATGCCTTGTAGTTTCTGTTCTATGGAAACCACCGGCATCTCTTTCAGTAGGTCAGCCCGTAAAGTGTTGGCGGAACCGGTAAAGGAAGAACGTGAGAAGTTACCGTAACCGGTTACCACGACCTCATCGAGGTTCATCGCCTCCGGTTGTAAAGCCACGTTTAAGATACCGCTTTTCGGGATAGATACTTGGGTCTGCTTCATGCCGATGTAATCGACAATAATGAATTTGGCGTCAGGATCAACTTCCAGCGTGAAATGTCCGTCGAGATCGGTCTCCGCTCCCGACAGGCTCCCTTTTACGATAACGGTCGCTCCGATCAGAGGCTCCTTGTCCTCTTGGGAAATCACCGTTCCCTCGATCTGTCTTTTTTGGGCATACGCTACCCCGGGCAATAGAAGTAGACATAGGAATAGTATGCCCCATGTTTTTACATTTCTCATCTCTTTTTGTTTAAAACGTCTTATTAATACCTATACTAACTAGAGGATTATCTGAAAAAGGCGTGCCAGATGTGATAAATCCTGTAGGTTTCTTTATAATTGTTTTCTTATGAGATTATTACGAAAAGCTTTGAATACGGGTGTGGAGGTGGCATTGTGTAATATTTCCTCATTTGATGTGCAATTTTTCTACACTACTTGTTATCTTTGTGAAAGATGATTTAATAGGATTCGTTTATGGACACAAGAAAGATTGAGGATGTTCCTTTCGAGGAAGTACATGAGATACAAAGATATGGGACTTATTTCTCGGAGAAGAGTTTCTGGAAGAAGATAGAGCGGGTAGCGAAGAAAGTGGGGGCTACGGTATTGCGTCCTGTCTTCACGCTGTATTATATGTTGCAGGATGAAAAGGTGCCTCTTCAACATAAGGCTTATATAATCGGGGCTTTAGGGTACTTTATACTGCCTTTCGACTTGATCCCGGAGAGCGTGCTCCCCATTATCGGCTTCACGGACGATGTGGCGGTGATGACTTTCGTATTGAAAATGGTGAAGGATAGCATTACACCGGAGATCCGGAGAAAAGCGGATCAGAAAATACTGGATCTATTTCCTGATCCGGCTTGATAGGGCGTTATAGCAACGGGCGAATATCGGGAAGCTCCTCGCTTCCCTTTTTCATTTCCGGAAGGAGGATTAAGGGGATCTCCGGGAATTTGGCCTTTAGATACTCCAAGGTATTCGCCTCGATCAAGGGGTCGATGCTTGGATATTGGTTATAGACGATGGCTTTTACCTCGATGCCGTATCGCTCGCAGGCGTACAGGCTGAGCAAAGTATGATTGATACTTCCCAGCTTACCGGACGTGACTAGTATCAAGGGATACGCCTGTTCCTTTACATAATCGATCGTAAGGGATTCCATGTCGTTCGGCACCATCAGTCCTCCGGCTCCTTCCAGTAATACATACTCGTAGGTCTCTCGCAATCGCCGGGTGGATTGGGTGATCGTGTCTAAATCGATACGTCTTCCATCTTTCGCCGCCGCCATATGGGGAGAGCAAGGATAGGTGAAGATATAAGGACAAGTCAACCCTCGCGTGTCCTCGTCGGTAAAGGGTATCCCTTGGATTTGGCGGTGTGCCTCTATATCCTCTGATACGTGCTCGCATCCGGTCTGTATCATCTTTTGGGTGATCACTTTCTTTCCGGCTTTCGCCAATGCCTTGGCGATCATTCCGGTGGCTACGGTCTTTCCGACGTTCGTGTCTATGCCGGAGATAAATAATACATTTTCTTTCGTTTGATGGCTCATTGTTCTGTTGTTTAAATAGTTGCTTGATTAATCTTTTGTCTCTATGGATATTCCCCCTTGTCTCTAAGAGATTTATTCCTTTTCTTCTGTGCTATTAATCTTTTCACCCTTGTGAAAAGAACGTATCACCTAGGTGAAAAGATCGTTTCACCCTTGTGATACGATCATATCATATAGGTGAAAGGATCAATACTTCGGAAGAGGCGACCTACCTCACCTTTATCTTTTGACCACTAAGATATAGAGTGGACGGTAAGTTAATGTGACTCCACCATCCGCCGAGGGGAATCTCTCTTGATAATCCCGGCAGAAACGTTCCTGTTTTCCCCGTGTCCAGACGCTAGAGGCGTTGGCCGTGACACCCGTGTACTTTAGATGTCTCAGCACCTCCAGCGGATGCTGGAAGGTCAGGGCGATATTTCCTTCCTCTTCATGGACGATCCGGAAGTAGGTGGATAACCACTCCCTTAATTGTCCGGCGGTAGGATAGGTGAGCCCTTCTCCGGTCAGTTCCTTGATCTCGTGAAGGTTGTCCGGCGTGAAGGTGTTGAAAGCCAGTATGCCTCCGGGCGATAGGGTGGACGATAGCTTATGGAGGAAACGCGGAAGGTCTTTCATCCATTGCAGGGCGGAGGCCGAGGCAATCAAGTCGAACGTGCCGGGAAAAGCCAGTCGCTCGGCATCACCGGCCAAGAATAGAGGAGGGGCGGAAGGAAACAACTCCTCGATGGCGCTTTGCCAAGTCTCGCAAAGATCGTTGAGTACCCATTCCTCGATTTGGCATTCTTGTTTTAATAAACGGGTGAATCCGCCGCTTCCGCAACCGATTTCCAGCACCCTGCGGAAATGAGAGGAGGTGTATACGGTCAATAGCTGTACCAGATGGGCGCATATCCGTTTCTGGGCTTCCGCGTGATCGTCGTATGTATTCACCGCTTGGCTGAAACGCCGGCGGATCCGTTCTTGTTCGATTACTTCCATAATTCGTTCCATGATTGATAGTGGTAAAAAGGAAGATGAGGCGCCTTGATCTCTTGGATGGGGCAACGGCCTTGCCAGTAGTTCCGGAGGTTGGTTGCCGGGAATATCTTATCTTCGGTGGACAGGATGGCTTGATCCCAGAAGGCGGATATCCGCGGATCGGCTGATTCGAGCTTTTCCGGGAGGATCTGATTATATAGAGATTCCAGTTCCTCCTTGATCTCTTCCAGCGGACGTGGTGAGAGTTCCGAATAGCGATTGAATGTCTCCTTGTCTCCGCACATCCTGCGGTTAAAGCGACGCATGCCTTCCTCGCTGATATGATGGAGGGTTCCCTCGAAGATTGCGGTCGGGATGCCTAGCGTATCGTGCATGGGAAAAGGGGTACCGTTCAGGGCGGTCGCCGTGGTAAAGGATCGGTGGCCTGCCCAGAGCCGGGTGGCTACCCATACGCCTAAAGACCAAGCGACCAGATGCACCTCCTTATAGGGGGCGAACGTCTCTTCGAACCCGAGCGTCCTGTAATCGTAGGCAATCCATAGGTCTGTCTGCTCCGGTACTTCCAGATGGCGGAAAAGCTCCGGCGAGGTGGACCAGCCGGCGAGACAGAGGATCAGACTAGGGGATCGCTTATTTATTATCTTATCTATATACATACTATCAATTCAATTTATATACATACTATCTATCCAGTTCTCTATCCGGGGGGGTAGAGACGGGGCGTGTCCCGGTGGGAGACGAGGTACGCCCCGTCTCTACAATCAGTTGATGCATATTTTTTATCGTGAGGTTTGCCGTAAGGGAGAAGCGGATACGGGAGGTACCTTTGGGCACTGTCGGCGGGCGAACCGGGAGACAGTAGAAGCCTTTTCGTTGTAGCTCTTCCGCTTTCCGTACGCAATCCTCGCTCTCTCCCACGATGAAAGGGATGATGTGGCTTTGGCTGATCTCGCCACCTTTGCTCGTTAAAGCTTCCGCTAACAATCGGCTATACGCTAGAAGATTCTCCCGTTCCTTCGTGAACGAGGGGAGTTGCTCCCAGATGAAGGAAGTCCATGCGATTTGGAACGGTGGCAGGGCCGTACTGAATATGAGCGGTCGCATCGTATTGACCAGATATTCCCGTATCGTATGGGAACAAACCAAATAGGCCCCCATAGATGCTAACGCCTTGCCGAAAGTACCGACCAATAGATCGATCTCTTGGATACAGCCTTGTTCCTCGGCGATACCTAGCCCCGTCTTTCCACGGGCTCCGATGGCATGAGCCTCGTCTACGTACAATAGGATATTGGGATATTGCCTTTTGATAGCTATCAGGCGGTTTAAATCCGCTACATCCCCGTCCATGCTGAAAATGCTTTCGGTCAAGATGATGATCGTCTCGTATTGACAGGCGTTCTTTTGTACGAGGCGTTCCAGTTGGTCATAGTCGTTGTGGCGGTAACGGAGGAATGGGGAGCCACTCAACAAGATGCCATCGATGATGCTGGCGTGCACCAGCTTGTCGGCGAGTAATAAGGTCTGTTTATCGGTTAAGGCCGGGAGGATTCCGGTGTTGGCATGATAGCCGCTATTGAAGATCAATGCGGCTTCCCGGTCGAAGGAGCGGGCGATCTGTTTCTCCAGTTTCGTATATACGGAGAAATTACCCGTTAGCAAGCGGGATGATGAGGAGGAGTAGGGATAGAAGCGGTCTTGTGTGGATGCTTGAAACTCCTCTTGTAAATCCTGCCGGCTGGCTAATCCAAGATAATCGTTGGAAGAGAGATTCAGCATACGCATTCCCTCTTTTAATATCCATATTCCTTGATGCTCGACTTCCGGTAGGTGCCTAAGATTCCCGGAGGCTCGTAAAGCCGTAAGTTGCTCGTTATATGATTTCATATATCTATATATTACCCGGTTGTAGATATGTTAATTATGCGTTAATACTCTCAATAATCCGGAGGTTAGTCTGGATAGTTCATACGTGGAGATAACGAAAGGAGGCATGAGATAAACCAGCCGTCCGAACGGACGTACCCATATCCCTTCCTCTACGAATCGACGTTGCAATACCGCCATATCCACCGGATGCTTCATCTCGATCACCCCGATCGCCCCCAATACCCGTACCTCAGCGACTTCAGGCAGCTTGGCGGCTGGCGCTAACTCCGCCCGCAATTGTTCCTCTATAAGCTTCACTTTCTCCTGCCAATGACTGGCGATCAATAAAGAGATCGAGGCCGAAGCGATAGCGCATGCCAAGGGATTTCCCATAAACGTAGGTCCATGCATAAAGCATCCCGCCTCGCCGGAACAGATCGTGTCGGCTATCGGCTTTGTCGTGATCGTGGCGGAAAGCGTAAGATAACCTCCCGTCAATGCCTTTCCGATACACATGATATCGGGTTCGACTCCCGCATGTTCCCATGCGAACAACTTTCCGGTACGCCCGAAGCCAGTCGCTATCTCGTCGAATATCAATAAGACGTTATACCGGTCGCAAAGTTCCCGGGCACGAACGAGGAAAGTGGGGGAGTAGAAATACATGCCTCCTGCCCCCTGTACGACCGGTTCCAAGATCAAGGCGGCGATCTCGTCGGCATGCCGCTCTAGTAAATCCCGCAAGGGAGCCATGGCCTCCTCTCTCCATTCCTCGCCGAATCGGACCGAAGGTTGAGGTATGAAGTATTGGATGGGTAGGCTTCCGGAGAAGATCCCATGCATACCTGTCACCGGATCGCATACCGACATGGCGTGCCAAGTATCCCCGTGATAACCGCTACGGATCGTGGCGAAGGTATGTTTTCCCGGTATGCCTTTGGACTGCCAGTATTGGATCGCCATCTTTAAGGCTACCTCCACGGCGACCGAGCCGCTATCCGCTAGGAATATCTTTTCTAGGGAAGGGGGCAATAGCGGTAGTAATTTAGCGGCCAACTCGACAGCCGGCTCGTGCGTGAATCCCCCGAACATGATATGGCTCATCTTATCCAGTTGGGTTTTAGCCGCCGCGTTAAGTACCGGATGGTTGTATCCGTGGACTGCCGCCCACCAAGAAGACATTCCGTCTATTAGCTCCCTGCCGTCCGCAAGGGTTATCGTTACGCCCTCCGCTTTGGATACCAGATAGACGGGAAGTGGATCGATGGTCGAGGTGTAGGGATGCCATAGATGATCCCGGTCGTATTGTAAAAGTTCGGTTGTTGTCATTTTTCCCAATCGGTGTTTTCGGTGAGTGAATAGCCTTCGGAGGTAAATAAGACTTTGTCTTCCTCTACCTTGCTTCCGATAGTCGTTAATAAGTCTCCGATGATCGCAGAGTTAATCCCTATATATAGGGATTTCCGTTGCGTGGCCTCGCTTAATTGTGCCCGTCCGCCGGAGAAACGGAGAAATGCGTTCGGATTGATCAAGCGGAAAAGGGCGATCGTTGTTAGCCATTCCTCTTCTTCTAGGATCTGTGTATTCTCCATAGGAGTTCCCGGTATCGGCTGTAATAAATTGAGAGGGATGGATAAGATACCTTCTTTTTGTAAGAAACAAGCCATCTCGATTCGCTCCTCCATCGTCTCGCCCATGCCGATAATACCACCGCAGCAGATGCGGAAACCGATTTCCCGGGCGGTATGGATGGTTTCCATCTTCTGCTCGATCGTATGCGTGGAACAAAGTTGACGGAAATAGGAAGGGGCGGTCTCGATATTGCAGTGATAATTCTCCACTCCGCTATCGTAAAGCGATTGGAGTTGGGAGCGGGTTAGCAATCCCATGGAGGCACAGCATTTAATATCGCTTTGCCGCTTGATTTGCCGGATCGTATCGGTGATCTGTTCCAATTCTTTATCCGATACTCGCTTACCGCTAGTCACCAAGGCAAAACGCCGGATGCCCTGTTTCCGGTTATATACCGCATGATAGACACATTCCTTGGCCGGAAGCAAAGGATATAAGTTTACGAGGGTCTTGTAATGTCCCGATTGTGCGCACCATTTACAATCCTCGCTGCAATTACCGCTTTTGGCGTTGATGATGGAACAAGTGTCGAACTTATTCCCCATAAAATGGCGGGTGATTTGGTGGGCGGCCTCGTAAAGCGCCTCTTTGTCCGGGTGATTCGCCAAGCTTAAAGCCTGTTCCTCAGTAATCTTCCCACCCTCTAGGATGTACTGCTTTGCTTCTTCTATTGTCATTTTCTCTCATTTAATAATTCCGTGTATATATATACCCAGTTGTAGAGACGGGGCACGCCCCGTCTCTACAACCGGATGGAAATAAGAAAGGCGGGAAGTATTCTTTCGGATACTTCCCGCCTTTACTATAATTATATAATGTATAGTGAGCTACACGATGAGCCGGATGAGCGATCTCATTTGATACCAATACCGGGAGTAATGCCGTAAACAGTCCATGCGATACCGCAAGGCTCCGTTTGTTCTCCTCGGTATTCTCCCTCTCCTCGTCATCCTCTTCGAAAAATCCGTCCGTGAACGTACCGATACCGGTATGTAAAGACTGGTTCTTTTTCTCGAAGCGATCGGCTACAGAAAAGGATAATTGTCCGATCGTAACAGCCCTCTGTACACTGATGAAAGCCGCATACGCCTTCCGGCTCCATCTTCTGAAACGGAGTGCCTGCGAACGATATGTATACGACTTTCTCATCCTCTAATTTTCAATTGTCAAGCCACTTTATCCAGTTTCTTCATGATAGAGAACATGAACAACGCGGACAGTAAACAAAGAACGATCAACACGCTCCATACCATCCATAACTGCATGCCTCCCCACAAATAGCCGATGATAGCGACCAGATAGTTACCGATAGCCGTAGCCACGAACCACCCACCCATCATCATACCTTTGTATTTAGGAGGAGCCACTTTGGATACGAAAGAGATACCCATCGGAGAAAGCAATAATTCGGCGAAGGTCAATACCAGATAAGTCGAGATCAACCAGTTCGGAGAAACCAATACCTGCAATTTGCTATCTGCCGCTAAAGCGTCCGGTGTAGGCAAGCCCATAGAACCGATCGCTAAGATCAAGAAACCGCAAGCGGCGATCATCATACCCAATCCGATCTTACGAGGAGCGGACGGCTCTTTCTTCTTATTAGCCAGGTAACCAAAGAGCGCCAATGATACCGGAGTCAATACAACCACGAAGAACGGGTTAAATTGCTGGAAGGTCTGCGGAAGGATCGTTACGGTTTCCGGCATAGCCATATATTTGATACCTAGAGCGGCTAATGCGGCCACGGTCACGATGCCGGCGATCGTTTTGCCTTTGCTCGTTGTGGATTGTGCGATAGCGAATCCTCCATACACGGCGATAACCAATAATGTTAAGTTAATCACATCAAAGCCGATACGATCCAGTCCGGTCACTTGGTTGGCCGTATAGTCGCGAGCAAAGAACGTCATTGTCAGACCATTTTGATGGAAAGCCATCCAGAAGAACAATACCACGGCGAATACCAGCAGCAAGGCGGTGATACGTTGTTTCGTCTCGGCAGGTGACAATTCCTCTTGCGGAGCGTGGGAAGCCTGTGCTTGTTTGGTATTGACATCCGCATGCTTAAAGGTAGAGCGGAATCCCATATAGATAGCCATCGATATGATCAATGAGATACAAGCTACGCCGAATCCATAGTTGTATGCCTCGGACAACTTCTCGATATACGTGGAACAGAACGTAGCCATATCGCCGGTGAAACCTTGTGCGCTTTGCAGAGCGGCGAGTGCCTCTTTGTTCTCTGCGGAGATGGTTCCGTTTAAGAATTGGTGAGCGAGTGCCGGAATTTGTGACTCGTAGAAAAGGTTATACTTACCCAACATCCAGTCTGTCATTTTCGTGGCAGCCGTAGGTGCGTACATGGCACCGATATTAATCGCCATATAAAACAAACTAAAGGCTTGGTCACGTTTACTTCTATATTCCGGGGCATCATAAAGATTACCTACCATCACTTGTAAGTTACCTTTAAATAATCCGGTACCGCAAGCGATTAGCGCTAGCGAGCCGAACATCATGATTTTTCCCGAGGCGGCATCTGTTGGGATGGCTAATAAAAGATAACCGACAAACATGATGATGATACCCGAGGTAACCATCTTTCCATAACCGAACTTATCGGCCATCATACCGCCAATCAATGGCATAAAATACACGAACGCTAAGAAGCTAGCGAAAATCGTTGATGTCTCAGCGGCCGTATAGCCGAATTTCGCTTGCAAGAATAATGTGAAAATCGCAAGCATCGTGTAATAACCGAAGCGTTCGCCCGTGTTCGCGAGTGCTAGGGCATAGAGACCTTTAGGTTGTCCTTGTAACATGTGTTTTAGATAATATTAGTTTATACTTATTGAATAATTTGCTTTATGGCGCCGGTTTCCGGATAGAAAAGAACCTTGACAGGGGCTTTCTTATCCTCAAACATAACAGGGGCTAATCCTTCCCGTGTTCCGAATTGAGTGATTTGGGCCTCTCCTTTGTAGAGTGTTTTTTTGTTCATTAGTATTTCTATGCTGGCTTTTCCCGGAACATTGTAGACGATTCCTTTCAATGATTTGTCTTTCTTCTCGGCTTCCTTGGCATCAAGGATCGGAGCTCTTTCTGTCGCTTTCAAGTTCATATAGACAGGGGTACCGCCCAAATCGTCAGCGTCTACGATACCTAGCTGCTTGGAGAAACGGAACAATACTTCTTTGTCTAGGTTGTCGTGGGGGATGATACTTACCTCATAATGCTCGGTTTCTTTGGTCAAGATTCCGGTGAATAGGTTTGTTAATGCTTTTTCTTGCTCCTCCAATTGCTGGATCACCAGTTTCATGGCTTCACCATCGGGAGGTAAATTATCCGCCTCGCCGGTCAAGATGTTCAAACGGCTTTCCCGGATACGGTAAATTTGTTTAGCGGCCACCTCCGCTTGTTTGGCGGTGGAGCCTGCCATTAGTAATTCCTCTGAGAAAACGGAAGCGTCTGTCACTTTTTGTTGGGAGCCTTTATTTTTCTTTGCGGCATCTAGCTCGGATTCAACTGGTGTATATTCTGCGTTTATCGAGCATAATAATCCATCTTCGGTAAGATAAGCGTAAGGGGCGACCGTACCTTGTTTGAATTCTACGATATAGGTATTATCCGCATCGGGTAATCCCCGGTTGATCAGACTGATTTTTCCGAGATCGAAATAAACCTTGTCTTCCGTGACCGCATCCTTTACGCCTAGATACTTCTCTGCATATTGATAGTAAGGCCCGGCTTTGCAAGTTACTTTCGTCACTTCGGCGTCTACGACTAGCGAGGTCTTGGGCAACGAGTAGGTGATTCCGAAATTATTGGCTTTTACGGCGTTCTTTTTTACCACCTTGGTTTGTGCCATAAGCGGCATTCCGAGGAGTAAACTAGCTATAATGATTATATTCTTCATATCCCAGTTTATTTAATTCTGTATATTATTGGGCAAAACTAGGAAATATTTTGCTTAAAACCAAATGATTTTGAAAACATGGGGTTGCCTTGAAATTGTACATTCAATAACCTTCTGGTAAAGATTTTAAATATCTACGTAAATAGGTGAGTGCCGTTAGGATTAAATGGCGTGTATGAAAAAAGGGTACGCTGAAAATACTTGGCGTACCCCTTCTTAAAATAAACTAATCTCTTAATAATTGTCGTTTTGTATCAAGGATCCTCCTACGAAGTCAATCTCGTTTTGAGGGATTGGGTAAGGCCAAGTCTTGTCGGTGACATTACTTCCTGCTCCGGAATACTTACCTTCTTCAGTTTTGTTGAAAGCCTGCATTGTCTGGACAAAAGTACCCCAGCGGAGTAAATCAGTATAGCGACGTCCTTCGCAAGCTAACTCTACGCGTCGTTCGTGACGTACGGCTTTGCGTAAATCGTCAGTGACCTTTATTTTATATTTTGAATTAAAGATCTCTTCCGTAACTTTTTGATCCTCTGTTACATTGAATTTTCGATACTTAGCAAAACTATCGGTCGGAGAGGTGGTAACAAATGCCCTATAACGTACTTGGTTGATTAAGTCTACAGCCAATTGTTTATTATCACCGGTCTCGATCAAGCATTCCGCGTACATTAATAAAACATCTGCGTAACGAATGTAATAGAATGACCAATCTGTTTCTTGTAAATTACCCGTAGGTCTTCTGGAATAATCGATCCAATGCTTACGGCTATGTTGTCTGGGGAAATTATCGTAACCAGAATAATCATGAGTTTCTGTCGTTTCCATATCCGCTTTATAGAACACGTCACCATGAGAAATAATCGTATGTGTCAAGCGAGGATCTCCTACCTCATATTCATTCACTAGATCGTTGGTGGGACATTCGCCTCCCCAACCACCGGTAGCATTTCGTCCCATATCCATTTGCGGACCCACGGAGGCTAATGAATTGTAAGGGGGTTGGTAAGAACGTAATGTAATAAATATAGCCTCTTTTGACATGTAGCCATTTGCCTTGCTATTGAATAAAGTTTGATAGTCGGGAACCAATTCGTAGGCTCCACTTTCTACAACGGCTTTTAGATCTGATTTAGCACCCTCATAATCTCCAAAGAACATTTTTACACGAGCTCGGAACGACAGGGCGGCCTCATGTGTAATGCGCCCTAGTTCATCCGCGCTTAGATTTTGTGCCTTGGGTAATTGATTTCCATTGATGGCTGCATCTAAGTCGGAAAGGATAAATTTTTGTACATCAGCCTTATCCGCTTTTGTGATAGCGTTTTTGTCTTCTGCTCCTAAAGGTTTGTCGATAATAGGAATATTGGCGAATACGCTTGCTAAGTCGAAGTAATAAAAAGCACGCATGAATTTAGCTTCCGCTATCCAACGCTCTTTTGTTGCTGCGCTGACGAAAGAACCACCGCTTGCGATAAGTTCAGTTTCTGGAGTTACATTCGCCAAGAACACGTTACAATTTGAAATCGCCACTTTGTAACGGTGGTTCCAAAGATCGGTCAACATAGAATTGGTTGTCGGAGGATTACCTCTTGTTAGCTCTGTTATGGTAACACGGTCTGCCGCATCTGAGCCACCTTTGGAACAATCATCTGTAATTTGATCGCCAAGGTCGAACCACATTTGCTCAAATGTCCAAATATCCAGCATCGGTTGGTAACAGTTTACTAATAGCTTGTATCCTGCGTCTTCCGTTTTTAAGAAGGTAGACTCGTCCATGGAACCCATAGTCGGACGATCCAAAAAGTCTGAGTTACAACTTACTACAAGAACCCCTGTTAGTAGTGCCATAAGACACGATTTGCTTCTATTTATAATTGATTTCATAATTATATCAGTTTTAAAAATTATAGTTTCATGCTAATACCAAACATAAACGTTCTTGCTTGCGGATAATATCCCATATCAACGCCCTTATAAATGGGATTTTGATTGAACTCTCCGATTTCCGGGTCTAATCCGGAATATCCGGTAATCGTGAATAAATTCTGAGCTGCGACAAATACTCGCAAATTGTTAAGCGTAATCTTCTTGGTGATAGAAGATGGAATCGTGTAACCGATCTGTAAATTCTTCAAGCGTACATAAGAACCGTTCTCAACAAACCATTCAGACATTTCTCGGTTTAAACGGCTATCGGCATCGATTGCGAAATTCTCGTTTGTACTACCTGGCCCATTCCAGAAAGTTGTCAGGATATCTTTTGGTGCATTGTACCAACCTACACCACCATAGAGGTCATATTTAACGATATTTAATAGGTCATTTCCAACCGATCCTTGGAAGAATGCGGAGAAGTCAAAACCTTTATATTCAGCTCCAAGTGTTAAACCAAATGTGAAATCGGGGTGTGGATTACCGATCATCGTGCGATCTTCATCATCTAATTTACCATCTTTATTCAAGTCCATGAACTTTAAGTCTCCCGGTTTGGCATTAGGCATTACGACTTGATCGTTATTCTTATAATTATCGATCTCCTCTTGTGTTTGGAAAACACCATCTGTCTTATATCCATAATAATATCCAATAGGTTTACCTACTTCTGTCATGGTATAAGTATAATACCCCAAATGAACTCCTTTACCCGGGATATTCGCTTCGCTTCCTAGGTCTTTGATCTTATTCTTGTATGTAGAAACGTTTCCATTCAAGTGGTAAGTAAAGTCTTGTCCGATTTGGCCATCATAACCGATCGAAACCTCAAAGCCTTTGTTGCTAATGCTACCTGCGTTTACCCACGGTGTATTAGGGAATCCCAAGCCTGCGGGACTAGGAACTTGTACAAGCATATCTTTCGTATCACGAGAGTAATAATCGAAAGTGGCTCTTAAGGCTCCATTGAAGAAGGCGAGATCTAAGCCTAAATCTAATTGGCGAGTTGTTTCCCATTTCAGATTAGGATTACCTACTTGTGAGCGTGAAGCGAATAGTACGGGATTACCAGATCCTAGCATATAATACTGTGCATACCACATGGAAGGATTACCGTTACTATATTGGCTCAGATAAGCTCCGGATGGAATCGTTTGGTTTCCAATCTCTCCCCAACCTGCTCTTAATTTTCCTTGCGACAACCAACTTTTCGTACTCTCCAAGAAATGTTCTTCTGAGAAGTTCCATCCTCCGGATACAGACGGGAAGAAACCCCAACGATTGCCTGCTCCGAATTTTGAGGAGCCATCCCATCGAATATTCGCTGTGATCATATAGCGATTGTCATAAGAATAAAATGCGCGACCGAAGTATGAGTTTAAAGTATTGATATTATAATACCCACTTGCTCCGGGATTTATTGTACCTGCATTTAATATCTGTAGATTCGAATCATTATTGGCTAATCCTTGTTTGGAAGCGGCTATTTCCTCATAGCGTTCTTTCTCCGCGGATGTTCCAGCCATAACGGAGACGCTATGATCTCCAAATTTATCTGTGTATGTCAAATAATTATCAAATACCCAGTAATCTGTATTATAGATATTTCTACTGACAGTGGCGTACGAGCTATATTCATCACCATCCAGATAATATTTAGGGGTAAAGCCATCGCTTTGCTCACGTTTAAGATCTACGGCGATACTGGATTTGAAGGTTAAGAATGGGAATAATTTGAATTCTCCGGTGATATTGCTCTTGGTCGCGATCCCGTGCCATTTGTTTTGGGCGGAACGCTCCACTTGCGCTAGTGAGTTTTGCTTGTTTGAATATAATACGCCCGTATAGCGAGACCAAGGGTTCGTTGGTTCATAACCATTATAGATCCTATCTTTTAAAAAGTCTGGGACATCTACTAGGTTGTCTCTATAGATTGGAGTGATTGGATCTGCCGCCGCCGCTATGAATGCGGTTGCGTTATAAGAGTCGTTTTCTTGCACATTTCTACGGGATTGATAAATAACATTTACATTCGCCGACAGGTTTAACCATTTAGTTACTTCTGTATCCACGTTTAATCTTCCGGATAAGCGTTCGTAATCAGATCCTTTCAAAATACCTTTATGATTCATATAGCTGAAACTAGAGCGGTATCTGAGTTTGTTCATACCTCCGGAAAAGGCTAAGTTGTAGGTTTGATTAATGGCTTCGCTCGGCTTCCTGTTGATGGCATTCCACCAATTCGTACCTTCACGTCCACCATTTTTATCGAGGAATGAAAGAATTGCTTCTCGCTTTTCTGGAGTTGCGAAATCTTCGATTAATTCTTTCCCTGCGGCAGCATATGCACGGTTCTTGTATTCCATAAATCCTTCTGCATCTAAAAGGTCATATTCTTTAGACGCTTCTTGGAAACCTATATTCATATCGAATTCAATGTTACTGCGGTAACTGTCTCCACTCGCTCCTCGTTTTGTGGTTACCAAAACCACACCATTGGCTGCTCGCGAGCCATAGATGGCTTGTGCGGAAGCATCTTTAAGCACTTCTATGTTTTCTATGTCGCGAGGGTTAAGCCATCCGATATCACTTTGAGGCATACCGTCTACTACATATAGAGGATTATTCCCGTATTGAGATAAGGTGCCGACACCACGAATACGCACGTCGCCTAAGGAACCCGGGCTACCCGAATTGGCCGTAATGGTTACGCCGGCAACCTTTCCTTGTAAGGCGTCAGATGCACTTCGTAGAGGGAGTGCGGAAATCTCTTCTCCTTTTATCTGTGATATGGCTCCCGTTAAATCACTTTTCTTGAAAGAACCATAGCCAACAACTACAACCTCATCTAGCTTTTGGGTGTCTTCTGCTAAAGTGATGTCAAGGCTGCTTTTGTTCCCTACATTGATACTTTGTTGAAGATAGCCGATATATGAGAATTCTACAATTGCGTTAGAGGGTACATTTTCCAGAACGTAACGTCCATCCATATCGGTCATAGATCCGATCGTTGTTCCTTTGACCACTACGTTTACTCCAATCAAAGGCTCCCCATCTTGTCCTATCACCTGTCCGGTTAACCGTTTGCCATTTTGGTTAGTAGATGGTAACTCCGTGCTTTTCACGGTTTTATTGGTAAGTACCACATGATTTTTAACAAGCTTATATGTAATGCCCGTGCCGTTAAAGATATTGTTTAGTACTTGTTCTATGGACTCTCCGTGGATATTGACATCGACCCGTTTATTCAAATTGATCTGGTTGTCATTATAGAAGAATTTATACTCGCTTTGGTCTTCAATTGCTTTAAAGACCTCGGTAATAGTGCCTTTTGTGATATTTAAAGAAATGCTTTGTGCTGATGCTGCCATTGTATATGGTTGGCAAAAGGTTAAGCACAAACCTAAGAATAATGATTTTTTCAAGGTGTTGTAATTAGTTCTACCGGAACT
>NZ_QTLI01000008.1:0-58240 GCF_003434625.1 Parabacteroides sp. AM17-47
ATGGCAAAAGAATGACGGATCGTGTAGGAAGTCACATCCGACGCTATTCCCGCAACCTCCTTCAACATCCTCAAGTTCCGGTTAAACCGGGACAAGGCCGCATTGTATTCGAGATATGCCTCATGGCCGTTCTTCGTCCCACTTAAAAAGGGAAATAAATAGCCGGAGCCTCCACCCCTCTCACCTGCCAGCTCCTTATACATAGCTTCCGCCGTATCCAAGACCTCCAACCGCATAGAGGTCCCGGTCTTCTGGCGATTGTAATCCAATATGCCGTTCTTGATATTACCCCTATTCAAATGGGCGAAATCAACGAACGACATCCCCCCATATTGAAACATCAAGCAAAGCGTCAGCTGTGTCTTCCTCAACTTCTCTCCTTTTACCGGGACAGTCATCAGGCGATTCAAATCACCCAGAGGCAAGGATTTCTTACGTTGGCTTTCCACACCCGTAAAAACCCCCTTGAATAAAGAGGGGATAAACGCCGCCTCGCCATTCTCCACCGCCTTGTTATAGATACAACGCAAACGGCGGATATACGTGGAGACCGTATTACGCATGCAGCCTTTCTCCAACAAATAAGCCTCGTACCGGCGAAGAGTATCCTTATTTATATATGTATATGGGATACGATCCGTCCCGCTATACCGTATAAAAGAGTTCATCGCATCCTGATAACTTTTCGCCGAGGAATACCGTCCTTCCTTTTGTAACAGACTTATATACTCTCGCATCCCTTCCACCAAATCTTTCTCATCCATATCTCTCTATTTTAAATTCCAACTGAAAACAAACACGCGAAATTAGACATCCTGACAAATTATATCTTTTGCGGCAAGTTGTTTTATTGACGAATAGCCACTATATTTGTACGTTGTTTTAAACAGAGTACAGACTAAATTAAAAAGTAAAGCATATGCACAATTGGTTTGAATGTAAGGTCTCTTACGAGAAAATGCTGGAAAATGGCATGCAGAAAAAAGTAACCGAGCCTTACTTGGTAGACGCCCTGTCTTTTACGGAAGCGGAAGCTCGCATCATCGAGGAGATCCGCCCCTTCATCACGGGTGAATTCACGGTAACAGACATCAAACGAGCTCGTTTATCCGAATTATTCTTCAACGAGAATGGTGATCGGTTCTATAAGATCAAGGTTTATTTTATCACGTTGGACGAGAAGAGTGGAGCGGAAAAGAAAACCGCCGCACAAATGCTTGCCCAAGCCACTACGCTGAAAGAGGCCATAGCCGTATTGGAAGATGGAATGAAGGGTACATTGGCGGATTATACCATCGCCTCGGTAACGGAAACCCAGTTGATGGATGTATTCCCATTCGACGCGAACAGTATTCCCGGCGAGAAGAAAAGTGGCGAGGAACTGATAGCGGAGCAAAAACAACAAGCTGAACAAAGAGGATAAAAAACATGAGTATCGCTCAAAACATAGTACAACTGAAAACGTCGCTCCCGCAAGGGGTGACGTTGGTTGCCGTCTCTAAGTTTCACCCGGTGGAGGCTCTATGGGAGGCTTACAACGCCGGACAGCGGGTGTTTGGCGAAAGCAGGGCACAGGAACTGAGCGCCAAGCAAAAAGTACTACCTGAGGATATCGAATGGCATTTTATCGGCCCGTTACAAAGCAATAAGGTAAAAGATATCGCTCCTTTTATTCATTTGATCCATAGCATAGACTCCTTGAAGCTTTTGGCTGAGGTGAATAAACAAGCGAAAAAACACGACCGCACGATCCGGGTATTATTGGAGATCCATGTGGCGCAAGAGGAATCCAAGCACGGACTCAGTCCTGAGGAATGCAAAGAGTTGTTGCGTGACGAGTCCTTGGCCGAATTCCAGCACATTCGTATTTGCGGATTGATGGGCATGGCTACCAATACCGATGATACGGGGTTGATACGGGAAGAATTCCGCAAGATCCATGATTTATTTATCGAACTGAAAGAGACGCTCTGTAAAGATAATGTCGATTTCAAGGAGATATCCATGGGGATGAGCCATGATTACCCGATCGCTATCCAAGAAGGAAGCACCTTGATACGGGTGGGTACCAGTATCTTTGGCGAACGGAAATATTAAAGTAATTATTAAATCTAAATATAGGCAACATGATTGACATTAAAACCCAATACGCAGGGTTGACACTTCGCAATCCGATTATCGTAGGGAGCTCCGGACTCACCAATAAGGCGGAACGTAACAGGGATTTTGAGAAAGCAGGTGCTGGAGCTATCGTATTGAAATCTCTTTTCGAAGAGCAGATCGAGATGCAGAGCGAGGCTTTGATGCAAGACTCCGATTACCCCGAAGCGGCGGATTATATCCGTGGTTATGTAAAAGCGAATCAAGTAAATGATTATCTGGAACTGATCAAGAAGAGCAAGGAATTATGTACGATCCCCATTATCGCCAGCATCAATTGCTATAAGGCGGACGCTTGGATCGACTTTGCCCGCCAAATTGAGTTAGCGGGAGCGGACGCTTTGGAATTGAACGTGTTCTTCATGGAAACCGAACTGACCGAAGATTTCGAGAGTATCCGGGATACGTATGTCAGTATCATCCGCAAGGTAAAAGAGACCGTATCGATTCCGGTTATCAT
The DNA here is from genome assembly GCF_003434625.1 of Parabacteroides sp. AM17-47. Classification (NCBI taxonomy): domain Bacteria; kingdom Pseudomonadati; phylum Bacteroidota; class Bacteroidia; order Bacteroidales; family Tannerellaceae; genus Parabacteroides; species Parabacteroides sp. AM17-47. The sequence continues at coordinate 2,621 of NZ_QTLI01000008.1, forward strand.
GAAGATCGGAAAGAATTACAGCAATATTCCTTCGCTGGTTAATTTGTTGAAAGTAAACGGTGCTGATGGTGTCGTGCTATTCAATCGTTTCTACCAGCCGGATATCGACATTAATAATATGCAGATCGTTTCGGGTAATGTATTTAGCAATCATTCCGATTTGAGTGACACGATTCGCTGGACGGCTATCGTATCCGGAAAGATCCCGGGAATCAGTATCGCTTCCTCTACCGGTGTGCATGATTGGGAAGATGTCGTTAAATGTCTATTGGCCGGCGCTTCCGCCGTACAGATGTGTAGCGCTGTCTATACACATGGAGCGGAAATCATCTCCCAAGTATTGACTTGCGTGGAAGAGTGGATGCATCAGGCACATTACCAATCCCTTTCCCAATTCCAAGGCAAATTGAATTACGCCAATATCCCGAACCCGGCGATGTATGAGCGTTCACAATTCATGAAATATTTCTCCAACAGAGATTAAAAGAAATACCTAGTAGTAGAGACGGGGCGTGCCCCATCTCATCCCAGCTAAATGGTAACTTAAAGATACTATTCAGACGGTGATGAGACGGGGCACGCCCTGTCTCTACTATAGGGTAATATACAATAGTCTTAATTATTTTCCACTAGAAAGTATTTTTATTAGAAAATAGTTATATCTTTGCATCATCAAACAAGTTATAAAGAAATATGGAACCAATTTGCGCCATAAAGGATATCTATAAGATACTGTACCAGTTCGAGAAAAATTTCTCGGAAGTACATGCTATCACCATCAACGAGGCCATGTTGCTTTGTTGCTTAAAGGATAATGAGGCAAAGTCGGCAGGAATGATTTGCGATTATATCGGTCTTTCAAACTCCCGGGTCTCAAAGGTGATCACCTCTGTCGAGAACAAGGGGTTTATCCGCAGGAACATCAATAAAGAGGATAAGCGGCAAATGTTTTTCTCGCTCACCCCAAAAGGGAAAGAGAAAATACAACAGATGATGCAGGCCGAGCTAAATATGGATAGCCTGTTCAATCAACTCAAAGAATACATACAAAAGGGATGAATCCCTTTTTTTAACTAATTATTGTCTACTAACAAATATGTATAATATAAATTAAATATAAACGGATATGAAGTACTTGATTATTGGAGGTGTAGCCGGTGGAGCTACCGTAGCAGCCCGGCTGCGTAGAATGGACGAGAAAGCGGAAATCATCCTTTTCGAACGTGGAAAATATGTTTCTTACGCAAACTGTGGATTACCTTATTATATAGGAGACACGATCAACGACCGGAATAAATTATTCGTACAAACCGTGAAAGGCTTCACGGATCGATTCCGCATCGATATCCGTACGGAGCAGGAAGTGACCCAAATCCTTCCCGAATCCAAGCAAGTGGAGGTAAAGAAACTCGGCACAGGAGAAACCTACACGGAGACTTACGATAAACTAGTGCTCTCTCCCGGTGCGGAGCCTTTGCGTCCACGCATCGAAGGAATCGAGAGTAAAAAGATATTCACGTTACGTAACGTGCCGGATACGGACACGATCAAGAATTACGTGAACACGGAAAAGCCCCGTACCGCCGTTGTTGTAGGGGGTGGTTTCATCGGCTTGGAGATGGCGGAGAATTTGCATGAGCTGGGTGTCCATGTCACCGTCGTGGAAATGGCTAACCAAGTGATGGCACCCCTCGACTATTCCATGGCCGCTATCGTACATCAGCAATTGATCGGCAAGCAGGTAGGCTTGATGCTGGAAGATGGCGTATCTCGTTTCGAGGAGACTTCCAGAGGCGTGACCGTTCATTTGAAAAGTGGGAAGCAGATCCCGGCGGATATGGTTTTATTGAGTATCGGTGTCCGTCCGGAAACCCGATTGGCCAAGGAAGCGGGACTTACGATCGGAGCACTCGGCGGTATCGCTGTCAATGAATATATGCAGACCTCGAACCCGGATATTTATGCGTTGGGAGATGCCGTGGAAGTACGCCACCTCGTGACAGGCAAACCAGCCTTGATCCCATTGGCGGGTCCAGCGAATAAGCAAGGACGTATCGTAGCCGATAATATCGTATCCGGCAATAAGGAAACTTATGACGGGACGATGGGAACCTCTATCGCCAAGGTATTCGACTTGACGGTCGCCACGGCGGGAGCTAACGCTAAGCTGTTGAAACGGGAAGGAATCGCTTATCAATCCTCCTATACGCATGGAGCCTCGCATGCGGGATATTACCCGGGAGCCGTGCCTTTATCGATCAAGATATTGTTCGCGCCGGAAGACGGACGACTGTTAGGGGCGCAAGTCGTAGGTTTCGGAGGCGTAGACAAACGGATCGAGATGTTAGCGCAAGTTATCCAGCGGAAAGGTACGGTCTATGACCTGACGGAGTTGGAACATGCGTATGCTCCTCCTTATTCAGCCGCTAAAGATCCCGTAAATATGGCCGGGTTCGTAGCGGAGAACCTACTTACGGGAAAAGCGAAAGCGATCCAGTGGAGAGAGATCCAGAACTTATCGCCAGATACCGTACGTATCGATGTCCGTACCCGTGACGAGTACAGCTTAGGGACAATCCCCGGCTTCATCAATATACCGGTTGATGAGTTAAGAGAACATTTGGCGGAACTGCCTAAGGATAAACTAATCGTAGTGACTTGCGCCGTTGGATTAAGGGGCTATTTGGCTTATCGCATCCTGACTCAAAATGGCTTCACGAATGTCCGAAACCTATCCGGTGGTTACAAGACTTGGAGTGTAGCGACAGCAAAGATCAAGAATGAGCCGGCCTGCGCACCTTGTTCGTCCGAAGCTGTTTCTGATAAGGCATCTGGTAAAAGTAGCTCTTGCAAATCGACTCCGGCAGCTACGGCGATTAAGGTAGACGCTTGCGGATTAATGTGTCCGGGACCGATCATGCAGTTGAAAAAGAACTATGAGAACTTGCGGGAAGATGAGTCATTGGAAATCACCGCAACAGATCAGGCTTTCGGAAAAGATGTCTCTTCATGGTGCAAGATAACCGGGGCAGAGTTAGTCTCTCTGGAAAATAAGGGAGGCACGATCGCCGCCACGGTACGAAAAAAAAAAGCTGAATGCAAAATAGCGACAGGTGGTAATAGTGCCGACAACAAGACATTGATCGTTTTCAGCGATGACCTCGATAAGGCGTTGGCCTCATTCGTCATAGCGAACGGGGCTGCCTCCACCGGAAAGAAGGTGACTATGTTCTTTACTTTCTGGGGGCTTAACGTGATTAAGAAACGGGAAAAACCTGCCGTATCTAAAGATATCTTCGGCAAGATGTTTGGCTGGATGCTTCCGGCAAATAGCGAAAAGCTGAAACTATCTAAAATGAATATGGGTGGAGCCGGCAGTTGGATGATGCGCCTTATCATGAGGAAGAAACGGATCGACAGCTTGGAAAGCCTTATGGCACAAGCCGTAGAGAATGGTATCGAGATGATCGCCTGCACGATGAGCATGGACGTAATGGGCGTCAAAAAAGAAGAACTGATGGATAACGTTGTCCTAGGAGGCGTAGCCACCTATCTGGAACGTGCGGAAGACGCAAACGTAAACTTATTCATCTAATTCATTCAAAAAAAATATCCCAGCATATCCACAATAAGGACAATGCTGGGATATTTTATATAAATGATCTGATGCTTATTTAATCATATCAAACCCAGTGTAAGGGATCAACGCTTTCGGGATGCGGATGCCCTCGGGGGTTTGGTTGTTTTCCAATAAGGCGGCTACGATGCGAGGTAAAGCCAAGGCACTACCATTCAAGGTATGGCAAAGTTGCGTTTTCTTATTCTCGTCACGATAGCGGCATTTCAAGCGGTTGGCTTGATACGTATCGAAGTTGGACACGGAGCTAACTTCCAACCAGCGTTGTTGTGCCTCGGAATACACCTCGAAGTCAAAGCAAAGGGCAGCCGTGAAACTCATATCACCCCCACAAAGACGAAGGATGCGATACGGCAACTCCAACTTCTGAAGTAATCCCTCCACATGATTCAACATCTCTTGGTGAGATTGCTTAGAGTGCTCCGGTTTATCGATCCGAACCAACTCCACCTTAGAAAATTCGTGCAAACGATTCAAACCGCGTACATCCTTGCCATAAGAACCTGCCTCACGACGGAAGCATTGTGTATAAGCGCAATTCTTGATCGGTAACTGCTTCTCATCCAGAATGACATCCCGGTAAATATTTGTCACGGGCACCTCCGCTGTCGGGATCAAATAGAGGTCGTCTACCTCGCAATGATACATCTGTCCCTCCTTATCCGGAAGCTGCCCCGTACCATAACCGGAAGCCGAGTTCACCACCGTAGGCGGCATGATCTCCAAGTAACCGGCGTCACGAGCCTCATCCAAGAAGAAGTTGATCAACGCACGTTGCAAACGAGCGCCCTGTCCTTTATAGACCGGGAAACCTGCTCCCGTGATCTTAACACCCAGATCGAAATCAATCAAATCATATTTCTTCGCCAATTCCCAGTGCGGAAGAGCGTTCTTCGGAAGTTCCGTTTCCATACCTCCCATTTTCTCTACCACATTGTCCTCGGCGGAGATACCCTCGGGCACCTCATCGTAAGGTACGTTCGGGATCGTATAAAGTAAGTTCTGCAGCTCCTCGGCAGCCTGATCCATCTCAGCCTGCAAAGCCTTGCTCACCTCCTTGATCTCGGAAACATGTTTCTTAGCGGCCTCCGCCTCTTCCTTCTTGCCCTCTTTCATTAATTGTCCGATCGACTTCGAGGTTGCGTTTACCTCCGCTAGGTTCTTATCTAATTGATTTTGTGCGATACGTCTTTTATCATTCAATTCCAACACTTTATCGATGCTTTCTTTCGCACCCTTAAAATGTTTCTTTTCCAGTCCACGGATTACGGCATCCGTGTTTTCAGCGATTAATTTGATTGTCAACATATTCTATTTATGTTTAATAGTTTTTCTAAGACGCGAATTTAGTAATTTTATTTTACCCTACCACCCGTTAACCAAGTTCTTGTATAATAAGGTTCGCTAAGGCTACTTACCATCACGCCGCTAGAAGTACTGGTATGGATGAAGCGCCCATTTTTCAAGTAAATCCCCACGTGATTCGGAACGCCACGTTTCCCGCCACGACCCGTCTTGAAAAATACCAGATCTCCTTCCTGCAATTTGGCACGACTCACTTTCTTGCAATTATACTTCAGCATATCCGCCGAGGAACGAGCCAGCTGCTTTCCGTATACCTCCCGATAAACGATCGATACGAAACCGGAGCAATCCACGCCCCGTTTCGTGCTCCCTCCCAATTTATGACGTACACCCAACCAACGGGCCCCCTCGTTGTACAAGAATATATTATCTTCCGGTGTGATACGTACCCCATATAAGCGAGCCAACTCCTTCGGTCCCTTGAAATCGGCGGGCAAAGCTACTTTTTGTTGTTTTTTGCTACCGCACGAGGTCAGACATATAAGCAGGATAAAGATCCGGATAAACCCTAAAGGAATGCTATTCTTCATATCGTTTTCTCTTAATTAAGGCACGAATATACACATAAAGTTTAGAATGCCCATTATAAGGTTCCTACAATGGGCATTGTAAGGTCGTTAGAATGCCCATCGTAAGGAGCTTTGAATGGGCATCCAAGTTCAAGAAGGTTGAGCAGCTTTCAGATAAGCGTTGAACGCCTCTTTGTAGGCATCCGTCACGTGGATGATCTCCTTCCCGATATAAACGCAATTATTCCGGTCGACGGAGCGGATCTTATCCAACGCCACGATATAAGAACGATGGACCCGCATAAAGCGACCGGAAGGCAGCATCTCTTCCATGGCCTTCATCGTCACGTGGGTGATAAGCGGACGGGCCTCCCCTTCCAGATAGATCATCACGTAATCCTTCAAGCCCGTCACGTATAATATCCGGGAGATTTCCACCTGCCGCAACTGGCTATCCACCCGCACGAAAAGGCTGCCTCTCTCCTCCTTCACGCTACTCATCTCAAACCATTGGCGGGCCTTCTCCGCAGCTCCGAGAAACTTATGGTATCGGATGGGCTTCAGCAGGAAATCGAGGGCATTCACCTCATAGCTATCAAAGGCATACTCCTTAAAGGCGGTCGTGAAGATCACCCTCGTACCGGGGGGCACCATGCGGGAGAGGTTCAGCCCGTCCAGATCCGGCATCTGAATATCCAAGAAAAGCACGTCCACCGAAGACTCACGCAACGTGGAGAGTGCCAGCACCGGATCATTGAAGGAAGCCGCCAGCCTCAGATAAGGCGTACGGCTTACGAAGTCCTCCAGCATCTTCACCGCCAAGGGCTCATCGTCTACGATCATGCAAGTCAGTGTTTTCATAAGCAGTCTCGAAGTGTTATTTGAACAAAGTAACTATTTTCCCGGAGCGCTTGATCATATCGGTAACGACCGGGATAAGCCAGATCCAGCCTACGCCTCAGGTTTTCCAACCCGATCCCCGATCCGCTACGGTTCACATCCGGTTTCGGATGGTCGCTATTCTCGCAGGTAAAAACAAGGTCATCTCCTTCCGCCTTGAAACGAATACGTACGAACGACGACTTACGGCTATTCACGCCATGCTTGAATGCGTTCTCTATTAAAGAGATGAACAAAAGCGGCACGATCCTCATCGGTTTAGGCGGAACTTGCAAATCCACTTCCACGGTAGCCAGTTCATTGCAGCGCAACCTCATCAGCTCGATGTAATTATTCATGAACTCGATCTCGCCTTCCACCGGTACCAGCTCATGGTTCGACTCATAGAGCGTATACCGCAGCAAATCGCTCAATTGCCCGATACTTTCTTGCGCCGTATCTTGGTCTATCTGGACCAAGCTGGATATATTATTCAAGGTATTAAAGAGAAAATGCGGATTCAACTGGTTCTTCAGCCAAGCCAGTTCCGCCTCGGCGTTTTTCTGCCGTTCCTCTTTCAAACGCATCTGCATATCGCCCCAGCGTACGATATAACGGAATCCCACGGCACATCCAACCACTAGCAAATGTAAGAAGAACGCTCCGAAAGAGACCATATACATTCCCGAACGCCATTCGTCCGGGAAATCCGCCTTAGGAGAAAATATCCATAGGTTAGCCCCCGTGATCAATAGCAAATTCATCAACCCAAAGAGCATCTTCCGATCCCGATAAAGCAAATAGGGAACCAATACATAGAAATTAGCGGTGAAAACAATAGCCAACGGAGTAATGAACCCCGTATTAATCTTCCACACCTCGAAAGCCGAACTCGGATTAAAGCGTATGAAAAAATCGATCGCAGGAGGAATCAGCCATAAGGTGATCCACAATAAAGCCTGTCCTCCCGCCAATATATAATCTTGCCTCGTGAGTTTCATAATACGTTTTTTATAAAAGTAAGCGAATCTAACGCCTGCGCCTATGAACGCAAGCGTTTATTCGACGAGTGGCAGGGTCGCTTTAGACGAAAAAAGAATTATCGCTTCTGGATACGAGCCGCATAGCCTCCACCGGGAGCCATACGGATCTTTAATTTGCGATCTGTCGGGACTGGGATTACCTCTTTCTTATAATCACGGGCAGCACGATCGGCATTTATGCCATCCTTGAATAATTCCAAAGTATAATCACCTTCGCCCAAGAAAGACAGGTCTAAATCCAGCTCCCTCGGCGTCCAGTTGGTCAATGCCCCGATATACCAATCATTACCATGACGGCGGGCGATCGCTACATACTCGGAGACCTTTCCATCTAATGAGACCGTCTCATCCCAGATAGTGGGAATGTTAGAGATAAACTCCGTACATTCCTTTTCCCTCCTGTAATTAGACGGGGCATCGCACAACATATTGAAAGGAGACTCGAAGATCACGTAAGTAGCCAACTGGCGGCAACGGGTTCCTTGGCTCATCGGCTCCGAGTTTACCGGGCGATAATTACCTTTAACGGCGTTACGCATAGCGCCTTGCGTATAATCCATCGGGCCGGCGATCATACGGATGAATGGGATCGTGACATCGTACGTCACCATATCGTAAGACTCGGGAGACCATTTCAGTTGCTCCAAGCCATTCACACCCTCATAGTTCAATACGTTCGGATAGGTCCGTTGAAGACCTGTCGGCTTGAATACACCATGGAAATCCACAAGCATCTTATATTTCGCGCATACCTCGGAGGCCTCATAAACAAAGTTCACCATTTCCTGATCGTCACGATCCAAGAAATCCACCTTGAAGCCTTTCACGCCCATATCCGAATAATGCTTCACGACATTCTCCATATCACGGGCGAAAGCCCAATAACCCGCCCAAAGGATAATTCCGACATTCTTGAACTTACCGTAATCCACCAATTCTTGAAGATCGATCTCCGGTATTACTTGCATCATGTCCGCTTGCAGGTTCACGGCCCAGCCCTCATCCAAGATTACGTACTCGATGCCATGCTCGGCGGCGAAGTCGATATAATATTTATAGGTGGGATTATTGATTCCGGCACGGAAATCCACACCGTATAGATTCCAGTCGTTCCACCAATCCCAAGCCACCTTACCCGGCTTGATCCAAGAGATATCGTTTACCCGGGAGGGAGAAGCCAGGCGGTAGACCATATCGCAATCGGCCAACTCCTTATCATTCCGGGAGATTATAAACGCACGCCAAGGGAAAGAACGGGTTCCGGATGTTTTGGCGATATAGTTCTCACGCTCTTTCACCAACATCTGTAACTGATTATGGCCGCCTTGCTCCTTCACTTTCGGATAAGGCGCATGAACCGCTTTCAAGGAAGTTTTTCCCGTCTCGTTATTCAAGAACATCCCGGGAAAATCCTCTAGATCGGCTTCCGTGATACAGACCTTGCGACCGTCTCCCAGATCCACCAAAAGAGGCAGGATCTTCAGGCGTTTATCATTTAGGCTAGAGATCGTCTCGTTTACGTAGGGCTGCTCGAAGGAGTTGAAGAATTGCTCCTCGAACGTCGGCTTCGTACTATTCACGTAAGCGGTGAATGTCTTATAATCCGAGGGGAAGTTATAGACGGCCTCCTCGTCGGCGATAACGATCGGTTCCTTTCTTTTCGTCGTGAAACGGTAAGCGACTCCATCGTTATACACCCTAAAAACCAGCCCGTAGTTTCCCTGAAACGAGATTTGCATCTCATTATAGATATCCTTTACTACGTCCTTCTTATAGAACGGAGAGGGTATCTCCTTGTCTACCGAGGTCTTCGTCACTTTCAAGACTTTCGGGTTAGCGCCAAGTACCTCACCTCCTTGTAAAGTCATAGATACGGCAGAATTCATCACCTCCGAATGATCCTGTACGATAGCGAAAGTGACTTTATCGGCTACCGTAACCTCCACCTTTATATCCCGGTTCGGAGACTGGACTTGGTAATTCTTCTGGGCGATCGATGGGATAGCGCCCATTAAAAAGAGAAAAGCAAATAGAATGTTTTTACTCATGGTTTATTGATTTAAGTTTGTTTATGAATACAAATATATATTATCTTTGTCATATTCATAACAAAAAACAAATAATACCGAAATGATGAGACTTCACAAAATCCTCTTAACGCTCGTATGTTTCACGGTTCTCTCCGCCCACGCACAATGGAAATGGCTCAACCCGCTCGAATGTGGATTCCCTGTCATACAAAACCAAGGATGGACCGAAGAGATCGGAGACCGTTACGTCCGGCTTCCCCAAAGAGCCGAAGGCAAGGTACGTAAACCCGTCTGGGATTTATCGCGCAACTCCGCCGGGTTGGCGATTCATTTTTTCAGCAACGCCCCTGAACTAAAAGTACGCTATCAAGTAAGCGGACCGCTGAATATGCCACATATGCCCACGACAGGCGTATCCGGTGTAGATCTATATAGTATCGATAGCGATGGCCAATGGAGATTTTATTTCGGCGGTTATCCTTCCGGAGATACGCTTCAATATCATTATACAAACATAGGCAAAGATCTGTATCATGACAGGGGCTATGAGTTCCGCCTCTGCCTGCCTCCTTATAATACGATAAAGTGGTTGGAAATCGGCGTGCCCGAAAACGATGAGCTTACGTTTATCCCCGTATCGCCCGAGAAACCGATTCTTTTATACGGAACCTCGATCGCCCAAGGCGCATGCGCCTCTCGCCCGGGCATGACTTGGGGCATGATCTTGCAGCGTTCTCTGGGATATCCGCTTATCAACCTAGGCTTCTCCGGTAACGGACGTTTAGAGAAAGAGGTATTGGATTTTATTTGTGAGATAGACGCACGCCTTTATATCCTTGACTGCCTGCCCAACCTCACGCCAAAGAGCAAAGATGAGATCACGCAACTCGTATCGGACGCAGTCAAGCAAATACGTGCCACCCACTCCTCTCCGATCTTATTAGTGGAGCATGCCGGATATAGCAACGCACTCGCCGACGATACGAAGTTACAAGATTATATACGCATGAACGAAGGAGCTAAAAAAGCATTCGAGGAATTGCAGGCACAAGGGATAAAAGATATCTACTACCTTACACGAGAAGAGCTGGGACCGCACCCGGACGCTTGGGTAGATTACGTCCATCCTTCCGACTGGGGCATGGAAACACAGGCGAACGCCGTAGAGCGGAAAGTACGGGAAATATTACGCATCCCCGAAGGAGACCTCTCTACTACAAAGCCTGTCACCCAGCGCCGGGAACCCAATAATTACGAATGGCAAAAACGTCACCGGGATATTCTCTCGCTGAATCAAAGCAACCCGCCTCGACGGGTGATCCTAGGTAATTCCATCACGCATTTCTGGGGAGGAGAGCCCAAAGGACCGTCCGTGCGAGGTATGGAAACATGGGAGAAAATCATGCGTCCGGCTGGATTCCACAATCTCGGATATGGTTTCGACCGTATCGAGAACGTACTTTGGAGAGTCTATCATGGTGAATTGGATGGATACAAGGCTGAGGAAGTAGTATTGATGATCGGCACGAATAACATCGGAATCAACAATGACAACGAGATCGTGGAAGGCATTCGTTTCTTGCTTTCCGCCATCAAGCAACGGCAGCCGGAGGCCAAGATCAAGGTAATCGGCATCTTGCCCCGCCGCAACCAAGAAGAACGGGTAAGGAATCTCAATCTCCGCATCCGTCAAATGGTCGAGACCGGATGGTACACGTTCAAGAACCCGGGTACGAAGTTGCTTCAGGAAGACGGCAAGATAAACGAATCCTTATTCTCAGACGGATTACACCCGAACGAGGAAGGCTATAAACAAATCGTGGACGAGATCGCCCATTAAGCGATAGTCCCTTTACTCACGAATCAATCCGAGCAACATACGCAACGCCGCCTCTGCCGACAAGCGAATGTTCTCCATACGAGGATTCTCCCCGAAATGATAGCACTCGGAGAGAATCCTTTCCTCATAAGCGGCGGCGATCCAGACCGTTCCTACCGGTTTCGAGGGAGTCCCGCCTCCCGGCCCGGCGATCCCGGAGGTAGCGACGGCACAATCACATCCCAATACCCGCATAGTTCCACGGGCCATCTGCTCCACGACCGGCTGGCTTACGGCCCCGAAAGTGTTCAAGTCCGCCTCGGAGACACCGAGCACATGATGCTTCACCTCGTTGCAATAGGCTACCACGCCCCCGGTGAAGTATTCCGAGCTGCCCGCCATGGAGGTTATCATGCTGGCGATCTTTCCGCCTGTACAACTCTCTGCCGTACCCATCATCAGGTGTCCTGATTTGAGTGCGTCCGCTACTTCTAACTCTATTGGTAAATCATCTACTTCCATTGTTATAATGATACTAGGAGTTTCATTATGGGAAAACAATAGTTTCATTAGGAAGAAACTTTTGTTTTCCCTAGAAGAAACTTTTGTTTCTCTATAGTAAAACTATTTTCCTATAAGACAACCCTAGAAAAAGGAGCGGCATCCATCGGACAGAACTCCTTATCCATATACTTATAATATCCCGTGATAGCTACCATAGCGGCGTTATCCGTGGTGAACGAGAACTTCGGGATATGCACTTTCCAGCCATAACGTTTGGCGTGATCCAAGAATGCCTCACGCAAACCGGAATTGGCCGATACACCTCCGGCGACGGCTACTTCCTTTATATGCAAATCCTTCGCCGCCTTACGCAATTTACTCATCAAGATATCGATTACCGTAGCTTGCAAGGAAGCGCATAGGTCTCGCTTGTTCTTCTCGATAAAATCCGGATCATCTTTCAAATGATCACGCAAGGTATATAAGAAGGAAGTCTTCAGGCCACTGAAGCTATAGTCATATCCGGGGATATGCGGCTTGCTGAACGTAAAGGCATTCGGATTGCCCTCGTTCGCCAAACGATTCACGACTGGGCCACCGGGATAACCCAGTCCCATCACCTTGGCGCATTTGTCGAAAGCCTCTCCCGCTGCGTCGTCGATCGTCTGGCCGATCACCTCCATATCATTATAAGCGTTCACCTTTATGATTTGCGAGTTACCGCCCGAAACCAACAAGCAAAGGAAAGGAAACGACGGAGCATGGTCGTCGTCCGGAGTCTCCTTGATAAAATGAGCCAACACGTGAGCCTGTAAATGATTGACCTCGATCATCGGGATATCCAAGGAAGCGGCCAACCCCTTGGCGAACGAGGTCCCGACCAATAAAGAACCCATCAAACCCGGCCCACGAGTAAACGCCACGGCACTCAACTCGGACTTATCGATGCCGGCACGCTTGATGGCCTCGGCTACTACCGGAATGATATTCTGCTGATGGGCACGGGAAGCCAACTCGGGGACAACCCCGCCATAGGCCTCATGAACGGCTTGACTGGCTATTACGTTGGACAGCATCACGCCGTCACGGATCACCGAAGAGGAAGTGTCATCGCAAGAAGACTCGATTCCTAATATCGTTATACTCATATCTTCATTCTTTTTTCCGCGAATTAACGAAATCTATCGCGATATTGTTGTAGATTTGCGCTAAATAAATAGAAAAGATATCAGAGGACTTAAATACATAATCATTACCCTGCTTACATTATTCTGGATATTCTATGCGTTGCCGGGCATCTTACTGAGAATTCCTTATATTCAAAACAAAGTATCAGAAGTAGCCACAACCCAGTTATCCGGCCACCTCGGTGTGCCCGTAAAGATCGGTAACGTGGATATCGAATGGTTCAATCGTCTGGTACTGGAAGGGCTTTATCTGGAAGACCAAGACGGGAAAGTCATGTTCGAGGCGAATCATGTGGCGGCGGGATTCGAGATCATGCCGTTACTGGAAGGGAAGTTCGTCTTCACGACGGTACGTTTGTTCGGTTTCTCCTTCAATCTACGGAAACACACGCCCCAAAGCCCTTTGAACCTACAATTCGTGATCGACGCTTTCGCCAGTAAGGATTCGATAAAGAAAGAGAAGAATATCGATCTCCGTTTCAACTCCATCATGATCCGAAGAGGTAATTTCAGCTATAACGTGGATAGCGAGAAAGAGACCCCGGGAAAGTTCAACGCCAAGCATATCGATATCAAGAACCTGAGTGCCAAGATATCCCTCAAGGCTTTTAACAAGGACAGCGTGAACGCCCATATCAAGAAGATGAGTTTCGATGAGGCGTCCGGTTTCTCCTTGAATAAGTTATCGCTGAACGTGGTCGGGAACCGGGATAGCGCTTTCGTGCAGGACTTCGAGGTACGCTTGCCGCAGACAGACTTGAAGATCGGGCGTGCCCGGATCGATTTAAGCGAGATCGATAGCCTTCCCGCTCTCTTGAACAACGCTCCGATCGATTTGAATATAACACCTTCGCAAATCTGCCTGAAGGACTTATCCCCTTTCGTCCCGGCGTTCAAGAACTTCGCCGACACGATCGAGTTATCGGCCGAGGCAAACGGCTACATCAATAATTTCAACTTGAAGCGCCTCACCTTGAAATATAGCGATAAGATGCTGTTTATCGGCCAGATGGAATTAAAGAACATCACCCATCCCGAGGAAACGTATCTTTTAGGGAAGGTGAATAAGATGTATATCACGACAGACGGCATCTCCAGTTTGGCCAATAACTTCAATGAGCGTCCGAAGAGTCTCCCGGCCCCGGTCGTCAAATTGGGGACGATCAATTTCACGGGCGAGATATCAGGCTTTTTTGATAACCTAGTCGCTTTCGGAAAATTATCGTCTTCCATCGGCTCCATACAGACAGACTTGATATTCGGTAGCAACAAGGATAAGAATATAGCCGCTTACCTACGGGGACGCATCGCCTCCAGCAACTTGCGGCTCCATGAGTTATTTGGCGAGAATAATCCTTTCGGGGAGGCTCGCTTCGACATCAATATCGATACCCGTAGACCTGTTGGCGGAAATTTCTCCGGAAATATCCAAGCACAAGTCAAGGAGTTCGATTATAAAGCTTATAAATACAAGGATATAAATCTTTCCGGTAATTTCAAGAAGAGTAGTTTCGATGGGACTATCCATGTAAACGATCCCAATGGCGAGTTATACGCCCAAGGTATCTTCCAGCACCAAGGGCAAAACTCCTTGTTTAATTTCACCGCCCGCCTCGATCATTTCCGGCCGGACCGATTGAACCTGACGGACAAATATGAGGCGCCGAATATCTCCTTGGCTTTAAACGCGGATTTCACCGGAGATAATATCGATAATCTGGAAGGTAGCATCACGTTGGACAGTCTTTCTTTCGAGACCACTCCCAGCAGCTTCTTCCTTAAGAAATTCGAAGTAGTTGCCTCGGGGCATAGTCTCGACCGGCAATTAACCATAACGTCCGATATCTTGAATGGAGAGGTCACCGGGTCTTACTCATTCAACACGCTAATCCCCAGCCTTATGAATACGTTCAAGGGATATGTGCCAGCCTTGATCAACACGACCCAGAAAAAACAAATCGTGAAGGAGAATAACTTCGCCCTCCTATTAACGATCGAGAATACGGAAGCGCTTTCTACGACATTGAAACTACCGTTCACGATGGTGCAACCCGGACGGATCACGGGACATTATAATAATATTTATAATAAGTTCCGTATCGAGGCGTGGCTTCCGAAGTTCAATCTCGGGAAATCCATGTTCGAATCCGGCTACTTGGTTTGCGACAATCCGAACGATAAGGTAAACCTCCAATTAAAAACGATTAATTACAACGACAAGGGACTGCGTAATTACCTTGATCTCAAGGCAGACGCTAAAGACAATCTGGTGAATACCATGATTGGGTGGGCGAATAATAAAGAGCGGTTATTTAAGGCCGACATCTCCGCCTCTACCCTTTTTGTCGAGGAGGAAAGCGAGAAAGGGCCGGCCAAGTTACGTACGGAAGTCACGTTGAATAAAAGCCCCCTCATTATTAAAGACACGCTCTGGACCATCAATCCGGCGAATATAACAATTCGTGAGGGCAAGATCGGTATCGAGCATTTCCGGGTAGATCATGAGACCCAGTATTTATCGATGGAAGGGACGATCTCGAAAGATCCGGCAGATACTTTATTGGTAGACTTGAAGCAAATAGAGCTGAGTTATGTCTTCGACGTATTGAATATCCCAGTCTTGCAATTCGGGGGTGAGGCGACCGGTAAGTTCTATGTGAACGACTTATTCAATAGCCGCATGCTAAATACGGATCTGGAAGTAAAGAATTTCTCATTCAACCAAACCCCCTTGGGTCGCCTCAATCTCTTCAGCGAATGGGACGACGCACAGAAAGGTATCCTTATGCTGGGAAGCATCTACAAGAACGACAGCACTTGGACGGATGTGAACGGTTATGTATTTCCAGTCGGGCCCAATGCGGGGCTATCCTTGTATTTCGATGCCAATGATATCAATCTGGCCTTCTTGCAACCCTTTGTCGATACGGTCATAAAGAACTTGCAAGGCCGGGGATTCGGAAGTATACATTTGCACGGCCCCTTTAAGGAGCTGAATGTCGAGGGAGATGCCTATGTCATGGATGGAGGGGTAGGCGTTGATTTCTTGGATACGTATTATACCTTCTCCGATTCCGTCCACCTTGACTCTACGTCCGTCAATTTACGGAATATCACGGTCAAGGATCAATTCGGCAACTCCGGAAAAGTCAGCCTTAAGTTCAATCATCTGCATTTCCGGGATTATAGCTTCCTCGTAAACGTGCAGGGTAATAAGATGTTGATGTATAACGCCAACCAGAAAAAGAATCCGCTGATCTATGGAACGGTATTCGCCAGCGGAACGGCGCAAATCAAGGGCAACGGTAAGTTGATAGACTTTGATATTAACATGAAAAGCGAACCTAAGACCGCTATTTATCTGGACTTCATGAATAATAACTCGGCTACGGACTATGATTTTATCACGTTCGTCGATAAAAGCAAGTTGGCCGCTAACGTAGATTCCACGTCCACACACCCATTGAATATCGTACACGAGACAGACGAGGGAGCCGAGCTACGAATGAACTTCCTCCTTGATATCACACCCGATGCCGATATAGAGCTAATCATGGACCCGATAGCGGGAGACCGTATCAAAGGAAACGCCAGTGGAAGTTTACAAATACAATATGGAACAAGAAGTGATCTTCGTATGTATGGCGACGTGAATATCGTACAAGGAAACTATAATTTCAGCTTACAGCAAATCATCCATAAAGACTTTAAGATCAGAGACGGTAGCACGATCAATTTCCGTGGCGATCCCTTTAATGCCCATATGGATATCAATGCGATCTACAATCTGACCGCAAATATCGGAGACTTGGATCAGAGTCTCTTACTAGAAAGTTCTCGAACAAACATACCCGTCAATTGCGTCTTAAACCTTGAAGGCGCATTGCGCAGCCCGTCTATTTCCTTCGACTTAGAATTTCCGAACTCTAACGAGGAGTTAGAGCGTCAAGTCAAAGCGTTTATAGACACAGAGGATATGATGACCCGGCAAATCGTTTATTTGTTGGTGTTGAATAAATTCTATACACCCGAGTATGCCCAAACGACTTACAAGTCTAGCGAGTTAAACGCCGTGGCTTCATCCGCTATCTCAGCGCAATTATCCAATCTATTAGGTAGTTTCACGGATAAAGTACAAATAGGGACAAACATACGAGCGGGACAGGACGGTTTCAAGGAAGACACGGAATATGAGATGATATTATCCAGCCAGTTGCTAAACAACCGCTTATTGATCAATGGTAATTTCGGTATGAGAAATACGGTCACTACAGGCAAAAATAACACTTTTATCGGAGAGTTCGACCTAGAATATAAGTTGACCCCCTCCGGTGAGATCCGGCTAAAGGCTTATAACCATGCCAGAGATATGTATTTCGGCCTGAAGCAAGCATTAACCATACAAGGTGTAGGTATCATGTACCGGAAAGACTTCACGAACTTCTCTGAGATTTTCAGGAGAAGAAAGAGGCCTCTTTTACCCTTGATCCCCAAAGACTCTACGAATGTCCCTCCCGTAGTCAAAGACTCAACAAATCTTTCACTGCCGACTGATAAGAAGTAAGGGAAGTACTTTTCAATACTTTCTTGCGAAGCCTTTTATCGGCCTCCGGCAAAAGATAATCCCAGATTGTCTTCATTTTAGATAATACCTGATGCTCGCCACCTTCCAACCGGGCAGCATATTCATCCATCAACGACTCATGGAACATGACTAGTTTATCCCGCCTCTCATTCACGGTCAAGACCTGTCCGGACACAAACTCAGTGGCCAGCCAAGGAGAGGCCAATAACCCTCGTCCCAGCATGATCCCGGCAAGCCCCGGAAAACGCTCCTTTATTCCTCGGATATCTTCCAGCCCCACTAAATCTCCATTATAATATAAGGGAAATTCACATTCATCATAAAAACGAGAGAATCCATCCCAATCGATAGCTCCTTTATATTGCTGTATCCCTAACCGGGGATGCAAGGTTATATGCTTCAAAGGTAACTTATTTAATAAGGAAAGAAGCACGAATGACTCATCCGTACACTCCCACCCCAAACGCATTTTCACCGAAAAAGAAATATCCGGGAACTCCTCAATCGTACGTAATAAAGACTCGGCCTCTTCCTTGTACCGCAAAAGTCCCGAGCCTCTATGCGCACGGACCTGCATAGGGAAAGGGCATCCTAAATTAATATCCGCTTCCTTGTATCCATTCTCTTGGAATAAACGCACGATCGGCCGAAACTCGTCTGGTGTGGAAGCGATCAATTGCGGCACGACATGTACCTGCCTATTTCTATCGCAAGCGATATCCTTCAAGTCCTTATTCCGGAAACCACCTTTCTCTATCCTTACGAAAGGAGTATAATAGGTATCTACGCCCCCGAATACTCGGGTATGCGCCTCTCTATAAACCGAATCCGTATATCCTTGCAAAGGAGCGAAATGAATGACTGCCATATCAAGCGAAGATTTCCATGAAAATCGATCTCAATTGACTTTTTGCCAACTCAAAGTCTTGGGGTACCCCCAACTCCATAGCCAAGGAGGTAACGCCTTTATCCGTAAAACCACAAGGGTTGATCAATGAAAAGTAACTCAGATCCGTATTTATATTCAAAGCAAAGCCATGCATCGTAACGAACCGGCTGCTTTTCACGCCAATCGCACAGATCTTACGGGCACGCCCCGGTACTTCAGGGTCTAGCCATACACCCGTCGCCCCTTCCAAACGTTCCCCTTTCAAGTCGTAAAGCGATAGGAAACGGATGATCGTCTCTTCCAGCATATGGATGTATTGTTTCAATCCCAGATTCCAATATTCCAGATCAAATACCGGATAACCGGTAATCTGTCCCGGACCGTGATACGTTATATCCCCCCCTCTGTTTATATGGTAAAACGAGACCTCTCGTTCCCGTAAAGTTTCCTCGGGGATAAGCAAATTAGAGTCCTTGCCACTTTTACCGATCGTCAAGACCGGTAAATGCTCACAAAAGAATAATTGATTATCCTCTTTCTTTCCCGTTGCCTTCGCATCCAATAAGACCTCGAAAGCAGCTGTCTGATATTCTAACGCATCGGCATAAGCGATTCGTCCCAAGTCATGATAACGGAAGCTCTCCATTTCTTTCTTTTTTTAACCTTTCCGGTACCGGGATCAACTTGCCCGGCACCATATCCCATTTCTACTTTTATCAGTTTTCCCATTAAGGAAATTATTTTCGCTTGTCGTTTCAGCATATAAGGTGACGGTTTAGCGGAATTAAACTTCCGGGGATTTGGAAGTGTGGCCGCTATTAGGGCTGCCTCGCTTTTGGTCAATTGGTAGGCATGCTTACCGAAATGAGCCTCCGCTACCGCCTCCGCACCATAGATGCCCTCCCCCATCTCTATCGAGTTCAGATAGACTTCCATAATACGTTCCTTTCCCCATATCCATTCGATCAAGAAGGTAAAATAGACCTCGATGCCTTTCCGTAAATAACTTTTCCCCGGCCAAAGAAATACATTCTTAGCGGTCTGCTGGGAAATCGTGCTGGCACCTCTCACCCTTTTACCTTTCTCGGCCTCGGCCCGTGCCTTCTGGATTTGTTCCACATCAAAGCCATTATGCTCCATGAACAGGTTATCCTCCGACGCTATGACCGCTTGAACCAAAGGCTGGGCGATCTTGGATATAGGAACCCACGTATGATCGAGTTTCATTTTCTTCCCATCCTGATGCTGCTCATACATACGAATAAACATCAATGGCGTATAATATACGGGTACAAATTTATATACCACTACCGCCAATATACTGGATACAAACAGGAAGATCAACAGATTCCTGCACCAGATCCATATCCGTTTTACCAGAGGTGCTACCATATTCTTCTATTTGGAGAGACAAAGGTAAAGAATATTTCAGTTTCCGGCGGACTGAAACTCATAATTTACAGAAAAGGCACTATCTTTGGCTTTTGACAACTTTCCACCCTGTCATATGGTTATTTGATAAATAAATTAGTATGGAGAATCGTTTTTTAGGACTCATAGAGAATAGCATCAAGGAGCATTGGGATCTCCCGGCGTTCTCCGATTATAATGGACATACCTTCCATTATAAAGATGTAGCTCGTCGAATCGAGAAATTTCATATTATCCTAGAGCATGCCGGCATTAAAAAGGGGGATAAGGTGGCTTTAGTTGGACGGAACTCCTCCAACTGGGCGATCTGTTTCTTCGGGATCTTGGCTTATGGAGCCGTAGCCGTGCCTATCCTACATGAATTCAAACCGGATAATATACATCATATCGTAAATCATTCCGAGGCAAAGGCAGTCCTTGCCGCTTCCAGCAACTGGGAGAATATGAATGAACGCATGATGCCCGACGTGAAACTGTTCATGATGCTGGATAACTTCTCGATCATTCACAGTAAAAGCAAAGAAGTCCGGGTAGTAAGAGACCGGATCAATGAATATTTCGGTAAAAAGTACCCTCGTTCATTCACGTCGAACGATGTTCGGTATCACGTGGAAAAGCCGGAAGAATTAGCGGTACTTAATTATACTTCCGGAACCACCAGTTTCTCGAAAGGGGTTATGATCCCCTATCGGAGCTTATGGAGTAATACGCAATTCGCTTACGACAATTTACCGTTCATCCATCCGGGAGATAATATCGTATGTATGCTTCCGATGGCCCATATGTACGGATTGGCATTCGAGGTATTGAATTCCGTGAATAAAGGCTGCCATGTACACTTCCTCACACGTACCCCCAGCCCGAAAATCATAGCGGAAGCTTTTACGACAATCAAGCCGGCGCTGATCCTAGCCGTACCTCTGATTATCGAGAAAATCATCAAAAACAAGGTATTCCCCGAACTGGAGAAGCCTTTGATTAAATTGCTCTTGAAAGTCCCCTATATAGACCAGAAAGTGCTGGATACCATTTCCGCCAAGTTAACGGCGTCTTTCGGAGGGAACTTCGGGGAGATCGTTATCGGAGGAGCCGCTATCAATAAAGAAGTGGAGACGTTCCTTCATTCCATCCATTTCCGCTATACCGTAGGCTACGGGATGACCGAATGTGGCCCGCTAGTCTCCTATGCGCAATGGGATGAGTTTAAGCCCGGTTCCGTAGGACGTATCGTCGACCGTATGGAAGTCCGCATCGATTCAGAGGACCCGGAAAACAAGGTGGGAGAAATATTGGTGAAGGGCATGAACGTGATGCTCGGTTATTACAAGAATCCGGAGGCTACGAAAGCCGTTATGATGCCTGACGGATGGATGCGTACCGGCGATCTGGGAACCCTCGATAAAGATGGATTTTTATATATCCGCGGCCGTAGTAAAACCATGATTCTAGGCCCCAGCGGACAAAATATCTATCCGGAAGAGATCGAGGATCGCTTGAATAATATGCTATATGTAGCGGAATCGCTCATCATCTCCCAAGGAGGTAAACTAGTCGCCCTCATCTATCCCGATTGGGAGCAAGTAGATAAGGCAGGTATACAACATTCCGAAATCGAGAAGTTGATGCAGACCAACATTGACCAAGTAAACGAGGAGATGCCGAATTACAGTAAAATCACCTGTTTCAAGCTGTATCAAGAAGAATTCGAGAAAACACCCAAAAGAAGTATCAAGAGATATTTATACCAACCGGCCGAATAAAAAGAAAGCCGTCTTTTGTTAAAGACGGCTTCTTTTATATAAAGT
Organism: Parabacteroides sp. AM17-47; assembly: GCF_003434625.1. Classification (NCBI taxonomy): domain Bacteria; kingdom Pseudomonadati; phylum Bacteroidota; class Bacteroidia; order Bacteroidales; family Tannerellaceae; genus Parabacteroides; species Parabacteroides sp. AM17-47. The sequence continues at coordinate 24,304 of NZ_QTLI01000008.1, forward strand.
AAATTTTATCCTTGACGAAAATCTTTTAAAACTTTTTGTAATTCTTGTCGAGCGAAAAATATACGGCTCTTAACCGTCCCCAGAGGAACATCCAGTTTATCAGCGATCTCGTTGTATTTATAGCCACTCAAAAACATAGAGAATGGAACCTTCAACTCATTGTTCAAACCGTTGATCGCTTTCGTGATCTCTTGAATTTGATAAGCGCCATCCGGAGAGTCAAAACCTGAATCGTTCACGACATCCAAGTTATATAAGTCGACACCTTGATCTACGACAGTTTGCGTGCGAACGATCTTGTGATAATTGTTAATGAAAATGTTACGCATCACAGTCAAGACCCAGCCCTTAAAATTGATATTGTCTACAAATTTTTCTTGATTGTCTAAAACCTTCAGCGTTGTGTCCTGCATCAGATCTTGGGCATCATCCCTATTCGCTGTAAGCATAAGCGCAAAATTCATCATGTTTTCTTGCATGCTCAATAATTTTTTCTGAAATTGCAACGCATTCATATTGTTACTAGTTAAATAAAGTTTAATACTGTATAAGTATTATCCCTCAAACATTGAAGGATGCAACAAATATATAAATTAAAAATGGAGATATACAGTTCTTTGATAAATATTAATATTAAAAATCGTAACTTAATATTTTTGTTGTAAATCTTACTGAAAATGAGTATTATTTACAAGTTGCACAAGTTACAAAAATCAACATTTACAACAAGCCAGTTACAATTTTCAACCAAATATTAAAAACGAATATAATACAAACAAGATGAAACGTTTATTAACAATATTAACAGCTATAGTATTAATACTTGCAATCTCTCTTCAATCGGAGGCTAAAGAGAAGTCCTTAATATATACGATTGATATAAAAAAAGAGATCGATAACACCACGTGGATTTATCTCCATAACGGATTATCAGAGGCCAAGCAATTGAGCGCCGATGCCATCTTATTGCATATGAACACATACGGCGGATTACTGGAATCTGCCGATTCTATGCGAACGGCTATTTTATATAGTCCCATACCGGTATATGTATTTATCGATAATAACGCAGCTTCAGCAGGTGCTTTAATTTCCATAGCATGCAAGAAAATCTATATGCGGAAAGGGGCGAATATAGGAGCGGCAACGGTTGTCAATCAAACGGGTGCGGCTCTACCTGATAAATATCAATCTTATATGCGTTCCATGATCCGTTCGACGGCTGAGGCGCAAGGGAAAGATACGCTTATACAAAACGGCGACACGATCTATAAATGGAAAAGAGATCCTTTAATCGCCGAAGCGATGGTCGATGACAGAGTGATCGTCCCCAACCTCATCGATAGCGGTAAAGTATTGACACTAACCTATCAAGAAGCACTCAAATGGGGTTATTGCGATGGCATCGCCGAGAGTCCGGATCAAGTAATCACAGAATATATCGGATGTAAGGACTATGAGATTAAAAGTTATGAACCCTCATGGTTCGATAATGTAAAAGGTTTCTTTATGAGTCCGGTAATACAGGGCTTATTAATCATTATTATCATCGGTGGTATTTATTTCGAGATGCAAACCCCGGGGCTTGGTTTTCCATCCGCTGCCGTGATAATAGCGGCTATCCTTTACTTCGCTCCTCTCTATATGGACGGGTTGGCTGAAAACTGGGAAATCCTGTTATTCATTCTCGGCGTTATATTAATAATGTTGGAGATATTCGTGATCCCAGGCTTTGGCATAGCGGGGATAAGTGGAATTATTCTCGTGGTCGGAGGGCTTACAATGAGCTTACTGAACAATACTGTTTTTGATTTTCAAAACGTATCTGGAATGGATACGGGCAGAGCCGCTTTAACGGTTCTATTAGGTCTGGGTATCGGATTCACGCTAGTGATATGGTTATCCAACAAAATAGGACATAAAGGACCGCTAAAGAAAATGGCATTAAACGCTGATTTGGAAAAAGCGGTATCCAGCCCCAATTTGACACAACTGATCGGAAAAGAGGGCACGGCCGCTACCGTTTTACGTCCTTCGGGTAAGGTATCTATCGAGGGAGAGTTGTATGACGGCGTATCGGAGTCTGGCTTCATCGAGAAAGGGACTCCTATCAAAGTCGTCAGATTCGAGAGCGCACAAGTCTATGTAATCAACCTATAAACGAGTCTATGCGATCCGTTTATAGGCAATACATTTATCGATCACGACATATTCCATCGCTCCCATAGCCATCAAATCACTTAGGATGTTACGGGCCGCATAATAATTGATATGGGCGATATGGCAAAACTGCTTTATGCTGATATACGGATGCTCGTCGAGCCAAGAAAACAGGATCTCGACGGGCTTACTTATTTTCAGCAATGTACCTTCTTTGGTTTTCTGCTTCTTCCATGCTTGCATGAGGACTTCGTTCGCTAATATATTCTCGTCCGCAACCCGGATATAGGCCTTGTATTTATCGTCTTTATCCGGTGCCGTATGCGGTTTCTCATCGCTTGGGGCGATATAGACCTCCAATACGGTCTTCCCGTTGACATCCCAGCGCTTAGCTGTAAACGGCACCTCGGGATGCGTATACATTTTAGAAGCAGCCTCGATCATATAATATTCCTCCTCACTTCTCACACCGGAAATAGCGCCGTTATCCTTCACTCCAATCAGCAGACGCCCGCCATCTGTATTCGCGAACGCACTCAACGTCCGGGCGATCTTCTTGCTGTCGCTCACCTCAAACTTAAAATCAAGTTGTTGATGTTCCCCTTGCTCTATAAGCGCTTCAATCGGATGTTTCTTCTTCATTTTGGCTTCTGTTTTGAGACACAAAATTAAAATAAATACCTAACTTTGGCAATCGAAAAAACAATAAACGATGTCTCAGATACCTGCGCTAATATCAGATCTTGCGGTCATACTCATATCCGCCGGGTTGGTTACCCTGTTATTCAAAAAGTTAAAGCAACCGGTCGTATTGGGGTATATCGTAGCCGGAATACTCGCCGGACCTTCCATCGAGCAAATACCGACAGTTACAGATGTGGAAAGTATCCGTATCTGGGCTGATATAGGCGTTATCTTCCTGTTATTCGCTTTGGGGCTCGATTTCAGTTTCAAGAAGTTGATGAAGGTGGGAGGAACCGCCGTCATTGGAGCCATAACCGTTGTTATAGGTATGATGACAGCGGGATATATCACGGGCTTATCACTGGGTTGGGGACATATGAACAGTCTTTTCCTCGGAGGTATGTTATCGATGTCTTCCACGACGATTATCTTCAAGGCATTCGACGACATGGGATTGCGTAACCAACGATTCGCCGGTGTCGTATTCGGTATCTTGGTGGTAGAGGATCTATTCGCCGTATTATTAATGGTATTACTTTCTACCGTAGCGGTAAGTAAACACGTGGAAGGCATGGAGATGCTGGATAGCGTAGTCAAATTAGGCATTTTCCTTTTATTCTGTTTCGTCGTCGGGATCTATTTGATTCCCTCTTTTCTGAAAAAGGCAAAAAGCTTCCTAAATGAGGAGACTCTGTTGATCGTGAGCATCGGGCTATGCCTTGGTATGGTTATGATCGCCACAAAAGCCGGATTCTCATCGGCTCTCGGAGCTTTTGTCATGGGTTCGATTTTGGCCGAGACCATTGACGCTGAACGGATCGAGCATTTGGTAAAACCCGTAAAAGACTTATTTGGAGCGATTTTCTTCGTGTCTGTAGGCATGTTAATCGATCCTCAGATGCTCTGGGAGTATAAAATCCCGATTTTCATTATCACGCTCGTAGTCATGGCCGGACAGATTTGTTTCGCCAGCTTCGGAGTATTACTGTCCGGACAACCGATAAAAATAGCCATCCAGTCTGGTTTCTCGTTAGCGCAGATCGGAGAATTCGCCTTCATCATCGCAGGTTTGGGACTATCATTAAACGTGACGGATCAATATCTGTATCCGATCGTTGTCGCCGTATCCGTGATCACGACATTCTTCACACCTTATATGATCCGGCTAGCGGAACCTGCCTACAAATGGGCGGAGCGGATCATACCGGAGAATTGGAAACAGTTCTTGGAGCGATATTCATCCGGTTCCAATACGATCCGTCAAAAAAGCGCATGGAATAAGTTACTAAAAGCCTTGGTCCACATCGTCGGTACTTATACCGCCGTCTGCCTAGTACTTATCTTTTTATGGCTACAAATCGTGACTCCGTTCATCTGCAAACATTTGCCCGGCATCCAAGGAAATCTAATCTCCTTGATCTTAATCCTAGCTCTGATCTCCCCGATGTTGCGGGCGATCATGATGAAAAAGAATCATTCCGTGGAGTTCCAGCAATTATGGAACGATAATAAATATAACCGGGGTCCCCTAGTCTCACTCGTGATCCTCAGAATCCTGCTCTGTATCGGTCTCGTCATGCTTCCAGTCGCACGGTTATTGAATGCTGCGCTAGGAATTATGCTAGCGGTCGCTTCCGCCGTTATCGTATTAATGATATTCTCCAAACGGCTAAAGAGGCAGTCGATCCTGATGGAACGGCATTTTTTCAGTAACCTTGTAGCGAGGGAAGTGGAACAAGAGCGAAAAGCCCCGATCAACCAGCGTTTCGCGAACCACTTATTAGAACGAGATCTCCATTTAGCGGATTTCGAGGTGAAGCAGAATTCCCCCAGTATGGGAAAAAGCCTGAAAGAATTAAACTTCAGGCAAAAGTGCAACGTAAATATCGTAACGATTATCCGGGGAGAGAAGCGAATCAATATACCGGGAGGAGACGAGCGGCTCTACCCGTTCGATAAACTGGTAGTAGTTGGCGCGGATGATGATCTGGAGCACTTTAGGAAATATCTGGAGGAACGCTACAAGAAATCATACGCCGAGCAATCGAACACAAGAAAGGAAGAGATGAACATGGAGCAAATCATTATCTCGGAAGGTTCCCGATTGATCGGCCGCTCCATCATAGAGTCCGGTATCCGTGATAAAGCCGCTTGTTTGGTAATCGGTATCGAACGTGGAAGTAGCTCGATCAAGAATCCGCCTCCCTGTACGGTTTTCGAGGAAGGAGATATCGTATGGATCGTAGGCGAACGGGATAAGTTGATCCAGTTAAGCGAAGGAAAAGTAGTAACCAGTTAACAAAACGATATAGAATGATGAAGTTTATAGGAATTATTCCGGCGAGATACGCCTCTACCCGTTTTCCGGGGAAGCCATTAGCGGATATGAACGGAAAGCCCATGATACAACGTGTATATGAGCAAGTAAAGGATGTCTTAGACTCCGTTTGCGTAGCTACCGACGATATCCGGATAGAGAATGCGGTTAAAGCCTTCGGTGGCCAAGTCGTCATGACCTCCGATCAACATCGTAGCGGTACGGATCGTTGCTACGAGGCTTATCAGAAAATAGGCGAAGGGTATGATGTGATTGTCAATATCCAAGGTGACGAGCCTTTTATCCATCCCGAGCAAATCCAGACGATCAAAACCTGCTTCGCCGACGCAAACACGCAAATAGCGACATTGGTAAAGCCTTTCCGTTCGGACGATGATTTCGAGAGTACCCTATTCAATCCCAATTCCCCGAAAGTCGTACTCAACAAAAACAACGAGGCTATGTATTTCAGTCGATCCATTATTCCTTATATCCGGGGCAAGAAATATACGGAATGGTTGCCGAGTCATACCTTTTACAAACATATCGGGTTATATGCCTATCGTGCGCAAGTGCTGAAAGAAATCACCCAATTACCTCAATCCGCTTTAGAACTGGCGGAAAGCCTTGAGCAATTACGCTGGTTGGAAAACGGATATAAAATCAAGGTCGGCATCACAGAGCAAGAAACGATCGGTATAGATACACCGGAGGACATGGAGAAAGCCTTAGCCTTCCTCGCGAACCGCTGATCACTTACACTATTATTCAATGAATATAGTCAGAGTAGTACCAATAGGTGGAGGAATAACGTTCTCGTAATTCCTCCTTTGCTTTTCTACCCGATTTACAATGGATGTAATCTTGGTAATCCTCGATAACATCTTGAGGTATCTGATAACCGGCCACCTCCTCGTCCGAGCTTTTAGATAAAACTTGTACCAAAGTCTCCTCATACAAACGGGGTACAACCTCAAATTTTCCTTTATAATAAGTATCGAACGCATTCTTAAAACTATTCAAATTCTCGTTCAGTAAATAATAGCACAACAAATAATCCAATGCCTGTTTATTTTCCGGATATTCCGCCACCAAACTTGACAGTACTCCCGGATAATCGGATATGGACATTAGTATGTCATGCTCTCGCTCCCAATCTCTTTTCCTCGGCAAACGTTTCTCCATCGACAAGGTCTCCTCACCCTTCAACTGTTCCTCCTTCGACCTTGCCCATGAGTGATAAAATAACGTCGCGTCCAATAGGTTCAGGTATTTTCTAGCCTCCTCAATATCCCCTCGCCGCATATCAATCTCCACCAGCCGCTTGATCTGCCGTACACTTCTTTGTTTAGGGCTGAACAAGATTCCTTCGATCGCCCGGTGACGGGCCATATCCATATCTCCCAATTGATAATACACCTCATTACTGAAAAACACGGGAAGTATAGAAGACCTCAAATCGATCGGTAAGAACAAGGCGTCCGCCCCTCGTTGATAATGATCCATCAAATTCTGGGGCAACTCGTTCTTCTTGGAGAAAGCGATATTCCTATAATAACTTACCAAGATATCGGGAGAATCAAATCCGGCAGACAAATCCAAGACTCGCTCCCAATCACCCCTATAGATCGCTTGGTCTACTGCCAGAACCTTTTCCCGCTTCCGGTTCGTACCCGCTATAACAAATGAAAAGAATCCAAATACGACTAAAAAGGTTATAAGCAAGCTATGCCGGTTCAGACGTATCCTACGTATACTTTTAATCTCCAAAGCGAATATCTCTAGAATCAACGCTAAAGCGGGGAAATATACGCTCAAGCCATCCACATGGGAATATTTATAGGCCTCCTCAATGCTCAATCCATAAAAATGACGCATGAACAACGGATATAAATAACTCGATAACAAAAGAGAAAGCCAGAACCACCACCGTTTCCTATTCTTGGCTCCCTCATAGAATATCACCATCAAGGAGAAGACAAACAGCCGGCTACCGACCATGCTATAAATTATGGGAAGAAGTATAAAAGCCACCCAAACGGACGTTCTCTTATTCTTAATCCGGATGTATCCCAAGAAGAGCCATAGCACGAAAATCAACGTAAGCGTAGACGCTATACTATACGACAACCGGCAAATCAATCCCCACTCTAACGCTACCGGAAACAACGCATATATGGAGACCATATTACCATTCCCGAACTTGCGTAAAACCCGCATAGAGTAGTACCATAAGAGCAACAACACGCACGTCACGATTAACGGGCCTATCACAGTCAAATGGAAGAACTGTATCAAGAAATTCCCCACATAACAGCTCAACCAAGCCGGCTCATCCCAGAACGAGATAAAATAATCGGTGGTATACAAAAAAATCCTCATCTGCTCTTTGAAGAACAAATGGTTTGGGTAAATCCATTGAAAGAAAGCAAAGCATACTACGAAGAATATTCCCGCTATTACCCATTGAAGCGATCGTTCATTTTTTGTCATTGACAAAATCCCTTATTTATAACCTCCCTATTTCCTCAATATAGAAAAAATCAATTTCCTCATCAATCTTTTGAATACAAAACAATGCAAACAAACAAAAAGTTTTGAATAAATACAAATAAACAAATAGAATCATGATCAAGACGTCTTGTTTTTCAAGTAGAGGAGCCAAGATATACAAAAAAGTCCCTTTATCTACCAATAAGCAGATAAAGGGACCTTTTTCAAGGACAACAATTACTATTATCCTATCGTTTTTTCTTAGCCTCTTGTTGTTTACGCAACGTCTCCTGCTGTGCTCGTTGAGCCTCTTCCAGACGTTTCATGAAACTGGATTTCTTCATCGGTTTCCGTTTGTTTGCTTCCAACTTAGCTAACAATTTATCCTCATTGATCGTATAGCGGAAGATCAATGTCTGCACGATTGTGATCAACGTAGAGATGAAATAGTAATACGTCAAACCGGAAGCATACTGGTTGAAGAACACCAAGAACATCAACGGCATCATGTACATCATGGCCTTCATGCCCGGCATCTGTTGCTGCCCAGTATTCGTCATCTCCATATTATACTTGGTATAAAAAATATTCGTGATCGTCATCAACAAACAGAACAAACTGATGTGATTTCCGAAATACGGAGTGATGATCGGAATATATTTATTCCAACTAAAGATAGCGTCGTAAGTAGACAAGTCGTGCGCCCAAAGGAAACTCTGGTGACGTAACTCGATCGCCGACGGGAAGAACATGAATAAAGCGATCAAGATCGGCATCTGCAACAACATCGGCAAGCAACCGCTCATCGGGCTCGCCCCCGCACGGCTATATAGCTCCATCGTCGCTTTCTGCCGTTCCATAGCCTTATCCTGTCCGGGATACTTAGCGTTGATCTCCTCCACTTGCGGACGCAATACACGCATCTTGGCGGACGACATATAAGACTTATACGTCAATGGGAAAAGGATGATCTTCACGATGATAGTCATCAAAAGAATCAAGATACCATAATTATGGATAAACTTACCCAAGAAGTCGAACAAAGGGATCACGAAATATTGATTCACCCAACGGAAAATACCCCAACCAAGCGGAACCAACTTCTCCAGATCCAGTTGCTGCTCGGCAACGACACCTTTATCGAAGGACTTCAACAAGGCGAACTTATTCGGTCCGAAATACAAGGACAGGTTCGTGGCCTCCTTACCTTGCAAGTCGAAAGGTACAGAAGTGGTCGTCTTGAATTGTTTCAATACATCCCCCTCCGGAATCGCTTTCGAGTCTAAGGTAGTAGCCTCAAAGCCCTCTTGCGAGATCAATACGGTAGAGAAGAACATATCCTTATAACCGATCCATTTCAAGCGGTTCGGGATCTGCTTGCTGTCACTCTTCGACTCGCTCAGGTGTTCCACGTCGTCCGCCATGAACTTGTAGTTCAAGGTCACGTAGCGATCCTCAAACTTACGTCCTTTTTCCTGTTGGCGGATATCCTGCTCCCACAATAAATCCAAGGCATTCGTGCTCGGTGCCAAGACACCGTTCAATCCCGTACCCAGAATCTGGTATTGCACCATATAATCATCCGGTTTCAAGGTATAGGTAAAATCCAGATGACTACCCTCGCCGGTGTTCAAACGCATGATCACAGAATTCGGGTCATTACCTTTAACCGGGGTAAAATACAAATCGCCCGTATTCACGACACGGTTCGTAGCCGTGACCAACGTAAAATTAAAATTAGACTCTTTCTCGTCGAACAAAACGAGAGGCTCGTCATTATACGTATCATACTCCTTCAAGCGTGCGTAACAAATACGTCCGCCCTTATTGCTGATACGAAGCTCAACCACGTCATTTTGTAGGGTCGTGTAATCTTCCGTACCCACCATAGCTTCGCCGAATACGCCGAAGCTCTGCTGCAAACGTTGCGCCCTTACCGAGTCCGGCAGGTTCTCCAACGAATCCTCCACTAAAGCACTTTTGTTCTCTTGTTTCTGCAATTCCAGTTGCTGGGCATACTCAATCTTCGCGATTGAATCTTGGTAACGACGTTGCGCCTCCAACTGCTCAGGCGTTGGCCGGTTGAACCAGCTAAACGCAAATAATACGACACCGATCAGCAGAAAACCTATTAATGTGTTTTTATCCATTTATCACCAATTATTTTTTATTTTCGATAGCAGCTTTCACGAAGCTGAGGAAAAGAGGATTCGGATTCACCACGGTACTGTTGTACTCCGGATGATATTGAACGCCCACGAACCACTTCAAGGCGGGGATCTCTACCACCTCTACCAGATTTGTCTCCGGATTCTCACCCGTACACATCATACCGGCGGCCTCGTATTGCTTCTTATACTCGTTGTTGAACTCGAAACGATGGCGATGACGCTCTTGGATATGCTCCTTGCCGTATGCCTCCAATACCTTGGAGCCCTCTTTCAGCGTACAGTCGTAAGCACCCAAACGCATGGAACCTCCCATATTGGTAACGTTCTTCTGCTCCTCCATCAAATCGATCACCTTATGTGCCGTATTCGGCTCCATCTCCGTAGAGTTGGCATCCGCCAAACCTAATACGTCACGGGCAAACTCTATCACCATGCACTGCATACCCAAGCAGATGCCCAAGCAAGGGACATCATGCTCACGAGCGTATTTGATAGCGGCAAACTTACCCTCGATACCTCTCTGCCCGAATCCGGGGGCGATCAAGATACCATCCATATCCTTCAATTGCTCGGCGGCGTTCTCGTTATTTAATTTCTCCGAATGGAACAAATGCAAATCCAGTTTATGATGATTGTAAATAGCGGCTTGCAACAAAGACTCGTCGATCGACTTATAAGCGTCTTGCAATTCCACGTATTTACCAACCAAACCGATCTTCACCGTATCCGTAGCCGTGCTCTTCAAGGCAAGGAATTCCTTCCAAGGCTTCAACTCCGGAGTCGGGCCGACTTCCATACCGACCTTACGCAAGACCACCTCGTCCATCTTCTGGCGTTGCAATACCAAAGGAACCTCGTAGATCGTCGGTACGTCGATCGACTGGATCACGGAATCCTCGGCCACGTTACAGAACAACGCCACCTTACGTAACAAGTTCGCATTCAGCTCATGCTCCGTACGTAAAACCAACACGTCCGGCTGGATGCCTAACTCCTGCAATTGCTTCACGGAATGTTGCGTAGGCTTCGTCTTATACTCTTTCGCCGCCGCGATATAAGGCACATAAGTAAGATGTACGCAAAGGCAGTTCTTACCCAGCTCCCATTTCAACTGGCGAACGCTCTCTATGAAAGGCAGAGACTCGATATCACCCACCGTACCACCGATCTCGGTGATCACGAAGTCAAATTTATACTTGCTACCCAATAATTTCACATTACGCTTGATCTCATCCGTGATATGAGGTACCACCTGCACCGTCTTACCCAGATAATCCCCCTTACGCTCCTTGTTGATCACGCTTTGATAGATACGTCCGGTAGTGATATTATTCGCACGGGTAGTCTGGACATTCAAGAAACGCTCGTAATGGCCCAAGTCCAAGTCAGCCTCATGTCCATCAACGGTCACGTAACATTCCCCATGCTCATAAGGGTTCAACGTACCCGGATCGATGTTGATGTAAGGATCAAATTTTTGGATAGTAACCTTGTAACCTCTTGCTTGAAGGAGCTTACCTAAAGAAGCGGAAATAATTCCCTTACCTAAGGAAGAGACCACGCCGCCTGTAACGAAAATGTACTTTGTATCTGCCACGATAGTAATATTTTAGTTATCTTTTTAATTGCACACCTGCATTTCGAAACCGCAAAGTTAGCGATTTTCATCGAGACATGCCAAATTTAATGTTTTTATTTCTCGCTGAATATCTCCAGAACTGACCCGTGCTTCGGCAGGACTCTTCCGATTCCCGACCCGAAGCACGGCACTAAAGACAGTACTTCTCATGGAATTACTTCGGTACTCCGCAGGAAGTACTGAAGTACTTTGACCGAAGTATTCCAGTACTTCCTGCGGAGTACTGAGGCAAGTCCGTATAAGCCTCGCTAGACACACCTGCTTTGCCTCAGTGATCGTAACTTTTACCCAGATAAATATCAAATCGTATGTTGTATATCATTCTTTTTAGCTAATTTTGCGACCACTACAACTAATAGATGTAAATAAGGTATTATGATGATGAAGAGGCATGGTGTGTATGCGCTATTATTACTTTCACTAATTGGGAGCTCGGCATACAGCCAAGAGAACCAACTAGTTACCGGAACGATAGTTCAACGTCCCGCACAGCAAGTCGTATCGGATGATACGATTCCTGCGATCAATCTTGGCGAAGAGGAATTAGACAACATCGTAGACATTCGTAAACAATTCGAGAAACAAAACAAGACTTACTCGGCGCCCTTGGCCCCAAGCACGAATTTACTGCGTTTCTTGAAAAAAGACGAACTGGAGATCTCGGACGAGGCGATGTATTGGGCCCGTCTGGTACGAGACGCCTCCACGGCTTTCGATAATACGATGACCTTCCGAGACACCGTGATCGTAAACCCTTTATTCATGCCGATCGTTTTCCGGGGAGATTATCTACCCAAGAACTTGATATTCTACAACTTCGATTCATTGAAGGAGAGGACTCCCTATGATAACTTATACCGGACAGACTCCATCTTCAAAGATCTGGAGCGAAACAAACAGTTCGAGGAGATGGCTTACAAATATGTGCAGAACAATTACCCGACTTATTTCCGCTACTCCGAGAGGGATCTGCCCAATGAGGTGATCAAACCTAAATTCATCAAGAAGAATATTTATGAGGACTTGCCGATCAAGGTGGAGGCTGATGCCAATTTTGAGGACGTAGACGCTCCCGCCCGCTTTATCCCGGAGCGGAGATACTGGATATCGGCCTTCGAGAGCGCCGTCCAATTCTCCCAGAACTACGTTTCGGAGAACTGGTACAAGGGTGGAAGTAGCAACTTGAACCTGTTCACCAAGAACAATTTAAAATACGACTATAAGAAAGATAAGGTACAAGTAACGAACGAACTGGAATTCAAAGCCAGCGTATATACGGCACCGAAGGATACCTTAAGGAACTATAAGATCGGTGACGACGTATTCCGTATACACAGCAACGTCGGCTACCAAGCGTTCAACAAATGGTACTATACGTTCGACGCTGAGTTCAAGACCCAGTTCTTCACCAACTATCAAGAGAACGAGCACATCAAACAGGCCGCGTTCCTAGCCCCGTTCTCTATCAACTTCGGTCTCGGTATGAAATACGAGCTGGAAAAACAATTTACCGACAAGCATAAGAAGATTAAATTCAGCACCAACTTGGCGCCGATCTCCTATACATATATGTATACGACACAAGAGATCGATTATAGCCGTCACGGTTTCAAGAAAAACGAGGAAACCGGTGAGTTCAATAACAAGCTAAGCCAAATAGGTTCCACGATCCGTGCAGACCTCGCCTTTGATTTCAACCGTAACGTAAGCTGGCAATCCCGTCTTTATTTCTTTACCACTTATGGCGATCATACCATCGGGGAGTTCGAGAATACCTTGGTTCTGGCCATCAGCCGCTTTTTCTCCACACGTATCTATTTTCACCTTAGATACGACGATGGAGTGGAAAAAACAGAGGATAACAAGAGTTATTTCCAGCTTAATGAGTTGTTAAGTTTCGGTTTTAATTACAAATGGTAAGCTAGGATTTAAGATTTCGAATAATAAACTTTGTTAATCGTGACATAGTTTCTAAATTATACTTACTTTTGCCTTGATTTTGCAATGTCGAGATTACAAATATGAGCGAAAGTATAAATCATACAGGATTTGTAGAGAAGATCGATGGCGACACCGTCTTCGTCCGCATTACCCAACAATCCGCATGCTCGGGATGCCACGCACAGTCTATGTGCTCGGCATCCGAGAAAAAGGATAAGATCATTGAGGTACCCGATCGGTCGGGACGGTTTCGCATTAACGAGGAAGTGATAATATGCGGACAAAATTCCATGGGGCTTCAGGCCGTATTGCTGGCATTTGTCATTCCTTTGGTGATAGTCGTAGGGGCCATCGTGATCGGTACGAATCTACAATGGGACGAGACCACAAGCGGGTTAACCGGTTTATCGCTTTTACTGCCTTATTACTGTATACTATACTTAATGCGTGACAAACTAAAAAGACGATTTATATTTACTTTGAAAAAACTTAATTGATAATATATCATGATTTTAATTGCCGTTATTTCATTAGGAGCAATCGGGGCGGTCGGAGCGGTTTTCCTCTACGCTGCTTCCAAGAAATTTGAAGTCTACGAAGATCCTCGCATCGCGCAAGTACAGGAAGTCCTTCCCGGGGCGAACTGTGGAGGTTGCGGTTATCCGGGTTGCGCCGGATTCGCGGGCGCTTGCGTAAAAGCTGACTCATTAGACGGATTGCTCTGCCCCGTTGGTGGTGGCCCGGTCATGGCCAAGGTCGCTACGATACTGGGTAAAGAGGCGGGTACAACCGAACCCATGGTAGCCGTTGTCCGTTGCAACGGAACTTGTCAGGCCCGTCCACGTACAAACTCTTATGATGGAACGAAAAGTTGCGCCATCGCCTCTACCCTTTACGGAGGCGAGACGAATTGTTCTTTCGGTTGCCTAGGTTATGGCGACTGTGTGAACGCCTGCGCTTTCGACGCGATCCACATCAACCCGACTACGGGAATCGCCGAGGTGGACGAGGAAAAATGCACTTCCTGCGGCGCTTGCGTGAAGGCTTGCCCGAAGAGTATCATCGAGTTGAGAAAGAAAGGACCTAAATCACGCCGGATTTACGTGTCTTGCGTAAATAAAGATAAGGGAGCCGCCGCCCGCAAGGCTTGCGCCAACGCTTGTATCGGCTGTGGCAAATGCGCCAAGGAATGTCCGTTCGAGGCGATCACCGTAACAAACAACGTAGCTTATATCGATTATACGAAGTGCCGGATGTGCCGCAAATGCGTGGCTGTATGTCCGACAGGAGCTATTCATGAGCTGAATTTCCCTCCTCGCAAGGAAGCCGCTCCCGCTCCGAAAGCGGAGACCGTGAAACCGGCGCCGAAGGCAGAGGCTACCGTGAAACCGGAAGCCGCTCCGAAAGCTACAAGTGAAGAAAAAACAAATCTAAATTAAAATCTAATAGTATGCTAAGGACATTTCGAATCGGAGGTATACATCCCCCCGAGAATAAACTGTCTGCCGGTAAGAAAATTACGGCTCTCGCTACGCCTAAACAGGTGATTATCCCCCTCAGCCAGCATATCGGCGCCCCGGCGCAGGCCGTGGTGAAGAAAGGGGATCTGGTAAAGGTGGGTACATTGCTAGCCAAGGCGGGTGGTTTCGTATCAGCGAACATCCACTCTTCCGTATCCGGCAAAGTGAACAAGATAGATAACGCTCTCGACGCTAGCGGATACAAACGTCCCGCTATCTATATAGATGTGGAAGGTGATGAATGGGAAGAGACGATCGACCGCAGCGAGACCTTAGTGAAGGAGTGTGCGCTGTCTTCCAAGGAAATCGTGGATAAGATCGCCGCTTCCGGTATCGTCGGTCTGGGTGGAGCGACTTTCCCTACGCAGGTGAAATTGATGCCGCCTCCCGGAAACAAGGCAGAGATCGTAATCATCAACGCCGTGGAGTGTGAGCCTTATCTTACTTCCGACCATTCGTTGATGCTGGAGAAAGGCGAGCAAATCCTAGTCGGTGTCACGATCCTAATGAAAGCGGTCAACGTGAACAAGGCCGTGATCGGTATCGAGAATAACAAGCCGGACGCTATCGCCCATCTGCAAAAGTTGGCGGTAAATTATAAAGGTATAGAGATCATGCCGCTTAAGGTACAATATCCGCAAGGAGGCGAGAAACAATTGATCGACGCCGTTATTCGCCGTCAGGTAAAAAGTGGTGCGCTTCCTATCTCGGCGGGTGCCGTGGTACAGAACGTAGGAACTGCTTATGCCGTTTACGAGGCGGTACAAAAGAACAAACCGTTGTTCGAGCGTGTGGTGACGATCACGGGTAAGGCGGTAGCTAATCCTTCCAATTTCTTGGTTCGTATGGGAACCCCGATCAGTTGCTTGATCGAGGCCGCAGGTGGCCTGCCCGAGAATACGGGTAAGATTATCGGTGGCGGACCGATGATGGGTAAAGCGTTGATCAGCGCCGAGGTGCCGGTTTGCAAAGGAAGCTCCGGCGTTTTATTACTGACGAAAGAGGAGTCTGTCCGCAAGCCGATCCGGGATTGCATCCGTTGCGCCAAATGCGTAGGTGTCTGCCCGATGGGATTAAACCCTACCCTATTGATGAACGCCACGGAATTCCAGAATTGGGAATTGGCGGAGAAGAACTATATCACCGACTGTATCGAGTGCGGGTCGTGTAGTTATACCTGTCCGGCCAACCGTCCGTTGCTGGATCAGATCCGGTTGGGTAAAGGAAAAGTTATGGGTATTATCCGGTCTAGAAAGTCATAAAACAAGAGCAACATGGAAAATAATTTATACGTATCGCCCTCGCCCCACATCCATGGTGGCGACAGCATAAGCAAAAATATGTATGGTGTACTGATTGCCCTTATCCCGGCTTTCTTGGTATCCCTTTATTTCTTCGGTCTGGGAGCGTTGATCGTTACGGTCGTATCGGTTCTGGCCTGTATGATATTCGAGTATTTGATCCAGCGATTCCTGATGAAAAAGGAACCGACCCTTTGCGATGGCTCCGCTATCCTGACAGGTGTATTGCTGGCCTTCAACCTACCTTCCAACCTTCCGGTCTGGATCATTATTATCGGAGCGTTGGCGGCGATCGGCATCGGCAAGATGTCTTTCGGTGGATTAGGTAATAATATTTTCAATCCGGCGTTAGTCGGACGTGTATTCTTATTGATCTCCTTCCCGGCACAGATGACGACTTGGCCGGTGGTAGATGCCTTGAACGTTTTCCCGATGACTTATACGGATGCCCAGACCGGCGCAACGGTATTGTCGTTGATGAACGAAGGCGTGACCGAGCTTCCGTCTTACGGGAACATGCTTGTAGGAGCTATGGGAGGTAGTCTCGGTGAAGTGAGCGCCGTGGCCTTGATCCTCGGTCTTTTATTCATGCTATGGAAAAAGATCATCACTTGGCAGATCCCGGTATCCATCTTGGCTACCGTATTCGTATTCACGGGCATCATGCACTTGGTGAATCCGGTACAATACGCCAGCCCGTTCGTTCACTTATTATCCGGCGGTTTGTTATTAGGCTCCATCTTTATGGCGACCGACTACGTAACCTCGCCGATGAGCAAGAACGGAATGCTTGTCTACGGCGTGGGAATCGGAATCCTTACCACGGTGATCCGTTTGTTCGGGTCTTACCCGGAAGGTATGTCGTTCGCTATCCTGATCATGAACGCATTTACTCCGCTAATCAACAGCTATATCAAACCTAAACATTTCGGAGGAAAGTAAGCATGGCAAAATTAAAATCAACATTACCCAATATGCTCCTTTCACTAACAGGCATTTGCTTGGTAGCAGGGGCGATCCTAGCCGGAGTGAACCAGTTTACCGCCGGCCCTATAGCGGTAGCTAAAGCGACCGCCTTGGAGGAAGCGATTAAAGCCGTTGCTCCCGAGTTCGACAACAAACCGACTGAGGACGTCTATATGGCCGTCTCCTCCGATGGTGATTCCCTCAAGATTTATCCTGCCAAGAAAGGCGGACAAGTCGTTGGCGGAGCCGTAGAGAGTAATACGAAAAAAGGCTTTAGCGGTGAGATACGGGTTATCGTAGGTTTCGATATGGATGGCAAGATCTTGAACTATTCCGTATTGCAACACGCCGAGACTCCGGGTTTGGGAGCCAAGATGCAAGAATGGTTCCGTGCGGACAAGAACAAGCAAAGTGTCTTGGGACGTACGATTCCGGACGGAGGCTTAAAAGTAACAAAAGATGGTGGCGACGTGGACGCTATCACGGCAGCGACCATCTCCAGCCGTGCGTTCCTCGATGCCGTGAACCGTGCGTATAGCGCATTCGCAGGCGTAGACGGATTAACGGGTGCCACTTCAACTGATAACAAATAAAAAGGGAGGACAGAGCAATGAGTAATCTAAAAATATTGATGAATGGTATCATCACGGAGAACCCGACATTTGTATTACTGTTAGGTATGTGTCCTACCTTGGGAACGACCTCTTCGGCCATCAACGGCATGAGTATGGGATTGGCTACGATGTTCGTATTGATTTGCTCGAATATCGTGATCTCCGCCTTGAAAAACGTAATCCCCGACTTGGTGCGTATCCCGGGATATATCGTTGTGATCGCGACGTTCGTGACCGTAGTGCAGATGTGCATGGAAGCATTCGTTCCGGCTTTATACGCTAGCTTAGGATTATTTATCCCGTTGATCGTGGTAAACTGTATCGTACTAGGACGTGCCGAGGCTTTCGCTGCGAAGAACGGCGTAATCCCATCCGCTTTCGACGGAATCGGTATCGGACTGGGCTTCACGATGGCTCTTACACTGCTGGGCGCTTGCCGTGAGTTCTTGGGAACCGGTAAGTTATTCAACGTAACCTTGATGCCCGAGGAATACGGTTCGTTGATCTTCGTATTGGCTCCGGGAGCGTTTATCGCCTTGGGTTATCTGGTAGCAATAGTAAACAAACTACGTAAAGCATAATAAACGGATCATATGGAATATATATTGATATTTATCGCCGCCGTATTCGTTAATAACGTTGTACTGGCACAGTTCTTGGGAATTTGTCCGTTCTTGGGGGTATCTAAGAAAGTGGAGACTGCCGCAGGCATGGGAGCCGCCGTTACGTTCGTGCTTACGATCGCCACGATTGTTACATTCCTCGTGCAAAAATACATATTGGACGCTTTCGGATTAGGGTTCATGCAGACGATCAGTTTCATCTTGATCATCGCCGCCTTGGTTCAGATGGTGGAAATCATATTGAAGAAGGTCTCTCCCGCCCTTTATCAAGCGTTGGGTGTATTCCTTCCGTTGATCACCACGAACTGCTGTATCTTGGGTGTGGCTATCCTTGTAATCCAAAAAGAGTATAATTTATTAGAATCTGTGGTATATGCTATCTCGACCGCTATTGGATTTGCGCTAGCTTTGATTATCTTCGCGGGTATTCGGGAGCAACTAGCCATGACGCATGTTCCGGAAGGCATGAAAGGCACTCCTATCGCCTTGATAACGGCCGGTTTGCTAGCTATGGCTTTTATGGGATTCTCGGGTATCGTATAACAAACTTATCTAAATGAACACTAGAATGAAAAAGAAGATTTTAGTAGCGGGCGGAACCGGTTATATCGGCTCACACACCACAGTAGAATTGCAGAACGCCGGATATGAGGTAGTCATTATCGACGATTTGTCAAACTCGAATATCGAGGTGCTCGATGGTATCGAGAAAATCACGGGCATCCGTCCGGAGTTTATCCAATTGGATCTAAAGGATAAGGAAGGTACTCGCAAGGCATTGGAAGCTCATCCGGGCATCAAAGGCATTATCTTGTTCGCCGCTAGCAAGGCGGTAGGAGAATCCGTACAGCAGCCTTTGAAGTATTATCGCAATAATATTGTCACTTTGGTGAACTTGTTGGAGATGATGCCTGAATTCAATATCGAAGGTATCGTATTCTCTTCCTCTTGTACGGTATACGGACAACCGGACCCGGAGAACTTGCCGGTAACCGAGAATGCCCCGATCAAACCCGCTATGTCTCCTTATGGAAACACGAAGCAGATCAACGAGGAGATTATCCGGGATACGATCCACGCAGGAGCGCCTTTCAAGAGTATCATCTTGCGCTACTTCAACCCGATAGGCGCACACCCAAGCGCAGAGATCGGCGAGTTGCCGAATGGTGTTCCCCAGAACTTGATCCCGTACTTGACACAGACGGCTATGGGTATCCGCAAGGAACTAAGCGTATTCGGCGATGATTATGATACAGCAGACGGTTCTTGCATCCGTGACTATATCAATGTCGTAGACTTGGCGAAAGCACATGTAATCGCTATGGACCGTATGCTTGAGAATAAGTCTGATGAGCATATCGAGATATTCAACCTAGGTACCGGCAATGGTGTTTCTGTCCTTGAACTGATCAATACCTTCGAGCAGACAACAGGCGTTAAGGTTCCGCACAAGATCGTGGGCCGTCGTGAAGGTGATATCGAGAAGGTATGGGCCAATCCGGAGCACGCGAATAAGGTATTAGGCTGGACCGCCAAGGAGACTTTAGCCGACACCCTGCAATCCGCATGGAACTGGCAGAAACGTTTGAGAGAACGTGGCATCCAGTAAATAACACAAAAAAAGAGGCCGTATCTGATAGCGCTTAGCTAAGGATACGGCCTTTTTTATATCCTTATATCTACAAGTACTTCTCTAAGATCTCAAGAACCTTCCCGAAATCGATCGGCTTAGCGATATGCTCATTCATTCCGGATTCTTTACACAACTTGATGTCTTCCGCAAATGCGTTCGCAGACATGGCTACTATCGGCATGGACTTGATATCCGGACGTTCTAATGCCCGAATATGGCGAGTAGAGTCGTACCCGTTCATGACCGGCATCTGGATATCCATAAATACCAAGTCATAATATCCCGGACTAGAGTTTTTTACCATATTCACCGCGACAAGGCCATTTTCCGCCTCCTCTACCACCGCACCGGTCTCTTCTAGCAACACAGTCGCTATTTCCCTATTCAAGCTATTATCTTCCACCAGCAAGATCCGCTTACCCTCAAAGTTACCGAAAGGATATTGAGGCTTCTCCGTCTCTTCCTCTTTTTTCTCTTGCTTGATAGCGAAACTTTTCATCAAATAAAATAACTTGGATTTCATCAACGGCTTACTTATGAATCCATCGACACCGGCTCGTTGGGCTATTTCCTCAAAATGCGGACAATCATAAGCGGAAAGAATAATGATCGGAATATCCCGGCCAACGACTTTTCGGATACGGGTAGCGGTCTCGATCCCATCCATTCCCGGCATTTTCAGATCAAGGATAACGGCAAAATAGTCATCATTAAGATGATGTGCCCTCTCTACTTTCCCGATAGCCTCCTCACCAGAAATGGCATACTCGCCTTTCATTCCGATCTCGTTAATCCTCATACATGCGTTCTCGCAACACACGATATCATCGTCTACCACGAGAACCGGTAAATCCCTTAAATGATCATCCTCAAAACACCCTTGATCCTGCAATTTCAACTGCATCGTAAATGTAAAAACGGAACCTTTGCCATATTCACTCTCCACCTGAATCTCACCATTCATCATATGAGCGATATTACGGCTTATTGCCATGCCTAAGCCGGTTCCTTGTATATTCCGCAGGGTTGCGTCTTCCGCACGTTCAAATGGCTCGAAAACCTT
Source organism: Parabacteroides sp. AM17-47 (assembly GCF_003434625.1). Lineage (NCBI taxonomy): Bacteria > Pseudomonadati > Bacteroidota > Bacteroidia > Bacteroidales > Tannerellaceae > Parabacteroides > Parabacteroides sp. AM17-47. The sequence goes on from NZ_QTLI01000008.1 coordinate 45,429, forward strand.
GTGTAAGAAATCCGGCTTTATCCCGATACCATTGTCTATAACCGTAACCTCAAATAAACCATAATTACCATTTTTAATTGGCTTTTCCCGTATCTCAAGTGTTATTTTCCCATAGTCCGGCGTATACTTTATGGCGTTCGACAGCAAATTCAACAATACTTGCTGAATCCGTTGCACATCGCCAATCAGCTTTTCATGTTTGACTTGAAACAAGTGAACCCGGAAATCCTGAAACTTCTGACTGACCGAAGTCTGAACCATAGTAATTACGCTTTGCAATAACTCGCCCATATCGAACTCCTCGTCTGTCAGCAAAATATGTCCGCTCTCTACCTTAGACATATCCAAGACCTCATTGATCAAGTTCAATAACAATTTGGAAGAAACCATAATCTTCTTCAAGCAATCCACTATACGCTCCCGATCGTCGATATGCATACTGGCGATAGTGGTCATACCGATAATGGCATTCATCGGAGTACGTATATCATGGCTCATACGGGATAAGAAATCCGATTTAGCCTGATTTGCCGATTTAGCCACTTGTAGGGCATCTTGAAGTAATTGCCTTTGCCGCTCTTCCTCACGAACCTCCATAATATCGGTCCGGGTCAAAAGAAGTATATTCCTCTCCTTATCGAAAAAGCTAAAACGCATCTTCTTATCCCTAAAAACGCCATTCTCCATCACCTGACAGAACAAGACATACTCACGGGAATTTCGTAAGACAGATAAGACATGATCTAGGGAAAGATTTCGGGTTAACTCATCTCGCTGATCCTCCGGCACATATTTGTGGTGGAACTCGGCTACCTCTTTTTCATAGTCATTACTCGCTATCGGGGGGGACCGGCGTCCCACTTTCACGATTGGAAGTATACATGACATAGCTATTCGTGTTTGCCTCTATATAAACGACATAATCATACTCAGTCTGAACGGCAGCCTCTACGATCTGTGCCTTGCGACAATGATTCACATAGCGGCTGAAAAGAATGACACGATCCGGAATTCCACTCTTATCTTTCAAGATACGAATAAAAGCCTCATGCCACTCAAAACCAAACAAATCATTACAGAAACGCATGTCGAACTTCTTATTCGCTACGCCGCTAGCCGCCATTTGCCGCAATGAATTCAAGGATAAGATCTCCTCCCATTTCCCTAAATCCGCAGGATATACATATTCTTGAATGTAAGTCTGGCAAAGTTCTGTATAATCCAAACATTCTCCTTCCCTTTCGGGAGTCATCGAATCTTTGATTATCTCAACCTTTTCATTACCTAATGTGACGATCCAAAGCGTATCAACTAGCTCGTTTACACCACAGAGTAGTTCTTCCAAATTTAAAGTAGTATTTGTCATTTTCAATGATATAGATTTAATTAAGAGGAATAGAGATCCTATGATTTTGAGAGTATTTCATCGAGCCTCCCTCTCCAATCCTCTCCATTCAAAGGCTGATAGGTATGGAACCCTAGTTCCTGCCCCACTACGATATTATTCTTACCATCATCTACAAATAATGTTTCCTCTGGTCTGATTCCTGAATCCAAGACCATGCGATCAAAAATTTCACGATCCGGCTTCGTGACACCGATCTCATAAGAGAGATACAATTTATCGAAATAATCATTTAATGGACGGCCCGCCGGCGTAAACTCTTTTGTCTGTGCCCATTCAAGCTGTATGATCGGATTTGTATTGCTCAATAAATAGACTTGATATTTCTCACGGAGTTTTAATATGTAGTCCAATTTATATTGGGGAACGCCGCCAATGAAGCCAAACCAAGCCCAACAAATATCCTCATAAGAAAGGTCTTTACCCGTATACTTCCGTAAATAGCGACAAAACTCCTCTACTCCGATCTTTCCGGTCTCCAGATCTTGAAAAACCCCTTTTTGTTCGTAAGGATCTATCAATCCATCGGCATCTTTGACCCCAATCTCTATTAAACGGCGAACAGGTTCATCCCGGTCCAAATCTATGATAACGCCCCCCAGATCGAATACTATATTTTTTATTTTACCCATTGCGATACTATTTAAGTCCCAAAGATACAATTTATTCCGTATATCTAGGTTACAAGGATAAAAAAGGGTATAATCTTCAACGATTATACCCCAATCCAAAGCTATATTTATGTATATAAGACTTAATCCAATTTATGGATCACCAAACCGGAGCGAAGCTTCGGTTCGAACCACGTCGTCTTCGGCGGCATGATATTACCCGTATCGGCGATATCCATCAATTGCTTCATCGTAACGGGATACAAAGCCAAGGCAACCTTCATCTCACCGCTATCCACACGGCGTTTCAATTCACCCAGGCCACGGATACCTCCCACGAAATCGATTCGCTTGTCCGAACGTAAATCCTTAATGCCTAAAATCTCATCCAGAATCAAGTTCGAAGAGATCGTGACATCCAATACGCCTATCGGGTCATTATCATCGTACGTACCGGGCTTAGCGGTCAAAGAATACCATTTCCCTCCTAAATACAGGGAGAAATTGTGCAAGGCACCCGGTTTGTAAATAGCAGAGCCCTTCTCCTCTACCACGAAGTTTTTCGTTAATCTCTCAACGAATTGTTCCTCGGTCAAGCCGTTCAAGTCTTTTACCACACGGTTGTAATCGATAATGGTCAATTGGTTGGCCGGGAAGCAAACAGCCATGAAATAGTTATACTCCTCGTCTCCCTTATGACCCGGGTTTTGCTTGGCCTTCTCCGCTCCTACCAAAGCAGCGGCGGCGGAACGATGATGTCCGTCGGCAATATACAACGCAGGCATCTCCCCGAATAACTCCGTGATGCGAGCGATATCCTTATCCTCATCGATAATCCAGAACGTATGGCCGAAACCGTCTAATTTCGCCACGAAATTATATTCGGGCTCACGAGCCGTATATTTCATAACGATAGCGTCTAGCTCTGAGTTGTCGGGATAAGCGAAGAATACCGGCTCGATATTAGCGTTGTTGACACGTACGTGTTTCATGCGATCCTCCTCCTTGTCACGGCGGGTCAGCTCATGTTTCTTGATCGTGCCATTCATATAATCGGGAACATAAGCCCCGACTACCAACCCATATTGAGTCTTGCCATTCATGGTTTGGGCATAAACATAATAGCATTCTTTCTGATCCTGAACCAACCAACCTTTTTCCTGAAAATTATTGAAATTGGCGGCGGCCTTCAGGTAAACAGCCGGATCATGCTCATCCGTCCCTTCTGGGAAATCGATTTCCGGTTTAATGATATGGTAAAGGGATTTCTCGTTTCCTTCCGCTTCCACACGAGCTTCTTGCGAGTTCAATACGTCATAGGGACGGGAAGCCACCTCCTCTATAAATTCTTTTGGCGGACGAACTCCCTTGAAAGGTTTTATTTTTGCCATGGTAATTAAATCTAATTGGTTTATGTATCAATGTAGAGACGGGGCGTGCCCCGTCTCTACAACCGGATATTCTTATTTATTAACCCGATACTTTTCATTGCCATTCACCAAGAAATCAACGATCTGCTTGGCGGCGGCGATACCAGCGTTGATATTAGCCTCGGCGGTCTGGGCACCCATCTTTTTCGGGGTGCTGAAATAACGACCGGCATATTTCTCGGCCAATTCCGCATGGATAGCGGGCATAATATCTGTCAAGTACTTGAAGTCCGGACGCTCTTCCAACATCTTAGCGAGTCCAGCCTCATCCATCACCTCCTTACGAGCCGTATTCACTACGATAGCTCCCTTCGGCATGGAATTCATCAACTCGAAATTGATAGAACCCTTCGTCTCGGCCGTAGCCGGAATATGCAAAGAGACGATTTGGCAAGCCTTAAACAAATCGGCTGTAGAAGCTACAGCCTTCACACCATCGGCCTCAATCACGGAAGCCGGACAGAACGCATCGTAAGCGTAAACCTCCATACCGAAGCCTTTAGCGATACGAGCCACGTTACGGCCCACGTTTCCATAAGCCAAGATACCCAATTTCTTTCCTTTCAACTCTGTTCCGGAAGTACCGTTATAGAAATTACGAACCCCGTACACCAACATACCGAATACCAATTCGGCGACAGCGTTAGAGTTTTGTCCCGGCGTATTCATCACGCATACCTTATGGGCAGTAGCCGCATCCAAGTCCACGTTATCATACCCCGCACCGGCACGAACCACGATCTTCAGGTTCTTAGCGGCATCCAATACCTCAGCGTCCACCTTATCGCTACGGATAATCACGGCATCGGCATCCTTAACCGCATCCAGCAATTGCGCCTTCTCTGTATATTTCTCCAAAAGAGCCAGTTCCATGCCAGCGCCTTCCACTACCTCCCGGATGCCTTTCACAGCGACAGCGGCGAAAGGTTTCTCTGTAGCAACTAATATCTTTGCCATGTCTGAATCCTCCTTAATTAATGTTGTTTCTCGAACTCTTTCATGCAAGCTACCAAAGCCTCCACGCTGCTCTTCGGCATCGCATTATAAAGAGAGGCACGGAAACCACCTACAGAACGGTGTCCCTTGATACCTACCATACCAGCGGCAGTAGCATATTTACTGAACTCGTCCTCCAACTCCTTATACTCATCATTCATCACGAAACAAACATTCATGATCGAACGATCTTCCTCCGCTACCGTACCACGGAACAACTTATTGCGATCGATCTCATCGTATAAGATCGCCGCGTTCTCAAGATCCTTCTTCTCCATAGCGGCGATACCACCTTGTTCCTTATACCATTTCAAGGTCTGTAAAGCCGCGTAAATAGGCAATACAGGAGGTGTATTGAACATGGAATCCTTTTTAATATGGGTAGCGTAGTTCAACATGGTCGGGATCGGACGGTCTACATGTCCTAAAGCGTCCACACGAACGATAGCCAAAGTCACGCCGGCAGGAGCCAAGTTCTTTTGAGCACCCGCATAGATAATATCATATTTGGAAATATCGATCGGACGAGAGAAAATATCGGAAGACATATCGCAAACCAAACGTTGCTTCACATCCGGATCCTTACGCATCTCTGTTCCGTAAATCGTATTATTAGAAGTAAAATGGAAATAATCCGAGTCATCAGCGATCGCATAACCCTTCGGGATGTAAGTATAGTTCTTGTCTTTGGAAGAAGCGACAACATCTACCTCCCCAAACAACTTAGCTTCCTTGATAGCGTTCGAAGCCCATGTGCCGGTATCCAAATAAGAGGCTTTCTTATTCAACAGATTGTAAGGAACCATACAGAACTGCATGCTGGCGCCACCGCCCATGAATACAACCTCATAGCCTGCCGGAACATCCAGTAATTCCTTGATCAACGCACGTGCCTCGTCGTTTACGGCTACAAACTCCTTACTTCTATGAGAGATCTCAAGAAGTGATAACCCCATACCCGCAAAATTTTCTACCGCAGCGGCTGTATTCTTAATTGTATACTCGCTCAAGATAGAAGGACCTGCATAAAAATTGTGCTTCTTCATACCAATGTCTTTTTAGAATGTTATTATAAATAAAGTAACTATTTTTTCAAAAACAGGCGGCTAATGTAACTATTTTTTCTCATTTGCCGACACTTTTCGAGCATTTTTTAATTTACAATCAGAATATGTCAATTAAAAACGATCTCCCCAAAGGCGCCTCATTTGCTCAATTAGTTTGTGCTCGGCCGGATTTTCCTGTCCTTTCCACAAACGTTCGCCCAAAATTTCCTTCGGAAGATACTCCTGCTTTACAAAATGATTTTCGTAGTCGTGCGCATATTTATATTCCTTGCCATACTCCAGTTCAGCCATTAATTTGGTAGGCGCGTTGCGTAGATGAAGCGGTACGGGTAAATTCCCAGTCCGGTTAACAAGTGCCAAAGCGTCGTTGATCGCCATATAGGCCGAATTACTTTTCGGGCTGCAAGCCAGATAAACGGTCGTCTCGGCCAGGATGATCCGACCCTCCGGCCAGCCGATCTTCTTCAAGGCATCGAAACATGCGTTCGCCAGCAAAAGCGCATTCGGATTCGCCAATCCGATATCCTCAGAAGCGGAGATCACCAACCGCCGTGCGATAAACTCAGGGTCTTCTCCCCCGGCCACCATACGGGCGAGCCAGTAAATGGCGCCATCGGGATCGCTACCCCGGATCGACTTGATAAAAGCGGAGATTATATCGTAATGCATCTCCCCTCCCTTATCATACGCCGCAGGGTTCTCCTGCAACCTCTCCACTACCTTCTCATCCAGAATCTCAATATCGTCACTCTCCTCGGCAGACACCACCAGTTCCAGAATATTCAGCAACTTCCGAGCGTCTCCTCCCGAGTAACGTAACATGGCATCCGTTTCCGTCAGCCTTATGTTTTTATCCTTCAGAACGACATCCTCGGCGATCGCCTTATGCAATAGCGTAAGCAAGTCATTCTTGTCCAGCGATTTCAACACGTACACCTGACAACGGGATAACAAAGGACGGATTACCTCGAACGAGGGATTCTCCGTGGTTGCCCCAATCAGCGTCACCACGCCCGTCTCCACGGCGTTCAGCAATGAGTCTTGCTGCGACTTACTGAACCGGTGTATCTCATCAATAAACAATATCGGTGATACCGTATTGAAGAAGCGGTTGCTCTTGGCCTTCTCTATCACCTCCCGCACGTCCTTCACTCCCGAACTGATCGCACTTAACGTATAAAAAGGCGCATCCAACTTATTCGCTATGATCTGCGCTAAGGTAGTCTTCCCGACTCCCGGCGGCCCCCACAATATAAAAGAGGGAACCCGTCCCGCATCAATCATCTTCCTCAACACGGCTCCCTGGCCTACCAGGTGCTTCTGTCCGATATAATCATCCAACGTCTTCGGACGTAATCTCTCTGCTAATGGTTGACTCATCATGGAAGCAAAAGTCGGATATTTTATTTACTTTTCAAAGGATAAGTCAAGAAATTTATCGTATAAAAAGAATGTTAAACAACAGGAAATAGTGACATAATGAAAGAACAATCACTACAAATACACTTTTACCCATATAATATACTAACATTATGACAATGAAAATTTAACATTCCCTTAATTCCCTATCCTTTCTATCCCATACTTTTAGCGATATCTTCTTAACACATTATACCTTCTTTCTTGAAGCATTAAATATCTATCAACTGGTGCATGATCGTCCAACAGTTGGTGCATGATCATGCAACGTCTGTTAGATGATCATGCACCAATTGTTAGATGATCTATATTTCCATATAAAACCAATAAGCCTTCCAAGGAAATGGGATAAGGGAAGCTATCAAAACATGTAAGATATATAACAAAAAAAGATGCCCCTCCATAATCGGAGAGGCACCCTATACCTTATATTATATATGTTAGATTAGCGAGTTCCGCCAGCCCACCATACAGGCTCTGAATATACGTATTGACCGTCGCCATAAGCGGCTTTTACTTCCGGATTTGATACCACGTCACTATTACCATAAGGCATACGAAGAGGGAATTTTTTCGTATTCGCCAATGTCACGAAATTCTCTCCTAATCCTTTCATTCTACGGATATCATTAAAAGTCTCGGTAGCCTCTCCCGATGCCCCCCACAAAGCCATATATTTCTGGATCATGGTCTCTTTCAAAGGATTTACAGCAAACAACGGTTTAACTTGGTTATCGAAATATGTATTGGCCGTCTCCTCTGTCATTTTTTCTGAATTCACGACCATTTTGCTACCCATATAAGTGATAGCAGAAGAGACACTTCTCTCAGCATTTGCGATTCCGGCAGCTACCGCCTCTTTCAACGCTTTCTCGGCGTCAGACGTACGGTTTAAGCGACATAACGCCTCAGCTTGCAAGAATTTCAACTCATGATAACTCATCAACATCGTAGGAGCCGTGTTTGAATATACAAAGGCGGAAACACCATATTTCTGCATATTCTGCTCAGGAGTACCATTCGGGGCCGGAACTAAGTTCTTATCAGCAGAGCCTGTAACCTGTACGCGTTTCTTGTCAGCCGTAGTAGGAGAAAGCATCACTCTTTCCAATCGAGGATCTTTACGCTCAATCAACTTGTCCGTCAAGCTCTGGCTATTGGCAAAACCAGCGCGAGAATCGAAGTAACCAAAGAATGGGTTGATATTATTCGCATCATAGACAGCGTATGCAGCCTCGTCATCCGCAGAAGTAAAAGATTTTGATACATAGTCCAAAACCTTATTCAAGTCAGCTTGCTTATCCGTGGAACGATTGATCAGACGCATCGTATAACGAGCCTTCAAACCATAAGCGAATTTAATCCATTTCTCGGCATCTCCATTATACAAATAATCATACGTACCAACCGGTGAACGATCAGACTGATTCAAATCCTCGATCGCCTTGTCCAAGGAGGCCATTATAGAGACATAAATCTCCTCTTGCTTATCTATTTTAGGATTCATATTCACCGGTGAGCCATTCTCATCCAATAAAGAAGCTTCACTATAAGGTGTATCTCCAAATATATCCGCCAATAGAGCGCCATTGTAAGCTTCCATGACCTCAGCGATACCTCTCGTCACTAAATTTCCCTCATCACGCTTACCTTCTTGACATTGACCGATAATAATACGAGCGTTCTTCAAGCTTGTATAAACATTTCCCCACGTATTCTCAAACGTAGAAGAGGCAGAAGGCTCATTCAAACGAATTTCCGCGTTATATAACTGGTTTTCGATACCCACTTCATATTCCACGTAGGAAGATGAATAGGTATTGAAGTCTCCGCTAACGTTGGAAAATGCAGTAGAAGTAATCAAGTCGGCCAAGATAAATTTGCCATCCACGCTATTTGTATGGCTCGTATCTTGGTTAATCCGATCCATTACATCCTCGGAACATCCAGCCAATGCCAAGGATACGGCCGACATAACAGCCAACCCTTTAAATGATTTTATTATTGTATTCATATATATCTGTCTTCTTTATAAATTAGAAATTTACGTTGACACCAAAACCGTAGCTAGATGTACCCGGTAAGGAGAAACGCTCGAAAGCGCCAGCCATATTGTTATTTCCTTGAGTAGCCTCCGGATCGAAGCCTTTTATCTCAGACCATACAATGATATTACGGGCGAAAACATTCACGTTTACATTCAAGTTATCTTTCTTATATACAGGATATGACAATGAAAGTTCACGCAATTTCAAGAACGAGTTGTCATAGACATAGGCTTCGTCAATGCCCCTCACGCTTTTGAAATACTCCTCTGCATCTGATCCTTTCACTCCACCCGTATAGGGAACATAGATAGGTTTACCATCCGCATCTACGCCCTTCTGTTCAACAGCAGCATAGTCAAAATGATATTTATCACTCTTACGAACCTCTCCAGATAACTTACTTGTACCGTAGAAGTTTGTCTCACCAGCCGTACCACTATACATTTGTCCACCTTGCTTCCAGTCAAATACAGCAGCCAAACGGAATTTATACAACTCGATATTCGTATTGAAACCCAAACGGAAATCAGGAGAAACCTTACCGATTACTTGGGTCTCACCAGCCTCTGGTATACCTTTTTCGTTTACTACAATTCGTCCTTCGCCATCACGTTTGTAACCAACACCATAGATTACCGGGAATTTATCGCCGATACCTGCACGTACTTGAGGAGTCACGAAACCACCCAACATAATGCTCTCTACGCCCGGAGCCAACTCGTCTACATAATTGTCGATCTTTGAGAAGTTAAAAGCGAAGTCCAGCTTGAAATTCTTCGTATCAACCGGAGAGATACCTAATGTAATCTCATGTACGTTTGAGTGCATCTTTCCACCATTCATCATCATACTGGAAGCACCTGTGGAGCCAGCCAAAGGCACCTCGAAGATTTGGTCTTTCACGTTCTGACGAGAATACGTATAATTCAATGAAACTAAACCATTCAAGAAAGTCAAGTCAGCACCAAGCTCATAAGACTTCGTGTTCTGAGGCTTCAAGTTCGGATCATAAACCACGAAATAAGGAATATACGCCATATTTCCATTAATCGGATACATAATAGGTGTTCCCTGGAAGAAACCACCACCATAACTTGGCGTATAATAATAAGACGGCACATATTCTCCTGCCATACCTACCTCTGCGTAAGAGCCACGGATCTTACCAAATGTCAAGATATCATTCTTCAAGGCTTCCACTTCCGTGAATACCCATCCAAGGGATACGGAAGGATAAAAGAACGAACGGTTATCTCTCGGCATAGAAGACACGATATCGTTACGTCCCGTAACATTCAAATAAAGCATATTCTTCCAAGCCAAAGATAAGCTAGCGAAGTTACCTACCGTACGTTTTCTCTTATACTCATGAGAGCTGTTGAATACAGAAGCGTTGTTCAAATGGTTCCAGCCCGGGAAGTTGAAGCTATATCCCACGGCTTGAGTATTACTGATTCGCTTATCTACAAGCTCATTACCCAACAAAGCATCGAATACGAAGTCCTCATTGATATTCCAGTTATACGTAAACGTCAACAATGAGTTCATCTCATTTACCGTAAAACCGTATTCGCTAGCATAACCATTCGCATAACCAGTTGTACCGTAGCCGTAAATATCAGAGTAATTGGTCGTATAAGCGTCATCACCAATTTGGTATTTCACATCCAATTTATGATTGTCCGTACCAAATTTAGTAGAATACTTCAAGAACGCATTCCCGAAGAAACGTTGAGATCTCTCCGTAAAGCTATTATTGTCGCACGCCCAGTTTCCATCATCGATCCAGTTCTCACGGAACGTATTCTGAGTATAAGGATCACCTTCGATATGGGAAGGTATGCCCGCCATAGTATAACTGATAGGAGCCGTATAAACCGTAGCGGTAACACCGTCATTAGCGGTTCCTTGCTTCTTGATCTTTGATGTCACGAAGTTTCCGTTAAAACCAGTCGTCCAGTTATCATGCAATTGCGCCTCACCCGACAGCTTCACGTTATAACGATCCATTCCCGTAGAACGAACGATACCATCAGAAGTCGTATTACCCAAAGAAAATGAATAGTTTCCTTTATCGAAAGATTGAGCTACATTTACAGAGTTACTCCAAGTAACGCCAGTCTGGAAGAAATCTTTCGCATTATTATAAGCTTGGGGAGTAGCCCATGGATCCAATCCTGCCGCAGCACGCTGAGGCACATAGTATTGTCCATTATGCAATCCACCTTTCGTATATTCATTTTGTACATTACCGCCATATACAGGATCATTCGCCAAGTCAGAGATAGACGGTCCCCAGCTAAATCCCGAATATGGGTTATAAGCACCTTCATTACCTTGTCCATATTCAGTTTGTAACTCAGGTAATGTAGAAACCTTATCAAACGCAAGATTCGTGTTGAATGAGATCTGAGGTTTTCCTTTACGAGCACCTTTTCCGCTCTTTGTAGTAATAACGATCACTCCATTAGAAGCACGCATACCATACAACGCAGAAGCGGCTTGTCCTTTCAAAATGTTGATACTCTCGATATCGTTCGGATCTAAGTCTACGGCACGGTTCGCATAGTCAGCTCCACTAACGCTACCATTATTCATCGTATCCGTATTAACATCCGCCGTAGATGCGATCGGCATACCATCGATCACATACAAAGGAGAGTTATCCCCTGTAAATGAACGGGCTCCACGGATCATGATCTTGGAAGATGCGCCTGGCATACCCGATGAGGAAGCGATATCGATACCGGATACTTTACCTTGCAAAGCCCCAGACAAACTAGTGTTAGCACCTTGTGTTAACTCATCCGATTTTACATCTTGCACGGCATAACCTAAAGCTTTCTTTTCCTTTGAGATACCCATAGCCGTAACCACGACCTCATCCAAGTTTTGGGTATCAGACATCAATGTTACATTTACATTGGGAGACACAACTACCTCCTTGGATTTCATACCGATGTATGAAATAACCAATTGCTTACCATCACTAGGAACATCCAAAGTAAAATTACCGTCAAAATCCGTAACTGTTCCCACAGTCGTTCCTTTTACGATAATGGACGCACCGATCACCGGCTCACCATCTTCTCCGACTACCTTACCGGTAACCTTCGAGGTCTGTGCCGAAACTACTCCTACGCTCATCGCAAGAAATAGTAGCACAGAAGTCAACTTTTTCTTCATAGACACATTCTTTTTATTTAAACTAAACTAGAAATTCAATTAAGCTTTCGTGGACTATAGTTCATACAGAACTACCAATTTTCAATATTTTATTTAGTGTAGTCATATGAAAAAAAAATTATCATATAAGTTTAGATCTATTAAAATTCTGTAATAAATATATTGGATTTGAGAGATATTGTTTATCAGCCATATTGGGAGGATAAGAAAAGCCAGCCGTTTTTCACAAATATCTACATAAAATAAAGTTGTAAATATTTTTAGTGATAAGCTATATGCTATAAAATATCCAGAATAAGTTGATATCAAGTCCAATATCATGCCTATAAAGAGTAAGCTCACTATTTGTTACGATAAAATTAAGATGAAAATAATTTTTTTATTTGTCAAAAAGAAACTATCGGCAGTGATAACTCATTGATTTGTGATACGATCATGTTACCTGAGTCGATTTAGACAGTGGTTATATTGCAAATTGACAGATTTAACAATTAAGAAAACAAAGGAAATATATCACAATAATAATAATTTGTTGTTTTTTTCAAGTATAATTTATAGTTTTGCAACCGTTTTTCATTTAATAGGTATGTCGTAAAACATAAAATGGAGTAGTTCTGTATGAACTTAGTTAATCAACCATTAAAATGCAG
>NZ_QTLI01000008.1:58250-147891 GCF_003434625.1 Parabacteroides sp. AM17-47
GTAGTTCTGTATGAACTTAGTTAATCAACCATTAAAATGCAGAGAAAACATTTTTAAGTATATAGTTAATAAATAAGTGTGTTTATGAAGAAAAAGTTGACTTCTGTGCTACTATTTCTTGCATTGAGTGCAGGTGTGGTTTCAGCACAGACCTCGAAGGTTACCGGTAAGGTAATTGGGGAAGATGGAGAGCCGGTGATCGGTGCCTCTATTATCGTAAAAGGGACAACCGTGGGAACAGTCACGGATTTTGATGGAAACTTTGAACTAGAAGTACCTGCGAATGGTAAACAATTGGTTATTTCATACATCGGTATGAAATCTCAAGAAGTTGCGGCCACTTCTAATGTAAATGTAAAACTATTAGCCGATACCCAGAACTTGGATGAGGTCGTGGTTACGGCTATGGGTATCTCAAAGGAAAAGAAAGCTTTAGGTTATGCGGTTCAAGATGTGAAAGCGGATGAGTTGACGAAAGGAGCTAATACTAGTTTGTCTGGCGCATTACAAGGTAAGGTTTCTGGAGTGGAGATCTCTCCTTCTTCCGGTATGCCGGGTGCCTCTTCTAAGATCACGATTCGTGGTTCCAGATCTTTTACAGGGGATAATACTCCTTTGTATGTGATTGACGGTATGCCTGTCGCTTCAACGGCTGATGTGGACACCGGTAGTTCTGTTTCCGGTACGGACTTTGCATCTCGTGCGGTGGATATCGATCCAAACGATATTGAAAGCATTAATATATTAAAGGGACAGGCCGCATCTGCCTTGTATGGTATGCGTGCAACAAATGGAGTAATTGTCATTACGACCAAAAGTGGAAAGGGAGCCCGTAAAGGTAAACCTCAGGTCGCTTTTAATACCAGCTTATCTTTTGATAAGGTTTCAACGATGCCTGAATACCAAAAAGTGTATGCGCAAGGTACAAATGGCAAGTATAGCCCGTATGCTTCAACTTCTTGGGGACCACTAATCAGCGAATTGCCTAACGATCCGACTTATGGAGGAAATACGGATAATGAGTTTACCAAGCAATATGGTAAGCATGAAGGTATGTATTATGTACCTCAGCGGGCCGCTGCGGGATTAGACCCTTGGGCTCAACCACAAGCTTACGACAATATCAAGGATTTCTTCAACGTGGGTACGACATGGAGTAACTCCGTGAATGTAGCTCAAGCTTTTGATAAAGGTAACTATTCCTTCTCGATCGGTAATACTACGCAAGATGGTATTATTCCAAATACAGGCATGGACCGATACAACGCAAAAATGAGTGCCGAAGCTCAATTACACAAGAACTGGTCTACTGGATTTACCGGTACCTATGTAAATTCGAAGATCAGCAAGCAGTCTAGTGCCAATAATGGAATCTTAGCTACTGTTTACGGAGCTCCTTCTAGCTACGATTTAGCCGGTATCCCAAGTCATGTTGAGGGTGACCCGTATACACAAAATACATTCCGTAGCACATCAGGTTTTGACGGAGCTTATTGGGCGGTAGATAACAACGAGTTCTTGGAACGTTCACAACGTTTCTTTGGAAATACTTATTTGAAATATTCTACGAAGTTCAATACCGATAATCACAAATTGGATGTCAAGTATCAATTGGGTGTGGACTCTTATACGACTAATTATACGGATTCTTGGGGTTATGGACATGCAAATGGTTATGGAGAGATTGATCACTATGGATATTCAATCACGGAGTTGAACTCTTTGTTGACCGCTGCATATACTTGGAATATCAATGAAGATTGGTTGTTCGATGCCCTTGTTGGTAATGAATTGGTAGAGAATCAGCGGAAATTTTACGAGTCTTATGGAGCGAACTATAACTTCCCGGGTTGGAATCATATAGATAATGCTACAACTATGGTAGCATCCGAGTCATTACGCCGGAAACGCACAGTTGGTAACTTTGCTAGCATTTCATTGTCTTACGCTAACATGGTTTACTTCAACGCAACTGTTCGTAACGATATCGTATCTAATATGCCTCGTAACAACCGCTCATTCACTTATCCATCTGTTTCCTTGGGCTGGATTTTCACAGAATTAGAACCATTGAAGAATAATGTCTTGACTTATGGTAAATTACGTGCTTCTTACGCCGAAGTAGGACAGGCTGGAGATTATTATGATTCTTATTATACTACACCTGTTTACGGTGGTGGTTTTTATGGTTCTACGCCTATACAATATCCTATGAGTGGAATTACGGCGTTCACTCCATATGCTCGTGTGTATGATCCGAATTTGAAACCTCAGAACACGAAGTCTTATGAGTTAGGTGTGGATTTGACCTTCTTGAATGGTCTTTTCTCATTGAACTATACCTTCTCTCGGCAGAATGTGAAAGATCAGATATTTGAGGTTCCTTTGGCTGGTTCTACAGGCTCTGCAGAATTAGTAACCAATGGTGGCGCTATCCATACGAACGCTCATGAGATTACGTTGGGAATCAATCCGATCAATACGAAGAATTTTAAATGGGATATGGCATTTAACTTCTCTAAGATCGATAACTACGTAGATGAGCTGGCTCCGGGTGTAGAGAGTATTTTCTTGGGAGGTTTCGTTGATCCGCAGGTACGTGCAAATATTGGCGATAAATTCCCTGTAATCTATGGTACGACTTTCTTGCGTAATGACAACGGTGATATTGTCGTAGACGAAGATGGCTTGCCTCAGATCGGTAGTGAGGGTGTGATCGGTAAGGTTTCCCCGGATTTCCTCTTGGGTTTTAATACTAATTTTGAGATTTACAAATTCCGTATCGGCGCTACGTTCGATTGGAAATGTGGTGGACAGATGTATAGCGGTACATTGAACACGTTGAACTATTATGGTACAAGTATGGAGTCTGTTGAAAGTCGTACGGCCGAGACTTTCCGTTTTAGTCATCCGGCTGTAAAGCAGTTGGAAGATGGTTCCTATGTAGCTAATGACATAGATATCAAAGGCGAAGACGCTTTATCATATTATGACCGCATGACGCTTATTTCCGAAGCTGGTATCTATGACAGTGGTTTCTTGAAACTACGTGAGTTGTCCGTTAGTTATCCGGTATGGGATAAGAATGGAATCAACGTGAACTTAAATGTTTTTGCCAGAAATATCATTCTTTGGTCTGAGTTGAAAGGTTTGGATCCTGAGGCTTCTCAAGGTAATAATAATATGGGCGGTGGCTTCGAGCGCTTTTCTATGCCGGGTGCTTCGAGCTATGGCTTCGGTTTAAATGTGAAATTCTAATAAAGGAAACAAAAGATGAAACTTCAAAATATCTCAAAAAAATTATTGACGGGAGTTGTTTTCACCGCAGCCTTGGTCTCTTGCTCTGAGGATAAGATGGATGAGATCAACAAAGATCATAATCATACCACAGCAGTTCCCGCAAAGATGATCCTTACGGATGTCATGACTTCGACTGCGTTTAGCGTGGTTAGCGGCGATTTCAATTTATATGGTGGTATGTATGTGGAACATGAGACAGGTTCGCATAATCAATTCTACTATGCGGAAACCCGTTCTTCTTGTACATCGGCTTCTACCTTTAATAACTCATGGGGGGGAACCTATTCGACACTGAAAGATGCTTTGATCTCTGTCAAAGTCGCAGAAGAAGAGCAGAACTTCATAACAAAAGGCATTGCGGAACTTTTCGTGGCTTACAATTTGGCGATCTTGACAGATATGTATGGTGATACACCTTGGAAAGAGGCTTGTGACTATACAGTATCTATGACTCCCGCTATCGATAAACAAGAGGAGATTTATAAGGATATCATGGCCTATGTGGATGCCGCAATTGAAGATCTTCAGAAATCAGATCTGACGAGCCTGTCTAATCAAGATTTGATTTATAAAGGTGACGCTTCGGCTTGGCTAAAGACAGCTTATGGCTTGAAGGCTCGTTATACGATGCGCTTGATGGGACGTAGCGCTGATGTTAAGGGCGATATGGAAAAGGTGTTGGATTATATTTCCAAGTCGTACACCTCGGCAGCCGAGCAATGTAGCTATGCTATGTATGGTGTGGGTGTTAATATCAACCCATTTTTCGGAGTATTCTATTCTCGTTTAGGTGAAGTAGCCAGCCGAAGTATGTTTGATAAATTGAATGAGCGTAATGATCCGCGTATCAGACGTTGCTATGTGGAGGCTAACAGCCAAACGATGATTGCTTCTAAGGATGATCCATTATTGAATCTTGCTCATAATGGTGATTTAGTGCAAAGTCAGTTAGAATATACTGTTTCCATGTTCTGTGCAGCTCAAACCGCTCCGACTCACATCTTAAGTTATCATGAGGTATTGTTCTTAAAGGCAGAGGCTTTGTGTCGTTTAAATCGTAAGGATGAGGCAAAAGCAGTGTTGAAAGAGGCTGTTGTCGCAGGTATGGCTAATATGGAGGTTAATATCAAGTCTGCCCTCGCTTCTGATTATTGGGGAGGTTTCTTGAATGTAACAAACGAGGTGACACCGGAGGAGGCCGCTTCTTACTTTGATGAGAATGTCGCTCCCTTATTCGATGCTAATCCTTTGAAAGAGACGATGATTCAGAAATATATTTCTTTCTGGAACGCGGATGGAGAGTCTACCGAGTGCTATAATGACGTACGTCGTTTGAAGAGCTTGGGTGAGGATATTTATGGCTTGCAAAATCCGGGTAAGTTCCCGTTAAGATGTCCGTATGGTAACGATGATACTACGACTAATCCTAATATACAAGCTGCTTATGGTGATGGTCAGTATGTGTTTACCGAAAACGTATGGTGGGCTGGCGGAACTCGCTAATCAAGATATAAAAGCATAACGAGTGACAACATTCAAAAAAGGGGAAGAATATCTTAATGATATTTTTCTCCTTTCTTATAAATCCACATTCTAGCCGAACTTCAATCGTGTCTCAATCTTCTCAAGATCGCGGACAATCGTCATATCCATGATATTGCTATAGATCTCGGTAGTACGAACACTTTTATGCCCTAACAACTTTTGTACCGTAGTTATATTCGCTCCATTATATAATAATAAGGTAGCATTTGTATGCCGAGCCGTATGAAAAGATACCTTCTTATCAATACTTGCCAATTGGCTGATTCGGCGTAATTGCTTATTCACGTTTGAATTAGAGGATAAGGGAACACCAAACAGGGTTCTCGGCGCATTCTTATATCGCTCATAGATAGGTAAAGATTTACCCTCGAACAAGAGAAATAGCGGCAAACGGACACTCACGTCTGTCTTCACCGATGAATAAACCAGCCAAACCTTATCATCAATAATCAAAAAGTTCTCTTTCGTTATACTTACTATGTCTGAGAAACGTAATCCCGTGTAGCAACTAAATAAAAACATATCCAGACACCGGCGCAATGTACGCTGCCCATCCAGCTTTAAGTTTTCCAAACGACCTAACTCCTCAGGCGTTAAATGAGTACGCTTACTCTCTTGATATTTAATCTTATATTTCCGAAATGGATATTTGTGCAACTCGAACAACTCCTTATTAATCGCCAAGTTGATATATCGTTTCAAATGCTTCATATGTTTAGCGATCGTATTTCGATGATACTCCTGCTTCAATAAAAAATATTCAAAATCGCATAAGAAATTGAAATTAATATCCTTAAACAGAACGTCCTTCTTGTATAAGGATAGAACATGCAAAGTGGACAAATGGTTTTTTAACGTCGATTCTTTTAAATTACTATGTAAAATCTCCTCACGCATGAAAACAAGAAAAGAGGAAGACGTAGATATCGAAGAGGTCTCCTCACGCAGATCCTTCAACGAAAAACCGTTATTCGCTTGTCTCTTCTCCAGCTCATCTCTCTCCAACTCCATAACATAGTTCTGAAGATACAGGTTTAACGCATCCATATTCGGATGATTCTTTATGGAACGTCTCTTGTTGTCCCATTGACAAGGTTTCACATAAACCTTCGTTGAAAAATACCTCTTTTGCCTATTCAAATAGGCCTCTACTTGAATCAAAGCTTTTCCTTCCGCATTCAATTGCTTTTTTCGATTAAACACTAAGTTGTAAATTACTTTTTCCATGATACATTTATATATTATCTGATTGTAAACACGAAGGAACAATAATAAGTTCTTTGTAGCACAATCTACAAACTAAAAGTTTGTTATCACGGATTACCAACTAATAAAAAACCATATATCAAAGTAAATAAAAAGGGCCTGCCAAATACATGGCAGGCCTCTCCTACTTTTCAAGATATTAAATCATATCAATAATCTTCACCTTCCCAACCTGTTTTACGGAATCCTTTAACCGTCATCGACTTTCCATTTTGAGTCAAGGTAAATTCAATGGCATCCACTTTTGTATTGGCTTGAGTAGTATAACCATCCACAATTACTTTACCAGAGATATTGAAGGTTACAGTAGAATTTATACCATCATCCGCATGGAGCAGATTAGCGATACCATCCCCATCAAAAGATTTAGAAGCTACATCGCAATGAATCTTGCCACGTACTCCCCAGTCGTTTGTGGCAACACTCATTTTTATCCACATCTTATCCGTGGCATCATCAGTCGTATTGTAAGTATTGCAGGTCACACCTTCCGCCAAGACACCACCATCCTCACCTGTAACATTAACTACCCATTCGCCACATAAAGGATAAATGGCCGTGTATTCTATCTCGTAATCACCATAGGTCTCACAAGAAGAAAAGGTGACCAACGCCAATAAGATAACCAGTAATTTATTTATCTGTTTCATATTCAAAAAGCTTTTCTGATTAATATACATTTATAACACCCATTTATTTATGCCACCATTGTTTTTCCGCTAACGGAACTACCGCCGGAGTATTAGGGTTATAGTCTGAAGATGACTTCGGATACAATAAACGACGAGGATATTCACCCGGAGCCAACGCAGAACCAATGCAAGGAGTCAACTGCCCCCAAATATATCCTTCCTCATCCACATGCTTTGTCCCTAAAACAGGAATACCGGTACGATTGATATCAAACCATGCGTCCCATGCTTGACAACGAGTGGAAGCGATCCACTTCTGGGTCAAAATAGAGGTAAGCATTGAATTTTGGTCCGTACTATCGAAAGCATAAGGAGCACCTTCCGAAATAAACTCGGCAGCAGAATATCCCCAACGTTCAAACGCATAGTTCACACCTTGTTCATAAGCCACTTTCGCTTTAGCCACATCATTCAAACGAGCGTAAGCTTCCGCTTGCAGGAACGCTACCTCAGCAGCAGACATAAAATAAACAGGATCCGTAGGACCTAGCTTAGCCACAGAGATCATACGAGTTGTTACCGCTACCGAGTTTGGGCGGTCACCATACTTCAAAGCTGTTGTCTCGCCGGAGCCATCCGTATTAGGTGAATAAAAATCATTTAAACGAGGATCCTCATATTTTTTCAAATAATCGCAAACCGTAGCGCACGCACGAATATTTACAGTTGAATTCAATTTACGACGGTCATTCTCATACAATGGATTTGATTTATTTTCCAAATCTTGAAAACAGTCCATCTTAGCGTCTACACTCAGCAAATCTCCTTCGTCGAGCAATGCCTTGATAGCAGCTTTATTCGTATCGAAATCACGCATCAACAATTTTAGCTTTAAACTCTTCGCAAATTGAATCCACTTATTCACGTCACCAGCGAACACCAAGTCTTGTTTTGTAACCGAAGGCAAACCACCTGCGGTAGCCTCCGCCTTTTTAGCGATAATCTCATCCAACATCGCTAATAATCCCGGATAAACCACAGTCTTACTGTCATCATACTTTGGTGTAGTATTCTCATTTCCAAGGATAGCTTCTGTAAAAGGAATAGAGCCATAAGAGTCCACTAGGATATGATACATAAAGGCAGTCATAGTCTTACCCATTACCCAATAATTCCATTCTTGAGCCGATTCAGAGCTTTTGATAACCAAATCCAAGTCTGGCAGTGCTATTGAATAAGGTATAGACCACAAACGAGAATCGGATGCGTTAGTTATCGTATAGTTAACCAATGTATTATACTGGTTGGATGTATGTCCCTGCGTACATTGCTGAGACCACATGCTACCATATAATTCGTAAGTACCACCTACAATACTTGCTACTCCTGCGATACCAGAAGGAAGCAAAGTAGAAGAAGAGGCTTCCGTTGGATATTCCGGATTCTGGTTAATATCCAAATAATCGGAACAAGCTGTAGTCGCCATCAACAAGCAGCTAACCAGTCCTGTATATATTAAATTGTTTCTTTTCATACTATCTTTACTTTTTAAAGTTACTTATTATAATACGACTTTAATACCACCACCAAACGTACGGTTTGTCGGAGCCGCACCAAATTCACCAATTTCAGACAAGATGTCATTACCATAATTCGTACCTTCCGGATCTACGTAGTTGTTCTTTTTCGGGGTCCACATAAATAAATTACGTCCGATCAAACTAACTTGAACCATAGAGAATGGGGTTTGTTTCAACCATGCTTTCGGCAAAGAGTAAGAAAGTGTAATCTCTCTTAATTTCAAGTAATCTTTAGGTAAAATCCAATTTCTATACTGAGCGTAGTTGGAGGCGTTATTATAGTAGGTATTAACAGCGCTAGAAGCACCTCCCCAATGTACGATAGGTATATCATTCTCTACGTATTGACCATTTACGACTTTCACGGAATTAGGAACCACAAATGGTTCACGATTATTAAACACCGTATAAGTAGAGTTTCCGGCAAATGTAAGCAATTGAGAGGTATATGAATAGAACTCACCGCCATTACGCCAATCTAATACCGCTGATAAAGTAATCCCTTTCCATGTGAAATGCGTATTAAAGCCCATCAAGAAATTAGGAGTAGACGTTCCTACGATCTCTTTCTTGCTAGCATCAATTGTCGGCATACCGTTATTATCAACGATCACCTTACCATCATCGGTCGTGGCCAAAGCCGGAACCTTGAAAACGCCCAAAGGCTGACCTACTTCCGCAACGAAATCCACTTGATAGGAACTTGTCAATTTATACTCAGTTACATCATCCCATAACTCTTTCACCTCACTCCAGTTCTTACTGAAAGTAAAACCTAATCCCCACTCGAAATCTTTCGTACGAACAGGAATGCCATTCACTGCCAACTCGACACCTTGATTCGCAATCTTACCTACGTTGCGGGTCATAGACGTATAGCGAGACTCCGGAGCCAGACTAGCAGATATTATCTGATCTTTCGTACTCTTATTATAATAAGCAGCATCAATATCCAAGCGATTGTTAAACAGATGCGTTGTTAAACCGAACTCCCATTCTGTCGTGATCTCCGGACGAAGATCCATACTCGGCAAACGATTATACTCTGTCAAGCCTAATGTATTATTAATAGGTAAATATAAATCTCCAAAACCTAAACTGATTTGAGTCGGTGTAAAATAACTGCTAGTACGGTAAATCGGGGCATCGTTACCAGTCTGTCCCCAAGCTGCACGAACCTTCAAGAAATTCAGATAATCAGATTTCAAATCCTCAAACATATCCGTGATGATCAATGAAGTATTCACGCCACCATAGAAAAAGCTATTATTTCCTTGAGGTAAAGTAGATGACCAGTCGTTACGAATAGAAGCATTCACAAACCAGAAATTCTTGTAACCAAACTCACCTTGAGCGAACAAACCAACCAAACGGCGTCTATCAGAGTAAGTCGTAGTCATGGGCTTATCAACACCATTCGCTAGGTTAAACCATCCCGGTTGCTCCAAACCATACAGATAAGATTTCAAATAAGAACTCGTTTGTTGATTCAAGTTCCATCCAATCATACCATTCAAAGCGATATCCTCACCGATTTTATAATCCGCGTTTAAGAAAGCGGTCGCATCAATTTGCTCCACCTTGTCACGACGTTCCGTATAAGTACCGGGCTGCTGCTTCTTACCACCTAATTCACTCCAAGACCCTGAAGCGAAAGTCACTTTTTCATTCCATCTCTTTTGAGTAGCGTTCGTAAAGTCACCACCTAAACGTCCAACTGCCTTCAAACCTTTCATAATCTCAAAAGCAAGCTCGATCTTACCATAGACACGGTCGTCTTGATATTTATTACGATTATGATCTAACACCCAATATGGATTCTCCGCATAAGCTGTATAGAAGTTATCCGTATTAAAATAAGGATTCGTATAATCTTTCATTGAGCTAATATCTACATCCACGGCATGTTGCAAAATCTCAGAAAACATCGTTGCACCATCATCTCCTTGGCCAGCAGCAGCTTGTGTGATATCTTTACGGACATAGTTCAAGTTTAATTCCGCAGAAAAACGTTTATATTTCATATTACCTCTTAACGAGATTGTATTACGAGCATATGAATCAGCGTCACCCGGTAATACACCGTCAGACTTCACATTACCATAGGAGGCAACAAAACCAAGTTTATCATTACCCATACGAATCGAGACGTTATTATTCGTCTCAAAACCAGTTTCATAAAAATCACGAAGATTGTTCTTTACATACGAGAAAGGCTTAGAAAGCGGAGTTAATAAACCTTCTGAGCCGTCTGAGTAAGGTCCCCAGATATGATCACGACCATCCAAAACCGGTCCCCAAGAACCATTCTCCATAGGTCCGAAAGATCCCCATCCTTGTCCGAAACGATCTTGTGTTTGAGGAACACGCAATACGCTAGATCCCATAAATGAGCCATCGTACGTAACAGAAAGCTTCTCAGCCCCAGCCCGTTTTGTTGTCACCATGATAACACCATTAGCAGCCCGGCTACCATAAAGGGCAGTAGCGGAAGCACCCTTCAAGACTGTTACAGACTCAACATCCTCTGGGTTAATGTCATTAGCTTGGTTACCAAAATCCACGGAGTTAGAGAAAGAATCCTCACCTTGGAAATCATTCATAATAGGCACACCATCCACCACATACAAAGGTTGATTAGCACTGAAAGAACTGATACCACGCACGATTACTTTCTGAGAAGAGCCTGTAGCACCACCGCTAGTAATATTCAAACCCGCAACCTTACCAGTCAAGCCTGACATCACTGATCCAGACTTAGCGGCATTCAAATCTTCACTCTTCACAGTAGAGGCTGCATAGCCCAACGCCTTTTCCTGCTTTTTCATACCAATCGCAGTTACGACAACCTCCTCAAGATTCTGGGTACCAGACTGAAGGACTACCCTCAACACATCTTGTACCGGAACCTCACGAGCAATCATGCCCACATAAGAAATTACCAGAGTCTTCGCGGAACTTGGTACATCCAAACTGAACGCACCATCAAAATCCGTTACTGTTCCTGTAGTAGTACCTTTGACTATTACAGACGCACCAATAATCGGTTCACTGTCTTCGGCGGAAATAACAGTTCCTGTTACTTTCCTCGTCTGAGCTGTGGCCAATCCAATGCCTAAAACTAGGCAAAGTAAAAGATAAGTCAACTTCTTCATAGACACACTCTTTTTTTGTTTAACTTACATATAATTAATTCGCAATAGATTTATAGCAACATGGAAATTAAGGTTCGGACAAATGCAAATGTAACAATAAATTTATTATAACAAATAAATAATTAAAAAATTTCAATAAAATAATAAGAAAAGATAAACGGGGTAGAAAATTTGGAGACTTTTTTAGCCCCTAATTTAAATATTATAATATATACACAAGAGATTACGGCTTACATCAAGTATAAAGAATTACATATTTAACACTATGAGAGATAAAAATATACATAAAATAACAGCGAACGATTCCTGCGTACATCATGATTTTCAGACTATAACGAGGTTCCGCGAAAACTAAGTAATAATAAAAAATAACATATTGTTCATAGGTTCCGCGAAGACTCTGGTATTCTCTTATGTGGGAATGGTGGCGAAAGAAGTTCCTATCGAGCCTGTAATGAAAGTGGAGCTACAATCAGGGGCACAGAACCTAAGTGAAGTCGTTATTACAGCCATGGGTATCTCCAAAGAGAAAAAAGCTTTAGGTTATGCGGTACAAGATATAAAGTCTGATGAGTTAACGCAAGCGGCAAACTCCAGCCTATCGGGAGCCTTACAAGGAAAAGTCTCCGGATTAGAGATTAAACCATCTAGCGGTATGCCCGGTGCTTCTTCTCAGATAACGATTCGTGGAGCCCGTTCATTTACAGGGGATAACTCTCCTCTATATGTTGTAGATGGCATGCCTATTTCTTCTGCCGCAGACATGAGTACTTACGATAGCGTTAGCGGAGCAGATTATGCGAACCGAGCAGTCGATATCGATCCTAACGATATCGAGAGCATTAACATCCTGAAAGGACAAGCAGCTTCCGCCTTGTATGGTATCCGTGCCTCTAATGGTGTAATCGTTATTACAACAAAAAGTGGTAAAGGGGCAAAAAAAGGGAAACCACAAGTATCGTTTTCTTCTAACTTGAGTTTTGACAAGATTTCCAGAAAACCTCATCTTCAGAACATATACGCTCAAGGTAGTAACGGTAAATTCAATCCTAACGCTTCAACTAGCTGGGGACCTAAAATCTCAGAATTACCCAATGATCCTACCTACGGAGGAAATACAGATAATACATACACCAAGCAATCGGGCAAACATGAAGGTATGTATTACGTTCCTCAACGTGCCAATGCAGGAATGGATCCATGGACTACTCCACAAATTTATGATAATATAGGAGAGTTCTTTGATTTAGGTACGACTTGGAACAATTCATTAAATGTCGCACAAGCATTGGATAGAGGCTCTTATTCCTTTTCTTTGGGTAGTACTACCCAAGATGGTATAGTCCCTACTACAGGTATGGATCGTTACAATGTAAAATTAACAGCGGAATCCCGATTGGAAGAGCATTGGACTACCGGTTTTTCCGGAAACTTCGTGAATTCAAAAATCCAAAAATCTACCGGAGCTAATGACGGTATCGTGGCGACCGTATATCCCGCACCCGCTCATTATGATTTAGCAGGTATACCATCCCATTATGCCAATAATTTATACCAACAAAATACGTATCGCGGCACAGGAGGATTCGACGCAGCCTATTGGTCTGTCAACAACAATGAATTTACAGAAAAGACCAATCGTTTCTTTGGTAACGCATATGTAAACTTCGGTACTAAATTCAATACCGAAAATCATAAGTTAGATGTAAAATATCAAATGGGTGTAGATGCTTATACTACCCATTATCAAGATATTTGGGGATATGGACATGCGAACGGAAAAGGACAGATAGAAAACTCGGGATGGACAACAACAACGTTCAACTCTCTATTAACCGCGACTTACGCATGGAAGATCTCCGAAGCTTGGGACTTTGATGCCTTACTAGGTAATGAGATCGTACAAGACAATAATAAATATTACTGGCAATATGGTGGTACATATAATTTCCCGGGATGGAATCACATCAATAACACCGTAACTAAAGATAATGAAGAAAAGCAGAGCAGCCAACGTACAGTAGGTTTCTTTGGCAGTCTTTCTGCTTCGTATAAGAATATGTTATATTTAAATGTTACGGGCCGTAATGACTATGTATCTACAATGCCGGCAGGTAACCGCTCATTTTTCTACCCCTCCGTATCGGTAGGCTGGATATTGACAGAATTAGAACCTTTAAAGAATGAAATCGTAAATTACGCAAAAATACGTGCTTCGTACGCTGAGGTTGGACAAGCCGGGAAATACTATCAGAACTACTATACGACTCCTTCTTTTGGTGGAGGATTTTATAGCGGGACACCTTTGATGTATCCTATCGATAGCCAAAATGCTTTCACGGAATATGGGATCGTGTATGACCCTAATTTGAAACCTCAAAATACTCGTTCTTATGAACTAGGAGCGGATATTAGTTTCTTCAACAATTTGGTATCGATTAATTACACTTACTCTCGCCAAAATGTAAAAGATCAAATTTTCGAAGTACCATTAGCTTCTTCCACGGGATCAAGCAGTTTTATGACAAATGGAGGAAAGATTCACACGAACGCTCATGAGTTAACGGTGAATATCAATCCAATCCGTTTGAAGAATGTAGATTGGAATATCGGGATCAACTGGAGTAAGATCGATAATTATGTAGATGAATTGGCTCCCGGAGTAGAAAGTATCTTCTTAGGCGGATTTACGACTCCTCAAGTACGTGCGGGTATTGGTGATAAATTCCCGGTAATATACGGAGTCTCTTACGCAAGAGACGATAACGGTAACTTGATTGTCGACGAGGATGGAGTTCCCATGGCTGGTAAAGATGATGTAATCGGTAAAGTCTCTCCTGATTTCATCCTTGGTTTCAATACAAATTTACGTTTGTGGAAATTCAACATTAGCGCTGTATTCGACTGGAAGCAAGGAGGACAGATTTATTGTGGTACAAATGGTCTTCTTGACATGTATGGTGTAAGTAAAAACACTGAAAATCGAGAAGGATCATTCCTTGTTGAAGGAGTTAAGGAAGATGGTTCCAAAAACACGACACCTATATCCGGAGCGAACGAGATGCAACATTATTATGAGACTATCAATAATATCAATGAATCTTCCGTATATAATAGCTCGTTTATTAAATTAAGAGAATTAGCTGTTAGTTATCCTGTATTCCAGAAAAAATGGTTAGAAGTCAACTTGAATGTTTTCGCAAGAAATATCTTGGTTTGGTCCGAACTTGCTAACATAGACCCGGAATCCACTCAAGGAAACACGAATATGGCTGGTTCTTTTGAACGTTTCTCATTACCAACAACTTCTAGTTACGGTTTTGGTCTAAATGTTAAATTCTAAAATGATTACTCATATGAATAAATATAAGTTAACGCATGGATTATTGGCTCTGGCATTGCTGGCAGTTCCTATGATTTCTTGTACAGATAGCGTAATGGACGATATTAATGTAGACAAAAATCACGCACAGGATGTACAAGCCAAATTTATTGTAACAGACTTGATCACTTCTACCGCATTCAGCACCGTAGGAGGCGATTTCTCTACTTATGCATCTGTATATATTGAGCAAGAAGCAGGTATTCATAATCAGTTATTCAATGCCGAGACTCGAAATGGAGAACCATCTTCAACAAATACTTATAACAATGTATGGTCTTCTACCTATACCAACCTAAAGAACGCTAAAACAGTAATAGCTAAGTGTTCCGGAGAAGGAGAAGAAGCAGGTAACCAAATCACGCTAGGAATCGGACAGTTTTTCGCCGCCTATAACCTAGCGGTACTTACCGATTTATTTGGAGATGTGCCTTGGACAGAAGCTTGCGATATGAATATTAGCATGCAGCCTAAAATAGACTCTCAAGAATCTATTTACAGTGACATCTTTAAATTAATAGATGACGCTATCAGTAATTTCGATGGTACAGATGCCATGGGAGCGGTAGGAACAAACGATCTGGCTTATGGGGGCAACGGAGGTAAATGGAAAAAAGCGGCTTACGCCTTAAAAGCCCGATTAACAATGCATCTCTTAAATAGAGCATCGGACAAGACCGCTTCATTGAACACTGTCCTAGATTGCATATCTAAATCGTTTGAATCTTCAAGCGAAGAGTTAAAATTTAATTTCTATGATGGTGTTACCAATATCAATCCTCTATTTGGGTTCTGCTTTACTCGTGATGCTCTAGCCGCTAGCCAAAGTATAGTGGAAAAGTTTGTAGAACGTAACGATCCGAGGGGAACACGTGCCTTTATGGACCCGGACTGGGTACAACGTGAAGATCCTTCAGAGGTTAACGCCGCACCAAACGGGAAGCCTGAACAAGTGCAATTCACATACGACACATCCATATTTTATGGCTCTTCTTTAGCTCCGACAATGATGCTAAGTTATCATGAATTATTATTCCTGAAAGCAGAAGCTCTTTGTCGATTGAATAAAAAAGACGAGGCTGAACCAATACTAAAAGAGGCGATACAAGTAGCATTTAATAACATGAATCGTTCTATCCAAGCAACGATCAATTGCCCGGATTTATTAAATTATGGAGGGGCTACAGCAAAAGCCGATCTAACAGAAGAGGTTGCCGCTGAATATTTTGATAAGAACGTAAAACCGTTATTCGAGGCTAACCCGCTGAAAGAAACCATGATCCAGAAATATCTTGCTTTCTTTGGCGCATCAGGTGAGGCTGTCGAGGCTTATAACGATTATCGTAGATTAAAAGCGGCGGGTGAAGACTTTATCACATTAAAAAATAAAGGTAAATTCCCATTACGCTTCATTTATGGCTCTGGTGACGCAACAGCAAATAACAATATCAAGGAAGCTGTTGGCGATGGCCAATATGTATACAGCGAACCGGTCTGGTGGGCGGGTGGTAGCCGTTAAATGACCTTATAAATTCATAGTTATGATTTTTTCAATTCATACTTATCTTTTGAAAAATCATAACTATGTTTTTTTCAAGTCCTTATAAGGATAATTTACGCATGCTTCACTAGCTCGAACCGCTTGTCTACGCAAGCAGGTAATTCATGCGGGTAATGGGTTACGTAAATCAAGGTTTTCCCCGGGCGATCGCAGAATTGCTCAATAATAGCAGCCGCCTTTTTCTTATTGCTCACATCCAGACCGTGGAGAGGCTCATCTAATATAATTAAATCGGGATCTTTCACGAAAGCTCTCGCTAATAAAGCCAAACGTTGTTCTCCCGATGATAAGGTCAAGAATAAACGGTCTTTCAAATGTTCGATGCCAAAAACTTTCATCCACTCCAAGGCTACCGTTTCTTGCTCCGCATTACACTTACGAAACAAGCCGATCGAATCGAAAAAGCCGGAACCGACAATATTCAAGGTAGGGACATTCTCTTTATAATATAAGTGCATCTCCGGCGATACATATCCGATACGCTTCTTGATATCCCAAATACTTTCCCCGGAACCTCTCTTTCTATCAAACAAATACAACGTATTCGCATACGACTGGGGATTATCCGCGTAAACCAAACTCAGCAAGGTAGATTTACCAGCGCCATTCGGACCGAATAACGCCCACTTCTCCCCGTTCTTGATTTCCCAATCCAAATCTTTCAAGATCGTACGGCTACCATAGCGTATTTTCACATGTTCCATGCGTAAAGTCACCTCATGTAAAGAGGCTATCTTGTTCATATCCACAGGTAAACGAACCTTACCAACTTCCTCGCATGCATGAATGCCTTCCGTTGGAAAAAGACGGGCGATTAATTCCGTATCCGACATAAACTCCTCTCGAGTCAGCGGAGGCAAGCAAGTACGATCATGGATAGGCAATACATGCGTGATCATTGCCGGTATGTCATTGGGGTTAGATAATAACAAGACAACTTGAACACCATTCAATTTTGTCATTTGCCCTAGCATCTCTACCAATAAATCCCGGGAAGGAGCGTCTAAGCCGATAAAAGGATTATCCAAGATCAAGACACGAGGACGGCTAAGCAACGTCCGGACAATCAAGAATTTTCGTAATTCACCACTTGATAAGAAGATCAACCGCTTAGGCAATAAATCCTCTATACCGAAAAGAGTCAATATCTTCGCTAAATTATCAGAGCCCGCATATTCCTTCAACAATTCCTCGACAATAGGCATCTCCTCCGTCTCTGTCGAATGCCAACGTTGTTGGTAATAAGAATTCCGGCAATCCGCCAACGAATAAATATCCTTAAACGCTATACTCTTGATAAAGTCACTCACCTTACCATCCCCGGAGAACACGACCTCACCTTCCTTAAAAGCGAATTTACGCTGCATAATATCCGCTATCAAGGTTTTACCAGCACCATTCGGACCGATTACAGCCCATTGCTGCCCTTCATCAATTCTCCAATTCACGGGTGTCGTAAACCGCAATTCCGGCAAACGAGTAACGATATTCTTAATATCGACCACCATCATTCCTTCTTTTTCCATCTTTTTTCTAAATAAGCCGGACAAAGGTACATAGTTTATTTAAAAATGACAGCATAATGACAAAAAAAGGGGCCACTCATCACGAGCAGCCCCTCTATAGTATACAGGCACTTGGTATGTCTATGTTAACTAGTAGTTAATGAACGCCTGTACGTGTATCCCACCACATTTGTTTACCCCACAAATTATCCACGACTTCCGCATCGAACGGAGCGCAATTCGCATTGTTCAAATTACGTTCCTTATCAGGATACGGAGAGCGGAACGGGGGTACGTTATGATTAGAATAGTTTGCCGGACGGCCCGGAGCCGGATACAAGTTGTCTGGCACGCCTGTACGGCGATACAATGACCAACCTTCCATTCCTTGCTTGAACATGGCAACCCATTCCTCATAATAAATCTGTTTCTTATCATTCGTGAACTTACCCGCGTTCGCAAGGTAATCCGCTATATCTTCGGCAGATACGCTATTCTCTTCCATGGAATAGGTAACAGCCTTATTGTATGCGTCCTCTGCGGAGATTCCGGTATTCCATCCCAACATAGATGCCTCAGCGACACAGAACCAAGGCTCAGCGACACGCATATAAGGAGAAAAACCAGCCAAGTCCGTGAAGAAACGTGCTCCCCAAATGGAATATTTAGAAGCTACCGCATTCGCTTTCGCCCCGATCGTATAACCTACATACTTAGGCTCACCGGCCTCCACACTTTCTTTTGTGGGTTGGAAATAAGATGAGCGACGAGGGTCCTCACGTGTATTCATATGATCCACGATCACGTCTGCGGCACAATACTCCGTCTTACGTGTACGATAACCGTCTGCCATCGGTTCGTAATAGTTGGGGTCTGTTCCGATCCACCAGAAGAAAGCATTATCATCGTTGCTTTCCATGATCGGATACTTAGTGGGATTACCCATGACTTCCTCTACGGTCTCCTTAGCCAACGCCGGGGAAACCTCTGAGATACGCATCGCTAAACGAAGACGCATAGAATTACAATATCTCTGCCACTTCTCGATATCACCACCGAATAACAAGTCTCCCTCGCCTAAGTCATCACTACCACCATCGGCAAAGCCATCCGCAGCTTCCTTCAACGTAGCCAATAAGCCCGGATAAATATCCTCTTGCTTATCGTATTTCGGCTGCAAGACCCCATCTGTCATCTTAGCGGCATCCGTATAAGGGACATCCCGCCAACGATCCGTGGCTACCTGCATCAAATGAACCTGCATAACCTTCGATACGTTCAGCATATTAGGAGTCTCATTAAACGTGGCACGCTTCTCGATATCTTTTAGGTTATTCAATATACGATACAAATACTCCCAGTTCGTATCCTGTACACCCGTACGGAAATTATAGCGGGACTCGTCGATATAAGTCATCTTCGAAGCATATCCGCAGAAAGTCATCGGCTCATCCATCGCGAACCACCGATCATACAGACGATAGGATGTGTAATATAAAGAATACGCCAGAAGATTCGTCGTAGGCACATCCGTAGGGCTATCCGGGTCTGTATTGACCTCCTCAAACGAATCGGTACACGAGCTACCGAATACAGTAGCACCGATCATCATAGCCATCATGAAATTCTTGATATATCTTTTCATATTAAATTCCTCAGATTAATGTTGATTAAAATGTTACACCTAATTTAAGACCAAAGCTACGAGAAGGAGGATAAGAGTTGGACTCAAAACCTACACCAGAGTTAAATCCTCTGCTTGTAGCCGTAGTCTCGGGGTCATCACCACCGGTACTTGTAGACTCCGGATCAATATGAGCGATATTTGACTTATGCACCCAAAGCAATGCCAAGTTCGTACCAACCAATGATACATGAGCGGCCTTGATACATTTAGTCTTCTCTAGAATTGATTTCGGGAAATTATACGTCAGGTGAGCCTCACGCAATTTCAAGTAAGAACCATCGAATACCGACATCTCACAAATCGTATAATAATTATAGAAGAAGTCCTCTGCGTTGACAGCGACATCATTAATCTTACCATCAGCGGTCTTGAAGACCTTGTCCGTCATATAATTCTGGCCAAGTACGACGCCATTCTCACGCAAATCGCCTTCTGCTGTGTGTTTCAAGATACCTGTCTGAGAACCGAATGCTTGTGTAACAGAATACACGTCACCGCCCAAACGGAAATCCAATAAGAAACCGAAGCTCCAATCCTTATAAGAGAACTCATTGCTGAAACCAGCCAACCACTTCGGCGTAACATCACCGATCTCTTTTCCAGCCTCGTAGACAGGAATACCATCCTCTACCAAGATCGAGCCATCCTCATTATATACGTAACCAGTACCTACCAAAGTACCCCAGCTTTTACCGACCATCGCATAGTTCTTCACGCTCCAGCTACTACCGATTTGGTAAGCGTCCAAAGACTGTCCGGTAACGGGATCTGTATAAAGCTCATCGATTCGACTCTTATCCTTCGCCCAGTTCAACGTAGCCGTCCAGTTGAATCCCTTCGGATTCTTGATGATATCACCGGATACCTGCAACTCGACACCCTTGTTGCTGATCTTTCCAGCGTTAATATACATAGAGGTATAACCGGTAGAGGTAGCCACGTTCGCATTCATGATCTGATCGCTCGTCACCTTATTATAATATGCGGCATCAATATGCAAACGATTGTTGAACAAATTAGCCTCAACACCAACTTCCCAAGTCTTTACGCTCTCCGGACGAAGATTTGTAGGAGGAAGGATTGTCGGATTATAGAACAATGTAGTACCATTGAACGAAGAACTGATCAATGAATAATAAGCGTTCGAACGATACGGGTCCGTTGCGGAACCGATCTTTGCCCAACCACCACGCAATTTCAAGAAATTCAAATAATCGCCATTTTGCAATCCGGGGAATGTCTCGGTCAAGATCCAGCTACCACTGAAAGAAGGATAGAAGAAAGCGTCCTTGATCGTAGAGTCCCAGTCATTACGGACACTGACCTCGGCATAAGCCATATTCTTGTAGCCGATAGAGGCATTAGCGTATACAGAGTTTGAACGACGTTTCTCATGGTCGTTCAAGGTGTACGGGGTTCCATGAGCGTTCGCTACGGTAAACAATCCCTCTGCGGTCAATTCGTCCGCACCTGTCCCCATGATAGCTGTTTGATAATCACGATAGTTGGCTCCAGCCAAACCATTCAAGGCCCAATCACCGAAGTTCTTGTTCACGTAGGCGATAAAGTCCGCGTTAAACTCAGTCATCGAACGGTCGAAGCTACGGAAATATCCATTCGGATAGTCGATATTCCATAAAATACGAGAGAACTGATTAGAATCGTAATGATCCAAGCCCATACGACCTTCAAACTTTAACCAATCGGTCGGTTTGATATACAAGGAGGTCTTGCCATAGAAACGATTACGATCATAACTATTGGTATTCTTATTCAATGTCCAATACGGATTCGCATGGAAAGACTGTATCCAGTTATAATGCGTATATTTTCCATACTCATCCACTTGATCCCAATTATTCTTCAAATCTTTCAAATCAACTTGACGACCAAACCACTGCATGATAGACTGCAAGGCATTCGTACTGTTATATCCCGTACCCGGCAAGTTTGCGCTTTTCGTGCGAATATAATTCGCGGACAAGTCGAAATCAATATACTTATTAAACGTCATTTTCGTGTTCACTGCCATAGCATAGCGCTTCTGATCAGTGTTCGGGGTCGTACCGCCTTGATCACGGAAAGATAAAGACGCGCGTGTAGACGTTTTATCCGTAGAGGCAGACAAAGCCACCGTATGATTCATAGAATAACCCGTTTGGAAGAAATTCTTGATATTGTCCGGGCTGGAAACCCAAGGAGTAGCCTGACGCACGCCATCGATCACCGGGCTATTGTATTGCGGCAAATTCAATCCGATATCCAAGCGAGGTCCCCAAGACTCATCTGCGTTATCGTTGATACCACTACCCATACCATCTACATAATTGTAACCATTCTCCAAGGCAAAAGCTTGATAATCGCCAGAATATCCCCCCGCTTGCGCTTCCTTCCAATCATACTCGGAAGCGTAATAGCCTTGTCCGTACTTATTCTGCAATCTAGGCAAATTATAAACCCGGTCAATCGTGATATCACCCTCATAAGAGATAGATACACCCTTGTCTTTCTTACCGGATTTAGTAGTAACCAAGATAACGCCATTACCGGCACGCATACCATACAAAGCGGCAGATCCACCCTTTAACACAGAGATAGACTCTATATCCTCCGGATTAATATCATTCAAGCCGGAACCCAAGTTTACAGTGGCACCTTTCGCGTTATCATTAGCGATAGGCACACCATCCACAACGATCAACGGTTGGTTATTACCAAAAGAGGAATTACCGCGAACCACGATATTCTGCGACGCACCAACCTGTCCACCTTGAGAAGTAATCTGCACACCGGCGATCTTACCGGAAAGTGAGGTCGCCAAGCTCTGTTGGCCAGCTTTTGTCAACTCATCAGATTTCACCTCTTGCAGGGCATAACCCAAGGCTTTCTTCTCACGAGTCAAACCCATAGCGGTTACAACCACCTCATCCAACGCTTTTGAATCCGAGTCCAAAACAACGTTGATCACGGATGCCACAGGTACTTCCTTCGTTTTCAATCCTACATAAGAAATAAAGATCATCTTAGCGTCTCTCGGTACATCTAAACTAAAGTTTCCCTCAAAGTCCGTAACCGTACCAATCGTAGTGCCTTTCACAACGACAGCCGCACCGATCACGGGTTGCTGATCTTCCGATGATATAACATTACCTGTTATCTTCATCGTCTGTGCCGTTGCGACTCCTATGCCTATAAACAAGCATAATAACAAAAAAGTCAACCTTCTCATAAACACACTTTTTTATTTAACAATTAATTATTTAAATCAAAATTCACACATAACTTACCATAGTCTACGAAGAACTTAGTTTAAAACAGCAGGATTATACATGCATATATATAAAATTACATTAAAATATTCACTTTACTTTCACATACAATCATACATACACCTAATCTTCACACCGCGAATATAAAGAATATTTTCTGTTAAAAACAAATAATACAATGATTTTATGTCATCAAAACAGTCAAATATATTTCATAACGTCATTTTTAGACTTATTAAATGCATATTTTGATACACAAGCAATATCATAATAACACAAAACCAATCAAGCAATAGGTAATTTTCAGTTAATCTATTTTACAACAATAAAGATTATACAAGATTTTAATATCATTTTAACAAACTATTTGATTTTTGATAAAAAAAGAAGATTTCCTTAAGAATCATAGCATTTCAACCTATTTCGCTTTCACTTGTAAATAAAATCGTTCTTCGTAGACTATGTTCCTTCCAAAATAAATGAATACATTTGCCTCACGTAAATCTTTAAAACTAATAGCATGAAACATTTTCTTTTAGCCATGGCTACTTTATGGTGTGTGGCAGGTACATTCTCCTTATTCGCGGCAGATAACAATAAATGGAAGCCTCTCTTCGGTAAAAATCTGGAAAACGCCAACTACAATCCGGAAGTTTGGAGCGAGACTGATGGCGTGTTAGGTGCCGTGAAGGACGAGTCTATCTGGACAAAGGATGAATATGAGAACTTCGAGCTGGATCTTGATTTTAAGACCGACGTGGGCACGAACAGCGGAGTAGTCGTTTACTGTACGGACACGAAGGATTGGATACCCAACTCGGTAGAAATACAGATAGCGGACGACCATTGTGAAAAATGGGGAAACGGCAAGCCGTATGAGAAATGCGGAGCCATTTACGGACATCTAGGCGCCGTGCAAGACAAGGTAGTCAAAAAACCCGGGGAGTGGAATCATATGCGTATCAAATGCTCCGGACAACATATCATGGTTATCCTCAACGGAAAGAAAGTTACCGAAATGGATATGAGCAAATGGACTTCCGGCACCAAGAACCCGGATGGAAGCGATATCCCAAGCTGGTTGCCCAAACCTTTCGCCGAATTACCGACAAAGGGATTTATCGGATTACAAGGAAAACATGGGGATTCATTAATCTGGTTCCGTAATATCAAGATTCGGAGTCTTTGATAGACCTATTATATTTTGATAGACCTATTATATAATGTACGTGAGGGGCCATAAACAGCCCCTCATTTATTTAAAAGACTCTCGTCCCTTTTCCTTGGTGAATCTCCGAGGCTTGCGTAATAATCACTTGCTTCACCCCGGCGTCTATCGCTTGGTAAGCGTTTTCCAGTTTCGGGATCATGCCCCCTTGGATAATTCCTTGTTCTACATATCCCTTAAACGCTATACGATCGATTTCCGGTATCACGCTCTCATCATCGTTCTCGTCCAACAAAACGCCTTTTTTCTCGAAACAGAACATCAATGTCACCTCAAAATGTTTCGCCAACGCTTTAGCGGCTTCTCCCGCTATCGTATCAGCGTTCGTATTCAACATATGGCCTTGCTTATCATGTGTAAGAGGAGCCAGTACCGGCACGATACCTTGATGAATAAGAGAGGCTAGCAAATCAGCATTCACCTCTTTCACGTCGCCTACGAAACCATAATCCACCTCTGCCACGGGACGTTTATCCGAACGCATCAAGTTCATGTCCGCACCGGTCAAGCCTAAAGCATTTACGCCCAACGCCTGCAAGCCCGCTACGATGTTTTTATTCACCAACCCGCCATAGACCATTGTCACGACCTTCAAGGTCTCGGCATCCGTAATACGGCGACCGTTCACCATCTTGCTCTCGATCCCTAGTTGAGCGGCAAGCTTGGTAGCCGAGCGTCCTCCCCCATGCACCAAGACCTTATATCCCTCGATAGCAGCGAAATCGTTCAATAATTGACGAAGCGTTTCTTCTTCCTCAACGATCTTCCCTCCTACCTTTATCAAGACTAGTTTTTCCATACTTAATTCTTTTTTATAAAATTTTCTCGCCAAAGTTACTAAAAAAAGAAAGATTTGTATACATTTGCACTCGCAATGCGGTAGTAGCTCAGTTGGTAGAGCATCAGCTTCCCAAGCTGAGGGTCACGAGTTCGAGCCTCGCCTACCGCTCTATCAGGCATTAGGCGATTATCCAAATAAGGATGGTCGCCTAATTTTGTTTTATCTCCTCAATGCTCCTTCTAAAAGCAACGTCCGTTTCTCTAGCTAGAAACTAGAGTTTTGTGCAAGGGAAACTTCTGTTTCCTCATAGGAAAACTTTTGTTTTCCCTAGAAGAAACTAAAGTTTCTTAAAAAAAAATCCGTAAAAACTGCAACACTCTTATAATCAAAGACGTAACCAAGTTTCCTTTTCCCTTTATAATAAAAACAAAGTTATCTCTTTTCTCGACATAAAGCCATATGTTATGCTTAAACGATCTATACTGTTTAAGAAAAATAATCTACCTTTGCGTCAAATAATCAAGAAGAGAATGACAAAAAGCATATTTCTATTCCTGCTGGGGATTCTTTCCCTATCGGCGATAGCGCAACCCAAACTGAGCGAGGAAGCCCGTATCAGTCTGATGACCAGCGCACCGTACGATGAAGAGGTATTCACCGTGTACGGGCATGCCGCTCTACGCATATACGATCCCAAGCAAAATATAGATTATATATTCAATTACGGTATATTTGATTTCTCCAAACCTAATTTTATCTACCGATTCGCTAAAGGAGAGACGGATTATAAACTGGGAGTAGCCGATTTCCAAGACTACGTGATCGAGTACCAAATGCGGGGCAGCGATATCACGGAGCAAGTATTGAACCTCACCCAAGAAGAGAAAGAGCATATATGGGATGCCCTGCTTATTAATTACAGGCCGGAAAACAGGGTATATCGTTATAACTTCTTCTTCGATAATTGCGCTACCCGCCCTGCCGCGATCTTGGAAAAGGAGATCAACGGGAGCGTCGATTATCAGTATCCCTATCAATCCCAGACCTTCCGGGATCTTATTAATTATTGTACCCGAAACCATCCGTGGCTCACATTCGGATGCGACCTAGCGCTAGGCAGCCCCTCCGACCGGGAGGCCACCCAGCACGAGATGCTCTTCCTCCCCCCTTATCTAAAAGAAGCGTTCTCTAAAGCCACCATCACGGGCCCGGACGGGACAATCCGCCCATTGGTGAGCGAGACCCACGTGATCGGAGCCGGGGAAGCCGACGAGCCGGAAAAAGATATCTGGGATTTATTCACCCCTTTAGTCTGCGCTTGGCTTCTGTTCGGAATCGTTTTAGGGTTTACTTGGATCGAATGGCGCAAAAAAAAATACTTCTTGTGGGTGGATTGTGTCCTTTTCTCGGTAGCCGGAGCCGGAGGTGTCATCCTCTTCTTTCTTAGCTTCATATCCGTCCATCCCTGCACGTGGCCGAACTGGTCTTTGGTATGGTTACAGCCGCTCGATTTGATCGCTGTTATTTTGTTTTGCGTAAAAAAGCTGAAGAAGGCTGCATATTACTATCATTTTATTAACTTTGCGGCGCTTACGCTGATGTTACTGGGATGGTATTTCATTCCGCAACATCTAAACAGTGCCTTTATTCCGCTTGTAGCCTCGATTTGGGTTCGTTCGGGTTGGGGTGTTTACAGAAATATATGGAGAATCGGATGAGAAAAATTATAACGTCACTTATCGCTATCCTCGTGGTAACAAACCTCGAGGCGCAGCAACGTACCCCCAAATTGGTTGTATGTATTACTGTGGATCAGCTAAGGGGCGACTATATAGAATACTTTTATAATACATTTGGCGAACGGGGCTTCAAGCGTTTGATGAACGAGGGGTTGGTGTACAACAATATCCGCTTCGAGTTCTCGGACATAGACCAAGCCAGCGCGTTCGCGACTCTTTTTACCGGAAGCAACCCTTGCTTCAGCGGTATCGCGGGGGAGAAGACGTTTGATTTCGAGAAAGAGAAAGAGGTCTCGATCTTAAATGATCCTGAATATCTGGGTAATTACACGAAAGAGAATTATTCGCCCAAGAATTTATTCAGTTCCACGATCGGCGACGAGTTGAAAATCGCCTCTCAAGGAAGAAGCGACGTATATTCCATCGCCCCGGATGCCGAGAGCGCCATCCTTTCCGCCGGACATGCGGCGAACGGAGCTTTCTGGATGGATAACACCAACGGGAAATGGGCTACCACGACGTACTATAAGGGAATCCCTTGGTACGTAGACCGCTATAATAACGGCCCGGAATCCTTGGCGTCACGCTTGGAAACCATGGTATGGACTCCTACCCTTCCGATGGAGAAATACGATGCCTTTCCTTACGTATTGGATGATCTTCCTTTCCGCTATACGTTCAGCGAGAAGTTCGCGAACTGCTATCCGAACCTGAAGACCTCGCCGTTCATCAATAAGGAGATCAATCGCTTGGCCCTCCAGTTCCTAGAGTACGGAGGGTTTGGTACACGCAGTTGCCCGGATATGTTGTCTATCACGTACTACGCGGGCAATTACCGGGGTACGATGAGCAAGGAATACACCCGGGAGATTCAAGATACGTATTATCAACTCGATCAAGATATCGAGAAGCTACTGGATACGATCGACAAGAAAGTGGGCTTGGCCAATACATTGGTAGTCTTCACCGGTTCCGGTTATTATAAAAGCGAGGAGTCTTATCCGGACGGCCTGATGGTGAACGGTGGCGAGTTCCACCCGAAACGTTGTCTGGCCCTGCTTAATATGTACTTGATGGCCATTTACGGCCAACATACCAGTTGGGTACAAGGATACTACAACAACCAGATCTACTTGAACCGCAAGGCGATAGAAGACGCCAAGCTGGATTTGACGACTTTACAGAACAAGGCCGCCGAATTCATACAGGAATTTAGTGGCGTACAACTCGTCACCACGGGCAGGAGCTTGCTTACGGGCGACTGGAACGAGGGAACCGCCAAATTCCGTCAAGGTACGCACCATTTGAGACGGGGCGATCTGATCATCGAGTTGCAACCCGGTTGGAAAGTAAACCTCGACAATCCGAAAGAAAAAGTCAAGATTATACGCAATAATGCTGTTATCACCCCGCTGGTATTTATGGGCAACGGGTTGAAACCCCAACATATCTACCGCGAAGTCAAGGCCACTGAGGTAGCCCCCACGGTAACCCATGTGCTAAGAATCAGGCCACCAAACGCTACTCAAAGCCTACCGCTTTGGGAATTGAAAATTGGTAATTGAGAATTAAAATTATCATAGAAGGGAAAGGTAGGTGGTTCCCCCCTAAGTATTTTATCTGAATTCAAACAACAAAGTAATAACAGACGATGATTGCTCATTGACAATCGGAAGTTGAACTCTCAATTTTCAATTTTCAATTTTCAATTATCAATTATCAATTAACATAAGAATCATGGGATTTAATGAGTTTATGACGAAGCTGTTCGGCAATAAGTCGCAGCGTGACCTTAAAGAAATCACACCTTACGTAGATAAGGTAAAGGCCGTATATCCGTCAATCAAGGCACTCTCGAACGACGAGTTGCGTGCGAAAACAGATGAGATCAAACAACGTATCCAGGACTACGTAGCCGAGGAGAAAGCGCAAGTGGAAGAGCTTCGCAAAGGCATCGAGGATAAGGAACTGGAAGAACGTGAGGCGATCTGGGCCGAGGTAGATAAAATCGAGAAAGCCATCACGGACAAGATGGAAGTGGTACTGGAGCAATCCTTGCCCGAGGTATTCGCCATCATGAAAGATACGGCCCGCCGTTTCGCCGAGAATGAGGAAGTGGTAGTTACCGCTAACCAATTCGACCGGGATCTGGCCGCTCGTTTCGACTTTGTCCGCATCGAGGACGATAAGGCGATTTACGCCAATCACTGGAAAGCCGGTGGAAACGAGATCACATGGGATATGATCCATTACGACGTTCAGCTATTTGGTGGCGTCGTTCTTCATAAAGGTAAGATCGCCGAGATGGCGACCGGTGAAGGTAAGACCTTGGTGGCTACCCTTCCGGTATTTTTGAACGCCTTGACACGTAACGGTGTACACGTGGTAACCGTGAATGATTACTTGTCAAAACGTGACTCCGAGTGGATGGGACCGCTTTATATGTTCCACGGACTTTCCGTAGACTGTATCGATAAGCACCAGCCGAACTCCGAGGCTCGCCGTAAGGCTTACGAGGCGGATATTACGTTCGGTACGA
The DNA here is from genome assembly GCF_003434625.1 of Parabacteroides sp. AM17-47. Lineage (NCBI taxonomy): Bacteria > Pseudomonadati > Bacteroidota > Bacteroidia > Bacteroidales > Tannerellaceae > Parabacteroides > Parabacteroides sp. AM17-47. The sequence goes on from NZ_QTLI01000008.1 coordinate 87,420, forward strand.
ACAACGAGTTCGGTTTCGACTACTTGCGTGACAATATGGCGATCAGCCCGAAAGACTTGGTACAACGCAAGCATAACTACTCCATCGTCGATGAGGTGGACTCCGTATTGATCGATGACGCTCGTACGCCGCTGATCATCTCCGGACCGATCCCTCGTGGCGAGGAACAATTATTCGAGCAATTCCGCCCGAACGTGGAGGTTGTCGTGAACGCGCAGAAAGACCTTTGCTCCAAATTATTGATCGAGGCCAAGAAGAAAATGGCTAGCGACGACCAGAAGGTCGTTGAGGAAGGCTCTATCCTTCTGTACCGCTCCTTCAAGGGATATCCCCGCAACAAGGCGTTGATCAAGTTCTTAAGCGAGCAAGGCGTAAAAGCTCAAATGTTGAAGACGGAAGAATATTTCATGTCCGAGAATATGCGCCATATGCACGAGGCGACCGATGAGTTGTATTTCGTGATCGACGAGAAGAACAACAGTATCGAATTGACGGATAAAGGTATCGACCTATTGACCGGTAAGACGGACGACCCGACCTTCTTCGTACTTCCCGATATCACTTCCCAATTATCTCAATTGGAGAACATGACAGGAACCGAGGAAGAGAAACAAGCTCAAAAGGACGAGATCTTGGCGAACTATTCCGTTAAGAGCGAGCGTGTACATACCATCAACCAGTTGTTGAAAGCTTACACCTTATTCGAGAAGGATGATGAGTACGTGGTTATGGACAACAAGGTTATGATCGTTGACGAGCAGACGGGTCGTATCATGGACGGACGTCGTTATTCCGATGGCCTGCACCAAGCGATCGAGGCTAAGGAACGTGTAAAGGTAGAGGCCGCTACACAAACATTCGCCACGATCACCTTGCAGAACTACTTCCGTATGTACCATAAATTATCCGGTATGACCGGTACGGCGGAGACGGAAGCAGGCGAGTTCTGGGATATCTACAAATTGGACGTAGTAGTGATCCCGACCAACCGACCGATCGCCCGTAACGATATGAACGATCGTATCTACAAGACAAAACGTGAGAAATATAACGCTGTTATCGAGGAAATCGTTCAGCTGACGGAAGCAGGCCGTCCGGTATTGGTGGGAACAACATCCGTAGAGATCTCCGAGCTATTGAGCCGTATGCTTACGATGCGTAAGATCCAGCACAATGTATTGAACGCTAAGTTGCACCAGAAAGAGGCCGAGATCGTGGCCTTGGCGGGTCAAAAGAGTACGGTTACGATCGCTACCAACATGGCCGGTCGTGGTACCGATATCAAGCTGTCCAAGGACGTGAAAGACGCAGGCGGTTTGGCTATCATCGGTACGGAACGCCATGAGAGCCGTCGTGTAGACCGTCAGTTACGTGGTCGTGCCGGACGTCAGGGAGACCCGGGTTCTTCCGTATTCTTCGTTTCACTGGAAGACGACTTGATGCGTTTATTCGCTTCCGAGAAGATCGCCGGCTTGATGGATAAGCTTGGTTTCAAGGAAGGCGAGGTTCTGGAGCACAATATGCTGAGCAAGTCCGTAGAACGTGCCCAGAAGAAGGTCGAGGAAAACAACTTCGGTATCCGTAAACGTCTGTTGGAATACGACGACGTGATGAACTCGCAACGTAACGTAATCTACACCCGCCGTCGCCACGCCTTGATGGGAGAGCGTATCGGTCTGGACGTATTGAACACGATTTACGATACTTCTACAGCTATCGCCGATCAACACGCCGAGGACTTCGAGGGCTTCAAGTTAGAATTGTTCAAGACATTCGCCATGGAAAGCCCGTTCACGGAAGACGAATTCAAGAGCATGAAACCGGAGCAACTCGTAGAGAAATTGTTCGAGGAGGCATTGAAGACTTATAAACGTCGTATGGAACGCATGACGCAAGTCGCTCACCCGGTCATCAAGCAAGTGTACGAGAATCAAGGAGCGATGTACGAGAATATCATGATCCCTATCACGGACGGCAAGCGCATGTATAATGTATCTTGCAACCTGAAAGAGGCTTACGACACGGAATGTAAGGCAATCGTTAAATCCTTCCAGAAATCAATCGTATTGCATATGATCGACGAGGGATGGAAAGAGCATCTACGTGAGATGGATGAGCTGCGCCACTCCGTACAAAACGCTAGCTACGAGAACAAGGATCCTTTGTTGATCTACAAACTTGAATCTTACAACCTGTTCAAGACAATGGTAGACAACATGAACCGTAAGACAGCCGCCATCTTGATGCGTGGACAGATCCCGGTACGTGAGGAGCCGACCGAGGAGCAACGCCAAGCCATGCAAGCCCGTCAAGCGGCCGTAGCCCAGCAAGCAGCCCAAGCGATCGCCGAGGAAAGAGCCCGTCAACGTATCGCCGTACAAGAGGCCGCCCCGGAGAAGCACGAGGATATGAGCCGTTACCGCACGGAGAAAACAGACTTGAGCGGAAACAACACCCAAGCCGAGGCACCTCAGCCGAAGCAAGCTCCGGTCCGTGCCGAGAAACGAGTAGGACGCAATGATCCATGTCCTTGCGGAAGTGGCAAGAAATACAAGAACTGCCACGGACAAGGTTTATAAGGAACAAGAAATAAGATAAAAAAAGAGGGACAGAATACCAATCTGTTCCTCTTTTTTGTATATTGCAGGCATATAAACCCATTAAATGCTACCATTATGATTATTGGAATTCCAAAAGAAATCAAGAACAACGAGAACAGGGTAGCTCTTACTCCCGCCGGAGCCAAAGAGTTGGTGAAAAGAGGTCATACCGTGTATGTGCAACACACGGCTGGTATAAACAGTGGTTTCGCCGATGATGCCTATGTGGCGGCAGGGGCCCGGATACTCCCGTCCATTGAGGATGTATATGGAATTGCCGAGATGATCGTAAAAGTAAAAGAACCGATCGCCAGCGAATATCCCTTGGTACGCAAAGGACAGCTTGTCTTCACCTACTTCCATTTCGCATCCGACGAGGCTCTCACCCTTGCCATGATAAAGAGCGGCTCCATCTGTCTGGCTTACGAGACCGTGGAGAACCCAGATCATACGTTACCCCTTTTGATTCCTATGAGTGAGGTGGCCGGACGCATGTCCGTACAGGAAGGCGCTCGTTTCCTTGAGAAACCGCAAGGTGGCAAAGGCGTATTGCTAGGTGGCGTGCCGGGCGTGAAACCGGGTAAGGTATTGGTTTTAGGCGGTGGCGTGGTAGGCCACAACGCCGCCTTGATGGCCGCCGGGCTAGGTGCCGATGTCACGATTGCCGACATCTCGCTTCCCCGCTTGCGCTATCTGTCCGAGACGATGCCGAAAAACGTGAAGACGTTGTTCTCTTCCACGCATACGATCGAACAGGAATTACCCACTACCGATTTAGTGATCGGCGCCGTATTAATCCCCGGAGCCAAGGCCCCGCACTTGATCACCCGGGATATGTTGAAGTTATTAAAACCGGGCAGCGTATTGGTAGACGTAGCCATCGATCAAGGCGGTTGCTTCGAGACCTCCCACCCGACTACGCACGCCAATCCGGTTTATGAGATAGACGATATCCTCCATTACTGCGTAGCCAACATTCCGGGAGCGGTCCCGCAGACTTCCACATTAGCCTTGACCAACGCTACCCTGCCGTACGTGATCAAGCTTGCCGACAGAGGTTGGGAAAAAGCCTGCGAGGAAGATCCGGGCCTAGAACTAGGATTAAACATCGTGGAAGGAAAGATTGTCTACCCCGCCGTAGCAGAGGCTTTTCCTTCACTCAAAGCATAAGTTCCAAAGAATCTTTCATTAGTAGGGATTGCTTGCGGCAATCCCTTTTTTATGTTTTCTATTTTTATTGTTTTCTAAAAAACGTAAAATATCTTGGCTCCTTTTCCCGCACACCTTAACTTAGAGCACAAAATCAATTAAATTTAATAATTACCATGAAGAAAATTGTTTTATTAGTGGCTTTATGCCTATGTGTCGGAAACCTATTCGCACAAGACGCTGACAAATTAAGAGATGAAGGTGACGCTGCTTTGAAAGCAAAAGATTACGCTACCGTCGTAACAAAATACGGCGAATACTTGAAACAAAACAATTACCAAGACACCGCCCGTATCTTCAATTGCGGATACGCCGCTAATCAAGCGAAGAACTACGCCGAGGCCGCCAAATACTTCGACATGGCCGTTAAGATGAACTACAACGTAGACGACTCTTATGTAGGCGAGGCTATGGCTTACCGTAACTTAAACAAGACTGAAGAATTCCTGACTACGGTAAAAGAGGGATTAAAAGTGATTCCCGATGGAAACAAGAATAAGACCAATCTGGAAAAGTTGCTTTACGGTTACTGCATCAAACAAGGACAAGCCGCCCAAAAGAAGGGAGATCTGGCCGGTGCCGAGAAAATGTACAAAGAGGTCCTAGCCGTATCGAACAAGGATTACCAGAGCAACGCTTACTACAGCCTTGGCGCCATGCTGTATGGCAACGGAGCGAAGATATTACAGGCCGCTACCCCGATCGCTACTTCCGAGCCGGATAAATACAACGCCGAGAAAGCGAAAGCCGACAAAGACTTCAAGCAAGCGAAAGAATATTTGACAAAGGCTGTCGAACTCGACCCGAAAGACGAGAACTCCAAGAAGATCCTCGCTTCTATCAACGACATCCTGAAATAAGAAAGAGGACTTTATTCATACAAAAAAACCTCCCGGATCACATAGAAAAGTGATCTGGGAGGTTTTTTGTATCTAGTTGTAGAGACATACGCTACTTGAAGAAGAAGCGGAAGATGTCATTTCCATTCGCATAGATCAATAAAGCGAACAGGATAAACATACCTGCCATTTGGGCATACTCTAGGAATTTATCGCTCGGTTTGCGACGGGCCACTACCTCATAGATCAAGAACATCACGTGTCCGCCATCCAAGGCCGGAATCGGCAAGATATTCATGAACGCCAAGATGATAGATAGAAAAGCCGTACGTTCCCAGAAAATCCGCCAATCCCAGACAGACGGGAACAATCCGCCGATCGTACCGAAACCGCCCAAACTGGAGGCACCTTCCTTCGTAAACACATATTTCATGTCGTTCACATATCCCTTCAAGGTATTAATACCTAATTTAATACCGGCGGGGAACGACTCGAAAAAGCCGTATTCGCGGGTCACGGTCTGATAGAGATCCGTAGGCAACATCACCGCTACGCCAATTTTCCCGGCCGAGTCCGTCCTCATGGTCAAGGACTCCAACTGGCCGTTCCGGTAGAAATCTACCGTCACCTCTTCGCCCTTATTCTCTAACAATAACCCGGAGGCATCATAAAACGTCGGGGTAGCCACACCGTTAATAGCCACCACGCTATCCTTCGGCAGCATGCCAGCGAGAGCCGCCGGGGCATTCTTGTCGGGAAGCTCACGAACAACCATCGGGATACGCAAAGGATCGGCGAAGCCTTTTCCGTCACGCATGCAACGTTGCATCATATCCTCCGGTATGGAGATCACGGTCTCCCGCCCGTCACGGAGCACCGTCACGGTCTTCGCCTCCACCACCTTGCGGAAACTGTCGCTACCGAAACGCTCCAACTCCTCATTGTCCGCTCTCAGCAAGATATCACCGTCCTGAAAACCGACGTTCTGGAACGTCTCGCTATAATTCATACCCATCTTCATGTTCTTCAAAGGCAAGTACGTATCGCCCCACGTAAACAAGATCATGGAATAAATAAACAAAGCCAGCAAGAAGTTGAACACCACGCCCGCTACCATAATCATCAAACGCTGTCCGGCCGGCTTGGAGCGGAACTCGTAAGGCTTGGGCGGCTGGGCCATCGCCTCCTTGTCCATACTCTCGTCGATCATACCGGAGATCTTACAATATCCTCCCAACGGAAGCCAGCCTACGCCGTATTCCGTGTCACTGTTTTTCGGCTTGTACTTGAATAGCGAGAACCACGGATCGAAGAAGAGGTAGAACTTCTCTACCCGCACCTTGAAAATCCGGGCAAAGATAAAATGCCCGAACTCGTGGACAATCACCAGTATCGATAAGCTCAAGATAAGCTGTAACGCCTTAATCAAAAAAGTTTCCATCTACTATTGTTTGTTCTGTTTTAAATTATTTCAAAATAACTCGGCCGCCAACCGCCTAGCCTCGGTGTCGGTAGCCACGTAATCCTCATACGAGGGATTGACGATAAACGAGGCTTTCCGCATGGTCTGCTCAATCACGTCGCTCATTTGCAAGAAGCCGATACGATCTTGCAGGAAAGCGGCCACCACCACCTCATTGGCGGCATTCAAGATACAGGGTATATTCCCTCCTTGGCGGGCCGCCTCGAAAGCGAAAGCCAAGTTGCGGAAACGTTCCATATCCGGCTCCTCGAACGTCAAGGTCGAATATTGGTTGAAATCCAGACGGGGCGCCATGCTCCTCATACGTGTCGGGAACGAGAAAGCGTAGGCGATCGGCAATTTCATGTCGGGAATTCCCAGCTGGGCGATCACGGCGCCATCCTCAAACTGCACCATCGAGTGGATCACCGACTGCGGGTGCACCACCACCTGTACCTGATCCGGCGTGACATCGAACAACCATTTCGCCTCGATCATCTCGAAGCCCTTATTCATCATCGAGGCCGAGTCTATCGTGATCTTCGCCCCCATCGTCCAGTTCGGATGCCTCAAGGCCTGCGCCTTCGTCACGGTAGCCAGCTCCTCCAGCGTCTTCTGTCGGAACGGGCCGCCGGAAGCCGTCAGCAAGATCTTCTCGATCGGATTATCGTACGCACCTGTTAAACATTGAAAAATGGCCGAATGTTCCGAGTCCACCGGCAAGATAGGCACCTTATGCTCGGCGGCCAGCTTCATGATCAGCTCGCCGGCCACGACCAAAGTTTCCTTATTCGCCAAGGCGATCGCCTTTCCCGCCTTGATCGCCGAGATCGTCGGTCGCAAGCCGGAATAGCCCACCATCGCCGTCAGCACCATATCGATCGGCTCCGACTGCACCATCTGGGCGATAGCGTCGGCACCCGCCCATACCTTGATCGGCAGGTCTTCCAAGGCCTCTTTCAGCTCGGGATATTTCCGCTCATTGGCGATCACCACCACCTCCGGCATATATTTCCGGGCCTGATTGATCAATAAGTCCACTTGGTTATTCGCGGTCAAGGCATACACTTCGAAAAGATCGGAATGCTCGCTCACTACCTCCAAGGCTTGGGTCCCGATGGAACCGGTCGAGCCTAATATCGCTAACTGTCTTTTTTTCATGGATTATCAAAAAGCTATATATTCTTCCGGATTCACCGGATTGCCCTTATACCACAACTCGAAATGCAGGTGCGGTCCGGTAGACAACTCTCCCGTATTCCCGACCAGAGCGATCGCCTCACCGGCTACCACATGGTCTCCCACCTCTTTCAGCAACAATTCGTTGTGCTTATAAACCGAGATGAATCCGTTCTTATGTTGTATTTGAATTACGTTTCCGTGGTTCGGATCGAAACCGGTATAGATCACCGTACCATCCAACGTAGCCAAGACACTCTCCTTCGGGGCCGCGGCCAGATCCACGCCATAATGATGGACATCCGTCTCATAATGAGAGGTGACCACGCCATTCACGGGCTTATAGAAAAAGACCCCCTCGGTCGGTACCTTGCCCGGGTCGGTCAATACCGATAAATTATATTTCTCCTCTTCCTCGTAATCTTTCACGAAACGAATCTCTTCCTTGCTACGAGGAATCTCATAGTTAATATCGTTGCTAGCCAAAGAATCTATCTGACGGATCGAGTCCAAGGGCATCGTACCGGAAAGGATTCCGGCCACGTTATCCAGATAAAGGGACTGGATCTCCATCATACGCTCCAACGAATCCGCCCGCAAGGCATTCTGCATAATCTCCTTGCGAACCTCCACGTCGAGATAGCCCGGCAAGTAGTTGCGAATCGGTGTCTTGATGATGATAAAGGCGGTAACGGCGATCAAGAAAAAGGCGAACACCGCCAAAGTGACAAACGCCGATAACTGCGAAAGCCGGAAAGACCACACCTCCTCCAACGTCCCCTCATTGATGAAGGAAAGTTTATATTTAAACCGGATCCGGTGCCAAAACGATTTCGTATTCTTCTTTTTCAACCCCTAATCTTCAATTATCAATTATCAATTCTATAAGTCCCTCCGGCAAAGACACCGTGAGACTACGGGCCTCATGGTCGGCCTCGGTGATCAACTCCTCCACGGCGGGGATCAACAGCTCCTCGCCTTTATGATCGACACGCAGAAGGACGTTGATTGTCGTCTCATCCACGTCTGTTATCTCTCCTAAATAACCTTTCTGTACGTCCGTCACGGTATAACCGATAAAACTGTCCCACGTCATATCCCCCACGAGATCCTCCTCGTCCACGGCGTCCAAAGGATAAAACACCTCCTTGCCCACAAACATGCGGGCATCCTCCTCGGAATTCACGTCCTCCAGTTTCACCAAGACCACCGTATCGGTCTTATAGCGGAAATCCTCCACGAAGAACGGAACCAAGATACCATCCATCTCGCAAACAATGTACGGGTCCTCGGCATCTTCCAGCACATCGCTGTTCGTCACCAACGACAACTCCCCCTTGATACCATGGGGCTTGGCAAACTGCCCGATCTTGAAAACCTCTTCTTCTCTAATCATCGCCTAAAATCTTTAAATCCTCGTGATACGTGCCCCGATCTGGTTCAATCGCTTATCGATCCCTTGATATCCCCGGTCGATCTGGTCTATATTATGGATCGTGCTGGTACCTTCGGCGCTCATAGCGGCGATCAGCAAGGCGATACCCGCGCGAATATCCGGGGATACCATCGTAGAGCCCCGTAACTTGAAGCGGTTACCCAGCCCGATCACCGTAGCCCGGTGCGGGTCGCAAAGGATGATCTGGGCTCCCATATCGATTAGCTTGTCCACAAAGAACAAACGGCTCTCAAACATTTTCTGGTGGATCAGCACGCTCCCCACGGATTGCGTAGCCACTACGAGAAATACGCTCAGCAAGTCCGGCGTAAGCCCCGGCCAAGGAGCGTCGGCGATGGTCATGATAGAACCATCGATAAACGTATCGATCTCGTAGGAATCATGCCGAGGGATATAAATATCATCGCCTCGCTGCTCCACGGTAATACCCAAGCGGCGAAAAGCGTCCGGGATGATCCCCAGCTTATCATATCCTGTATTCTTGATGGTGATCTCCGATCCGGTCATAGCGGCCATACCGATAAAGCTACCCACCTCGATCATATCGGGGAGGATGGTATGCTCCGTGCCGGAAAGCGACCGTACACCTTCTATCGTCAATAGGTTAGAACCGACACCTGAGATTCTCGCTCCCATGCGGTTCAGCATCGTGGAAAGTTGTTGCAGGTAAGGCTCGCAGGCGGCGTTATAGATCGTCGTCACCCCCTCGGCCAGCACGGCAGCCATCAAGATATTCGCCGTTCCGGTCACGGAAGCCTCGTCGAGCAGCATATAAGCGCCTTTCAACTGGCGTGCCTCTATCTCGTATACTTGCCGCCCGGCGTCGTAGCTAAAGCAAGCGCCCAGCTTCTGGATTCCCACGAAGTGCGTATCCAGCCGGCGTCGCCCGATCTTGTCGCCACCCGGTTTCGGGATCAGCGCCCTGCCGAAGCGGGCTACCAACGGGCCTACGATCATCACGGAACCCCGCAGGCTACCACTCTTGCGCAGGAACTCCTCAGTACTCAAATACTCCATGTCCACGTCGTCCGCCTGAAAGGTATAGGTATCGGCGGACGGATGCTCCACCTTGACCCTCATATCCCTAAGGAGCTGGATTAAGTTATTCACGTCCAAGATATCAGGCACATTGTGTATGGTCACCTTCTCCGGTGTTAGCAATGTCGCGCAGATCACCTCCAACGCCTCATTCTTGGCGCCTTGCGGAACGATCTCGCCGGACAAGCGATAACCACCTTCTATAACGAACGAGCTCATCTGCCTTTACGCGTAAAGTTCCTTTTGTTGCCGCCACTGTTATTACGGGCCAAGATATCACGGCTCTCGGCCAATTTGTGTTCCTCCTCGCTCAATACGATCTTGCCGCTAGACAGCTCGTCCAGATCCTTGAAGATCTTACGGTCGTCCACGCTTTCCTTGTTCCAAGTAAGGAACGATTTCTTCATCTGGTTGGCCAGCAGTCGCACGAGCTGGTCTTTCTCCATACCGGGTTGCAGCTCCGTGGCCTTGCGGATCATCAGCTCCAAGGTCTTTCCGTAATGGCGGTAGCGTATACGGTTATTGTTGTACGGGATACGAGGCGGACGGCTATACAGGTTCTCCTTCTTGATGATCTCGTACGGATAGTCTATATCGAGCTTAAAATCGGCCATGATCGCCAAATGATCCCAGAGGATATGCTTAAAGTCGTTTACGTCACGCAGGTGCGGGAACATGTTTCCCATGATGTTGATAATCGTGTTGGCGCAACGCTTACGCTCTTCCCTGTCTTGGATAGTCACGCAATAGTCTACCATATTTTGGATATTGCGACCGTATTCGGGCAAAGTCAATCTTTTTCCTTCTGTATTATATTTCATTCTTTACATTTTGTTTATGCGCAAAGATAGGCATAATTAATGGAAATTGAAAATTGAGAATTGAAAATTGAAAATTAACTCAAAAGCCTACAGACTATTCATTTTCAATTTTCAATTCTCAATTCATAATCTACCACGTCTAGCCACCGCTCGAATTTCAGCCCTACTTTCTCGAAGTGGGATACCTTCTTGAACCCCAGCTTCTCATGCAGCGAGCAGCTAGCCTCATTCCCCTCGGTAATGCAGGCAATCAAGGCGTGGTAGCCGCCTGCCCGACATTCCTCGATCAGCCTTTCCATAAGCTGCCGGCCGATCCCCTTGCCCTTGTATCTCGGGGATAAATAAACGGTGGTCTCAAGCGTATATTTATAAGCTGCCTTTTCTTTCCACGCATGGGCATAGCAATATCCCACGACCTCATCATGATCTACGTATACCAGATAAGGATAACTCGCCGAGATCCCGGCTATGCGACCCTCCATCTCCTCCACCCGCAAAGGTTCCGTCTCGAACGTAGCCACGCTATTCACGACATATTCATTGTATATATCCACGATCGCCTTGGCGTCTCGCGAACTCACATTTCGAATCATATTCATTCCGTTAAAACAATCCGATCCGGGAAAGAATCTCTCTCTGCCCGGACCGGATCTATCATCGAATCAAATTACTAATTTTTCGGCTTTCTACTCAGACAACGCCTTGATCACCTCTTGGTTCGCCTTGCGCACCTCGGCCTCATTGATCTTGATCACCTTGCGATCGTAGGTCATAAGGCCGTTCACCTCACCTTCTACGTCCGTGGTTTGCGTATAGACAGCGGCGGAGAAGCCCTTCGGAACCATTTTCTTCAGCTCACGGGCGTACTTCACGTACTCGGCGGTCACCTCATCGCTATTCTTAAACTGTACATAGCCCCAGTTGCGTTTGTTCCACCACAAATGGTTCTCCACGGCCAAGCCGATACCACCATACTCGCCCAATACGTTCACACGCACCGGATCGAACAGGAACATCGCCGGGCCCGGGTAATTATGCAAATCCAAGATATCGCCGCACGCACGGAAATTACCGCCACTGGCCGGATTCACCAGACGGGAAGGATCGTATGTTTTTGTCCACTCGGCAGCCTTCTCGGTATCGAACTGGCCCCAAGCCTCGTTGAAGGGCACCCATACTACTACGCTAGGATTCGAGACGCACAGGTCCATGATCTCCTTCCACTCCTTGTAATAATTACGGATAGACTCCTCGGTACGCTCCTTGTCGGTTCCACCGTTATACGTATGAGGCGCCCATTGGTTACCCATGTCGCCGCTAGGCATATCCTGCCAAACCAACATACCTTCCTTATCGCAATGATAGTACCAGCGGGCCGGCTCTACCTTCACGTGCTTGCGGATCATGTTGAAGCCCCACGCTTTCGTCTTCACGATATCATACAGCAACGCCTCGTCCGTGGGAGCCGTGTAAAGCCCGTCGGGCCACCAGCCTTGATCCAGCGGGCCGTATTGGAACAGGTTCTTGTTGTTCAAGCGCATACGCATGATGCCGTTGGCGTCACGCTCGGCGGATATCTTACGGAAGGCGGTGTACGATTTCACCTCGTCTACCTTCTTGCCATTCTTTGACAAGCTCACCTTCATATCATATAAATAAGGATTGGAAGGTTCCCACAACGTAGGATTTTGCACGGCCAAGCGTAATTCTGTCCCTTGTACGCCCTTGGCGGTAGCAACCACCTGCCCCTTATCGAGCAAGCTGACCTCCACGATGTCCGACACCGGGGAGTCGGAACAAGCCCCGACCGTCACGCTCATCACGCCATTATCGATATTCGGGATCGCCTTGATAGAGGTGATATGCGAGGAAGCGACCGGCTCCAGCCATACGGTCTGCCAGATTCCGGTGACCGGCGTATACCAGATTCCCTCCGGGTTGGCCACTTGCTTTCCACGGGGCTGGTAGCCTTTATCGCTCGGGTCCCATACACGCACCACCAGCTTATGCGTACTTTTGCCATTCAGATAGGGAGTGATATTCAAGGAAAACGGGGTAAAGCCTCCCGTGTGGGAACCGATCAGGATATCATTCACGAACACGTCCGCTTTCCAATCCACGGCGCCGAAGTTCAACAAGATATCTTTTCCTTTCCATGAGGAGGGCACCGTAAAGGTTCGTTTATACCACAACTCATTCTTCTCCCCCACTTCTTTTTGCACGCCGGACAAGGAGGATTCCACGGCGAACGGCACCAAGATATTCCCATCGAAACTCGTCGGCTCTGCCTGTCCTTTTGGAAGGATAGCGTATTCCCACTCGCCGTTCAAATTCTGCCAATCCGCACGTTCCATCCCGGGGCGTGGATATTCTGGCAATACATTCCGGGGATCTACTTTCTCAGCCCAGTCCGTCTTGATCTTGTCTCCGGCGGGCTTCCACTGCGCCCCGGCGCTACAAATCGTTGCGAACGCACAAAAGGCTAACAATAATTTTCTCATGATATTATTTACATTTTGAATTGATAATACACTTTCAGCAGACAAAGATAATAGAAAATATCCAAAATCCACATCGTCCTCGGATACCAATAGGAGAACCGTACCCAAATCGATCTAACCATAAAATACCCGGAATATCTCTTATGACAGAATCTCAGAAGGTAAGGTTATTGTCTTTTTTTAATGTTCCTATTTTACATCAATATCATTTCCGGAAAAACACGTACGTGAATTTCCCAAAACACGTACGACTTTTCGGAAAAACATGTACGTGTTTTAACGCAAACATTACGATGTTTTTTACGACTCTGATTTTCAACCCCTTGCAAACAAAACCTCATTTTCTGCTTATTGTAAAATTCTTCTGATTCAAGGATACCCGGAAAAGAAGGAGTAATGGCACGACCTATTAAAAAGGAGCCGGATTATTTCCCGCTCGACACGGATTTACTAAGCAACCGTAAAATCCGTCAAATAAAGCGCAAATACGGATCTGACGCTTTTCATTATATATTGCCCTGCTTTGTGACATCTATGCCAATGGCTATTATATCACGGCCTACAAGAAAGAGCGTGAGCTTGCCTTCCTCCGCAAGGTATTCCAGCAATACAAGGCCGGTTACCCACTGGAACGTCTCTACCCCGCCCATGTCTACCAATCCCTGCAAGAGCGGAGATTGATCAACGACCCCCCCGAGGAGAAACGCCACGCCATGAGCCTCTTCGCCTATTGGCGACCACCGGGTCACCTGCCCATCAGCGAGGACTATCGGCTGACGATGGTGCGACAGCAGGCGATGGCGTGGTTGCTGCGGAGGTATTTCGATGGGCCGATAACAGAAGAGAAAGCAAAACGAACCATCTCCTTTGGAGATTAAGAAATAAAACATACACATTGTTAATTTAATGCAAAATCATAAATATAATACTTTTTCAAGCCAATAAATAATAATTAAATCATATCTTTGGAAAAAAGATAAAATAAAATTACAAGTCATGCTCTAACAGCCTTCATGTTTCTATAAAATGTAAGACTGAATCTAAACTAGCCAAACCAACTTCTACTTTTTAGTAAAGCGTATGGTTTTCTATTTCTAATAATAAAGATATTAAATTAACATTCTATTTATGAAAATCATTATTTTGCAATTCATGGCAATAATCGCTATGATCCTTATAAGTTGTAACGATAAGGAAAACAGCGTGTACCTAAAAAATGGTTCCTACTCGGAATGCGCCACGGGGAAAAACTTGACCAAGGCGCAAGAAGAGACCGCTTATGTAGAAATCAGTGCAGTTAACACAAACACTCTAAGAGTGGACATGTACCATGTCCAACTGAATTGCGCTCTGGAAAAAATAGAGTCGAGTATCAGTTATAATGAAAAAGTAATCATAATTAAATTCACGCCAATTGGCGATGATGCTAATTGTCTTTGTGGAAGACAATTAACATATGAAATCAGCAACCTTCAAGAAGGGCAGTCTTATGATTGTGTGATCATGCAAGAGAATAGTGAATATGCCTCTTTTAAATTTGATTTCACAAGAGATCTAACACAAACAATTAATCTAAATTAAATTACGACATTATGAAAAAAATGTATTTTATCATCATTTATGTGCTTCTACTATCTATAGGAGCCATAAACAGCGCAAATAAATCCATAACTAAACTCGAAGCTTATAATATAGTTATTAGTGGCATTGATTCGACTACATTAGATTCCACTGAAATATTTGTATCCAAGCAGATATTACCAGCCAACACAGTCATTGAGATTGGTGATAAAAGTATAGAATCCCCGGATTATGGCTCTTGGATGTTTTTCATAAATAAGTATCCTTTATCCAATTGGGGACACTCTTGTAACTATATGCTTATCGGAAGTAACAATGGTGAAGTAGATATAATAGAGAGTAATTTCTACCCTACTAAACCATCATTGGCTGATATGGATAAAATAAAGTCTAGCGTAGTTACATTTGATGAGTCTGTTTTTGTCAAGCCTATGGCAAGGCCTCAGCTCCTTCAAACAAAGGCAACATATGATAGCAACAAATATGCAGTAATAATTAGTGGAGGAGGAAATCCCTCTGTCAATTACCCGAGATATTGGAACGATTGCTCTTCTATTTATCAGACATTGCTTTATACGTATAATTATGACTCTGCCCATATTACCGTTATAATGTCAGATGGAACGAGCAGCAACATCGATAGAAGCACTGGCGATTCTTCGCCGTTAGATTTAGACGGAAATGGAACAAACGATATACAATTTGCGGCGACAAGCAATAATATCAAGACTACTTTTAGCAATCTTGCGTCGAGGCTTACCTCCAACGACTATCTTTTTATTTTCACAATAGATCACGGAAATTATGACTCTTCCGGGAACTCTAGTTTAACATTATGGAACGATGAGAATTTGTATGCATCAACTTTCGCTCCTTGGGTGAATGCCATTAATGCCAAAGCGATCAATATCGTAATGGGACAATGTTTCAGTGGCGGTTTTATCTCTTATTTTAAAAATAATCCAAAGGTTTCCATATCAACGGCTTCCACTAAAGATCAGCCATCTTCTTCCATGAGTGACGGCCGTTACGATGAATTCGTTTACTATTGGACGGAGGCTGTCACGAAGAAAGCTTCTTCTGGATATATGGTAGGAGATGTTAACCAAGACGCTTTTACAACAGCTCATGAAGCATATGATTACGCAAGGACTCATGATAAGAAAAATGAAGATCCACAACACTATTCTTCGGATTTACTCTCTCATTTTTTAGCCCTAAATGGGATGAGAGCAAGAACTACGAGCGGAACGATTGCAGTAGAACGTGGAGAGACATTTAATTATTCCGGTATGGAAACTATCAACTGGACTATTCCCTTAAATTCACCTGTAAATATATCAATCAAATTCCCAACGAATATAGTGTACAAATGGAATTGCAGCGGTGGAAATCCCGGTAATTTTTATTCTTCATCATCTACAACAGCCTCTGTGTTAGCAAATTCAAGTAGCACATCGCCTATTGTCATTACAGCTAAAGCTGATGGCTCCACTTTAACGCAGACATTCCGCCTATATCTAAAAAACACCTATAGCATCATGAATGACAATTCATCTATACTAAATATCAATTTAGAGAATCAAGAAACTAACAATCTATTAAGTAAGTCGCAAGACTCTTATGAAATATACTCTATTAATGGAACAAAATGTAAGTCTGGATTACTAAATAGATACAATTCCATAGATATATCTTCTCTGGCGAATGGAATGTACTTTGTTACGATTCATAATTCGAATTCGATCTTGCAAAAAGAGCAATTCATCGTTAATCATTGAGAAATAAGAAGACTATCCGAGCCGGGTAAGAAATTCTCTTTACCCGACCCATTTCAATCAGTCCTTGCAAGAGCGGGGATTGATACACGATACCCCCGAGGAGAAACGCCACGCCATGAGCCTCTTCGCCCATTGGAGACCACCGGGTCACCTGCCCATCAGCGAGGACTATCGGCTGACGATGGTGCGACAGCAAGCCATGGCATGGTTGCTGCGGAGGTATTTCGATGGGCTGATAGCTAAAGAGAAAGCATAAGAACGAGTAGTATGCACTTGCATATCTGTTAATAATTCGCCAATAAAAACATTGATTTACAAAATATATAGTTATATTTGCATCGTCATGTGGCTATAGCGTTAGTTGAAAAGCATGGCGACATATTATGTATTAGAGCATCGAGTGTTATTCTAGGCATTGTCAAACATCCCTAAAAGCAAAGTCAACTAGAATAACAAACTTCATGCTCACGCTGTTGTATTATCTCAAATATACAATAATGGCGTGAGCTGTCGTTTGTTATAGTTGACAAAGGTATGGGGATACCTGACAAGCCTATAACAATATAACGGCAGCTTCACGCTTTTTTTTTGTGTCTGCCCATAAAAACTCTATTTCTCCAATAATTATACATTTGGCCTATAATTAATCGAATTTAACAACATGGCTTTTCAGAGGAAAAGCTTGGTTATTTAGTTAAATAAAGAAAAGAGCTATCTCGTTCGTGAGAATATAGGTAGCTCACTATTGTTTAACCTTTTTAATGCGTTCACATCCTATTGATGGTAGACTTGTGCCAATAGGCTATAGTTAAATTTTATCATCATTACCCATAATTTCCTTCAAACTATAATGGTATGATAAAAACTAATTGTACATTTAGGGCAATCCTATTTTAGTTGTTAACTAATTAAAACTGATTCAGAAACATGAGAACTTCTTTATTTATATTTTTCATGGTCATTTTTATTGGTTGTAGTGAAAATGACATTATCGATGAAGGGGAAAAACCAGAAGATCCTCAAGCCGAAATAGAGGTTTATTATGACCAAGAAAGTACAAGCTCAAGAAAACCTGATGCAGGCGCAAAAGTGTATTTGTATTATGACATTAATATAACGACAGAGTTTGGTGGCCTTGCATCTTATGAAGGAAATGGAATATTAAAGTATAAAAGGTATAATACAGTCATTAAGCCAGATTCTGTTTTATATACAGATTATTTAGGAAAGACTGTTTTTGATCTAAAGCCTATGGATGAGATGTCTATAGTGGCAGAAAGCTCTTATTTTCCAAATATGATAACCTATACAGTTTGCTTTCATCTAGATGAAAGCATGAAAATAACATTTGTATTCTCATAAGGCTAGGTACGCCCCTAGGTGATATAAAATGGGAACTATCCTTCTCACGCAAGAGAACACCCGGAAAGTATCGGACAAATAGACAACTCAACCCGAAAACCACCGAGGAAAGATTGTCCTCTTATTAAACTTCATCGTGCAATTTGATTATACAATTTAATAACGTACATTCGCGTACAAATAAATTAAATCTGTAGTCCGATGAGAACGCATTTACGCGAAAGCATGCTGGCGCTTCTTTTGATAGGTATCTTAGCCACGGGTTGCGATACCGGAACGAAGAAGGCTTCCGAAAACAGTATCACGTTTGATTCTATCAGCGTGGAAAAGACTTACCATTTGTTAGATAATCCGGATAATCCCAATTGCAATCTAGAGATCAAGTTCGTTTATCCCCGGAAATATTCGGATAAAGAGGTTCTTAAGAATCTACAGAGACAGTTCGTCTCCTCTTATTTCGGCGAGAATTATGAGCAATTATCCCCCGAGGAGGCGGTACGGAAATATACCGACGACTATCTGGCCGCTTATAAGGATCTGGAAGAGGATTACAAGGCTGAGGTGGCGAAATCCGACGAGACACCGGTGGGCTCTTGGTTCTCTTACTATGAGATGTCGTCGGATGATATCGCCTTCAACCAAGACGATATCATCAGCTATACGGTAAGCTTCGAGAACTATACGGGCGGAGCGCATGGCGCACATTCCTACAATAACCATGTAGTGAACCTCAAGACCGGTAAGCCGATCACCGAGGAGGAGATATTCGTGGACAACTATCAAGACAATCTGGCGCGAATATTGGTAGATCAGATCGCCAAGCAAAACAACGTATCCGACGCCAAGGAACTGGAAAATATCGGTTTCTTTAGCGTGGACGAGATCTTCCCGAACGGTAACTTCCTCGTAGACGAGACGGGTATCACCTATTCTTTCAACGAATATGAGATAGCGGCATACGTGGTAGGCGTCACGAACGTCCATCTCCCTTACAAGGAAATCCGCTATTTGCTGCGGGATGACAGCCCGATAAGTCAGTTAATTGAAAATTGAGAATTGAAAATTAATGATAGATAAACCTATAAACAGATGTCCTATGGAACAAAATACAGAGAAATTTTCAATTCTCAATTCTCAATTTTCAATTCTCACATCTTATTTCCCCGATCTCACCGACCGGCAAAAAGAGCAGTACGCCGCCCTATATGACCTATATACGGATTGGAACGCCAAGATCAACGTGATCTCACGGAAGGATATCGAGAACCTATATCCGCATCACGTGCTTCACTCGCTGGGTATCACCGATATGCTGCGTTTCAAGCCGGGTTCCTCGGTGATGGATCTGGGTACGGGAGGCGGTTTTCCCGGCATCCCCTTGGCGATCTTATTCCCGGAGACCCATTTCCATCTGGTAGACAGCATCGGGAAAAAAATCAAGGTGGGACAAGCCGTGGCCGAGGCGATCGGGCTGGAGAACGTATCCTTCCGCCATTGCCGGGGCGAGGAGGAAAAGCAGCTTTTCGATTTCGTGGTAAGCCGTGCCGTGATGCCTCTGGCGGATCTGGTAAAGATCGTCCGCAAGAATATAAAGAAAGAACAGATCAACGCATTGCCCAACGGATTGATTTGCCTGAAAGGTGGAGAGCTGGCGCACGAGATATTGCCTTTCCGGAACCAAGCGATAAGCATGGATCTGAAAGACCATTTTAAAGAAGAGTTTTTTGAAACTAAAAAAGTAGTGTACGTACCCTTATGATTACGATAAAATCTTTCGAAGTAAACTATTTCTCCGAGAATACGTATTTGCTATACGATGATACCAAGGAGGCGGTCCTTATCGATTGCGGCTGCCTGCGCAAAGAGGAACAAAAAGAAGTAAGCGACTTTATCGCCCAAAACGGGCTGACGCTGAAACGTTACCTTTGTACGCACCTCCATCTGGATCACATATTCGGTAACGAATTCATCCATGACACCTACGGATTGAGCCCGGAAGCCCATAAAGCGGACGTGGAGGGCCTTCCCTCTCCCGAGGAGCAAGCCAAGGCATTCGGCCTGCCGATGAAGGCGAAAAGCATCCCGGTAGGGAAATATCTGGTAAACGGGGAAATCATAAAGTTCGGGAAATCCGAGCTGGCGGTATTGAGCGTTCCCGGTCATTCGCCCGGAGGCGTGGCTTTCTATAACAAGAAGAACGGTTTCGTGATCGTAGGAGACTCCTTGTTCGCCGGAAGCATCGGCCGTACTGATCTATGGGGAGGCAACCAAGATGTACTGCTTGCCGCTATCAAGGACAAATTACTGTCGTTGCCGGACGAGACCGTGGTATACCCCGGCCATGGCCCCGAGACACGAATCATTGATGAGAAATTAAATAATCCTTATTTATAAAATACTAGAATTATGGACACAAATAAGTTTGTAAACCGCCACGTGGGCATCTCAGCGGAAGATATTCCCGCTATGTTGGAGACGATTGGCGTGAAGTCTTTGGACGAGTTGATCGATCAGACCATTCCGGCCAACATCCGTTTGAAAGAGCCGTTGAACCTCCCGGAGGCCATGACGGAACGTGAGTTCGCCGAGCATATCGCCGAGCTGGCCTCCAAGAACGAGGTATTCACCTCTTATATCGGTATGGGTTGGTACGACACGGTTTGCCCGGCCCCGATCCAACGTAACGTATTCGAGAACCCAGTTTGGTACACCTCCTATACTCCGTATCAGGCGGAAGTATCCCAAGGACGCTTGGAGGCGTTGCTGAACTTCCAGACCGTTATCTGCGAACTGACCGGATTGCCCTTGGCGAACTGCTCGCTACTCGACGAGGCGACCGCGGCAGCCGAGGCGGTTACCATGTTCCATGGTTCACGCAGCCGTGCGCAGGTGAAAGCGGAAGCGAATACGGTATTCGTCGACGAGAACGTGTTCGCCTCTACGCTGGCCGTCATCCACACCCGCATGATCCCGCAGGGCATCCAGGTGGTAGTGGGCGATTATAAGAAATTCGAGTTCACGCCGGACGTGTTCGCCGCCATCGTACAGTTCCCGAACGCGGATGGTTCGATCGAGGACTATAAGGAATTCGTGGCCCGTGCGGGCGCCGCCGGAGCCAAGGTAGGCGTAGCCGCCGACTTGATGAGCTTGGTATTGCTGACTCCTCCGGGAGAATGGGGAGCGGATGTCGTATTCGGTAGCAGCCAGCGCTTCGGTATCCCGATGTTCTACGGGGGTCCTTCCGCCGCTTTCTTCGCTACGAAGGACGATTATAAACGTACGATCCCGGGACGTATCATCGGTATCTCCAAGGACGCTTACGGCCATCCGGCTTATCGCTTGGCCTTGCAGACCCGCGAGCAACATATCAAACGTGAGAAGGCTACGTCCAATATCTGTACGGCTCAGGCGTTGTTGGCTACCATGGCCGGCTTCTACGCCGTATATCATGGAGCGGAGGGGTTGCGTAACATCGCCGGACGGATTCATTCCACGGCCGGATTCTTGGCCAAGGAATTGGAGAAACTGGGATATACGCAATTAAACAAGGATTATTTCGATACCTTGAAGATACAGCTTCCCGCGCACGTGTCGGTGAACGCGCTGCGTGAGATCGCCTTGGAGTGCAAGGTGAACTTGCGTTACTTCGAGGCCGGACAAGTGGGCGTCAGCATAGACGAGACGACATTGCCTACGGACATAGGCGTATTACTATACATCTTCGCCGGTGCCGCCGGTAAAGACTATATGCTGGACGAGTCTATCCCCGCCCAGACTTATTTCGACGCTAAATTCGCCCGTACCTCCGATTTCTTGCGGCAAGACGTATTCAAGAAATATCATACGGAGACCGAGTTGATGCGTTACATCACCCGTTTGGGACGAAAGGATGTTTCCTTGGCTCAATCCATGATCTCGCTGGGATCTTGCACGATGAAGCTGAACCCGGCCTCCTCCATGCTGCCGCTCAGCCGTCCGGAATTCATGAATATCCACCCATACGCTCCGGAGGAGCAAGTGGAGGGCTATACGGAGCTGATCGAGAACCTGTCTTCTTACTTATGCACGATCACAGGCTTCAAGGGCTGTACGTTGCAACCGAACTCCGGCGCCGCCGGCGAGTACACGGGTCTTCGTGTGATCCGTGCTTATCAGGAAAGCATCGGCCAAGGCCATCGTGATATCGTTTTGCTTCCGGCTTCCGCCCACGGAACCAACCCGGCCAGCGCTATCCAATGCGGATATAAGACCGTAACCGTTAAATGCGACGAGAATGGTAATATCGATCTGGAAGATTTCCGCGCGAAAGCCGAGGAGAACAAGGAGCGTCTGGCTGCCAGCATGATTACCTATCCGTCTACGCATGGTATCTTCGAGGTGGACATCAAGGAGATGTGCGACATCGTTCACGCTTGCGGAGGACAGCTTTATATGGATGGCGCCAACATGAACGCGCAGGTTGGATTGACAAATCCGGGTACGATCGGCGCCGATGTATGTCACTTGAACCTGCATAAGACCTTCTCTTCTCCTCACGGAGGTGGTGGTCCCGGCGTAGGCCCGATCTGCGTGGCCGAGCATCTGGTTCCGTTCTTGCCGCAGCATCCGGTGCTTTGGGGCAGCGACTTGAATACGGTATCCGCGGCTCCTTATGGTAGCGCCGGTATCCTGCCGATCACGTACGCTTACATCCGCTTGCTGGGTACGGAAGGTCTTGAGACAGTGACGAAGACGGCCATCTTGAACGCCAATTACTTGGCCGCTAAGTTTAAGGATACGTACGGTATCGTTTATACCGGAGCGACAGGCCGTGTAGGTCATGAGTTGATCTTGGAATGCCGCACGGTAAAAGAGCGTTCGGGCATCGACGAGGGCGATATCGCCAAGCGTTTGATGGACTTCGGCTACCACGCTCCTACCCTATCTTTCCCGGTACACGGCACCTTGATGGTAGAGCCGACCGAGAGCGAGAGCAAGGCCGAGCTGGATCGTTTCGTAGAGGTAATGGAATGTATCTGGAGCGAGATCAAGGAGGTGGAGGAAGGCAAGGCATCCAAGGAGGACAACGTCTTGAAGAATGCCCCGCATCCGGAATACGAGGTGACCGCCGACGAGTGGAAACACGCGTATCCCCGCACGAAGGCCGCCTTCCCGCTGGAATGGTTGCACGACAGCAAGTTCTGGATTAACGTAGCCCGTGTAGATAACGCTTACGGCGATCGTAACTTAATACCGACTTTATGCGCTTGCGAGATATGAAGAAGCTCTTTATCGCTTTGGCGGCCGTCGCTCTGACGGCTTGCGTCAAGGCTCCCGAGAAAACAGTCAAGGTCTACGCATGGCAAGGCGAAGGTGGGAATACAACCGAGCAAACCTTACAGGCGGACTTTAGTAAATGGCATGCCCACGGAGTAGACGGGATGTGCTACAACGCCGGCCATGACACGGAGAAAATTCAGCGTGCCGCCAAAGCGGCCCATGCCAATGGCATGGAATATCACGCATGGATTCCCGCCATGTTGCAACATGGATTGGACTCCACCCTCTACGCCGTGAACCGGAAAGGCGAGTCGGCCTATTCCGTACAGGCGTATGTGCCTTATTACAAATGCCTGTGCCCGAACCAAGAAGGTACGGCGGAGTTCTTGCTGAATCTGTATGGCAAGGTAGCCGATATCCCGGAGGTGGATTATATCCATCTGGATTATATCCGTTACGTGGATGTCATCCTGGCCCGCGGACTTTGGGAAAAATACGGCTTGGTGATGGACGAGGAATATCCTACGGCGGACTATTGTTACTGTGACAAATGCGTGGCCGATTTCAAGGCCGCTACCGGTATCGACATCAAATCCGTAGAGGATCCTTCCAAATGCGCAGAATGGGCGCAGTTCCGTTGCGACTTGATCACGAAATTGGTAAACCGCATCGCCGACGAGGTTCACGGCAAAGGCAAGAAAGTGAGCGCCGCCGTATTCCCGGGGCCGGACTCTCACGCCAAGTGGATGGTTCGTCAAGAATGGAACAAATGGAATATCGACGCTTTCTTCCCGATGAATTATAACGATTTCTATCTGGAGGACGCTTCTTGGCTGGCTCCGATCGTGAAAGAGGAAGTAGCCTCCGTGCAAGGCAAGAAGCCGGTTTATAGCGGTTTGTTCATCTGCGAGGATTGGCAGAACAAGGCGAATATCAAGGACCCGGAAGGCCACGGACTGATCCCGTCCGAGATCGAGGAGGCCGTAAGAGGCTCCATGGAAAACGGAGCGGCTGGCGTGGCGTTGTTTACGCCGGGCAACATGACGGATGAGCATTGGAAAGCTTTCGATAAGGCGATCCACCAACCGTATACCGTAAAGCCCTAATTCGTAATTACTATACGATAAAACAAAGACGAGGAGGCGCAGCTCTTCATTTTCTCACCTGCGCCTCCTCTTTTACTTATCCATCTAATCTATCTTACTAATAAAAATATCATGACAACTAAGAAACAAGAGAAAATCAAGTTCAGTAAAGCATTCTGGGTAGCGAACACCGTCGAGTTGTTCGAGCGAGCCGCTTATTATGGCGTATTTATCGTTATCACCCTTTATCTTAGCCGCATCTTAGGCTTTAACGACATTCAGGCTGCCAGCATCGCCGGTATCTTTTCCGCCTGTTTGTATTTGCTGCCCACGTTCGCCGGAGCATTGGCCGATAAGATCGGTTTCCGCAACTCGATGCTACTGGCTTTCACTTTGTTAACTTGTGGTTATCTAGGACTGGCAGTTTACCCTACTTGGCTTCAATCCGCCGGACTTGTTGAATACAGCACGACGACTACCTTTACGGGATTGCTGGAGAGCAATCTTCAGTACGGCATTATCCCTATCATGGCCTTGATCGTATGCGGCGGGGCTTTTATCAAGAGCGTTATCTCCGGTACAGTCGCTAAAGAGACTACGCCGGAAACCCGGGCGAAGGGTTTCTCTATCTTCTACGCAATGGTAAATATCGGGGCTTTCTCCGGAAAGACCATCGTGAAGCCGCTTCGCGAGGCGTTGGGTAACGAGGGGTTGATTACCTTGAACTATTTCTCGGCGAGCATGACCTTCCTCGCATTGATAGCGATCTGGTTCTTCTACAAAAGCACTCAGCATTCGGGCGAGGGCAAGACGTTCGGGCAAATCTGGAACGCCCTGATCAAGGTTTGTAGTAACGGACGGTTATTGATCTTGATCCTCATCATTACAGGCTTTTGGATGGTTCAGCACCAGCTGTATGCCACGATGCCTAAATACGTGCTTCGTTTGGCCGGCGAGGGGGCCTCTCCTTCTTGGTACGCCAACGTAAACCCGCTGGTCGTCGTGCTTACGGTCAATCTGGTCACGCAGATGATGCGGAAGCGGACAGCGCTCACCTCCATGACGGTCGGTATGTTTATCATGCCGGTGTCCGCCCTTTGCATGGCATCCGGGAATATGCTGGACGGGAATACGAATATACTGGGCATGCATCCCGTAGCTTTCATGATGGTAGTAGGTATTGTCTTCCAAGGGCTGGCGGAGACGTTCATTTCCCCTCGCTTCCTCGAGTATTTCTCCTTGCAAGCACCCAAGGGAGAGGAAGGTCTTTATCTTGGATTCAGCCATTTGCATTCTTTCCTCTCCTCTATCTTCGGATTCGGGCTGTCTGGTTTCCTTTTAAGCAAGTATTGCCCGGAGCCAACCCTGTTTGCCTCTCACGAGGAATGGCTGGCGGCAAGCGCGAACGCCCATTACATCTGGTATTACTTCGGTGCGATCGCCTTGGTATCCGCCGTAGCGTTGATCGTGTACGGACAAGTCGTAAAGAGGCTGGATAGCCAAAAGATTTGACCCGGTAAAACTACGGGGTCAAATCCATTACCTTTGATTTGACCTCGTAGTTCTAAAATATCTAATCCAAACACATGGATTTGACCTTTAAGACTTGCGATATCCAATCATAATCCGTAGATTTGACCCGGAAGAATCGCAAGATCAAATCCTTGAGAAAAAACAACCTTAAAACAGATCATCATGGAAGAAACATTCAAGAGAATCCCCCCGGAAGATGTCTTTATCACCGTCTTCAAGCGTAAACCCACCGAAGAAGAGCTTTGGATGGGCGTCCCTCCTGACTTCGACGGCAACCGCCCCTCGGGCAACAACCTGATCGATCTCTTCGCCTATCTCATCCGCAAGTACGGCCGGATGGACACCAGCGAATACGCCCGCATAATGCAACTCAAGACCAGCGAGCTCCGGGGCGCCATCCTCGCCATCGGCGGCATGTCGGCGATGGAATGGCGCAACCGCTACCTTCTCCTCGAAGCTCAGGAGCTGATGGAGCGGACGGACATGAGCATCACCGCGATCGCCGCCAAGCTGGGTTTCTCGCAGCCCTCGGTATTCTCCAAGTTCTTCCGCACGCTGACGAAATCGCAGCCTTGGGAATGGCGCGTCGAGAAAAAAAAACCGGGCTCAAACCGGAAGAGAACCTATCATTGCTACGAGTAATCAGCAGGCAATACATGCTCAAACACACGCCAAGTGTGCAATTTCCTCCGCAAAGTTCTTTGTTATAAAGAATGTTTGATTACTTTTGCACCTCGAGATTAACAAGAAAGTAGAAGTATTACATCAATATAAAAATCTAATATTCCTATATAATATGAGTTTAAGAATTATAGTTTTAGCGAAACAGGTCCCGGATACACGAAACGTGGGAAAGGACGCCATGAAGGCGGACGGTACGATCAATCGCGCCGCCTTGCCCGCGATCTTTAACCCGGAAGACCTGAATGCGTTGGAACAAGCGTTACGCTTGAAAGACGCTTACCCCGGGACGACAGTTACGCTGCTGACGATGGGCCCGGGACGTGCCGCCGAAATCATCCGCGAGGGTTTGTATCGTGGTGCTGACGGCGGTTTTTTGTTGACCGACCGTGCGTTTGCCGGAGCCGACACGCTAGCCACATCCTATGCGCTTGCCACGGCTATCAAGAAAATCAACGATTATGATATTATCATCGGTGGTCGCCAAGCGATCGACGGCGATACGGCACAGGTAGGTCCGCAAGTCGCCGAGAAACTGGGACTGACCCAGATCACGTATGCCGAGGAAATCCTGAACGTAGATAAAGAGGCCGGACGTATCACCGTAAAACGTCATATCGACGGGGGTGTCGAGACCGTGGAAGGTCCGCTTCCGATCGTAATCACCGTGAATGGTTCCGCCGCTCCCTGCCGTCCTCGTAATGCGAAGTTGGTACAGAAGTACAAATACGCCATGGGTAAACAGGAACGGAACACGCAACCCGCCTGTCACCAAGATGGAGAACCGACCGTTCGCTACCCGGAATTGTACGAGACCCGCCCGTATCTGGATATCCAGGAATGGAGCGTAGCCGACGTGAATGGAGACTTGGTTCAATGCGGCCTTAGCGGTTCGCCGACAAAGGTAAAAGCGATCCAGAACATCGTCTTCCAAGCCAAGGAAAGCAAGACGATCTCCGGTTCCGACCAAGAAGTAGAGGATTTGATTGTCGAACTGTTAGCTAACCACACCATCGGATAAGATTATGAACAACGTATTTGTATATTGTGAGACAGAAGGCACGAGCGTTGCCGATGTAAGTCTTGAGCTTCTGACCAAAGGTCGTAAGCTAGCCAATCAATTAGGCTGCCAACTGGAAGCGATTGTTGCCGGCTCCGGCCTTGAGGGTGTAGAGAAACAAGTATTGCCTTTTGGCGTCGACAAGGTTCATGTGTTCGACGCTCCGGGTTTATTCCCTTATACATCACTTCCTCATTCTTCCATCTTGATTAATTTGTTCAAGGAGGAGAAACCGCAGATCTGCTTAATGGGCGCTACGGTGATCGGTCGCGACTTGGGTCCTCGTGTATCCTCGGCCTTGACAAGCGGCTTGACGGCCGATTGTACCTCTTTGGAGATCGGCCCGCACGAGGATAAAAAAGCGGGTATTACCTATGAGAACTTATTATATCAGATCCGTCCGGCGTTCGGTGGTAACATCGTAGCCACGATCATCAACCCGGAACACCGCCCGCAAATGGCGACCGTTCGTGAGGGCGTGATGAAAAAAGAAGTCCTTGACGAGAACTATAAAGGTGAAGTGATCCGCCACGACGTAGCGAAGTATGTCCCCGAGACAGACTATGTGGTGAAGGTGATCGACCGTCATGTAGAGAAAGCGAAGCACAACCTGAAAGGCGCTCCGATCGTAGTGGCCGGAGGTTATGGCGTAGGCTCCAAGGAGAACTTTAATTTATTGTTCGATTTGGCGAAAGAGCTTCACGCCGAGGTAGGCGCCAGCCGTGCGGCTGTCGATGCCGGTTTCTGCGACCACGACCGTCAGATCGGTCAGACCGGTGTCACGGTGCGTCCGAAATTGTATATCGCTTGCGGTATCTCCGGGCAGATCCAGCACATCGCCGGCATGCAAGACGCCGGTATCATCATTTCGATCAATAATGATGAGAACGCCCCGATCAATACGATCGCCGATTACGTAATCAATGGTACGGTAGAAGAGGTGATTCCTAAGATGATTAAGTATTACAAAAAGAACAGTAAGTAAAGATGGCTAATTATTATACAGACATACCGGAACTCAAGTATCACTTGAACAATCCGATGATGGAACGTATTTGCGAGCTGAAGGAACGC
Source organism: Parabacteroides sp. AM17-47 (assembly GCF_003434625.1). Classification (NCBI taxonomy): domain Bacteria; kingdom Pseudomonadati; phylum Bacteroidota; class Bacteroidia; order Bacteroidales; family Tannerellaceae; genus Parabacteroides; species Parabacteroides sp. AM17-47. The sequence continues at coordinate 115,941 of NZ_QTLI01000008.1, forward strand.
GAGTACAGAGACAAGGAAGAGTTCGACTATGCGCCACAAGATTATGCCGACGCGATAGACTCGTACGATAAGGTGCTGGAGATTACCGGAGAGATCACCGGAGAGATCATCGCCCCTAACGCAGAAGGCGTAGATGCCGAAGGTCCTCACTGCGCGAATGGCCGTGTGGAATATGCTTCCGGCACGAAGCAAAACCTCGACGCGATGGTAAAAGCCGGTTTGAACGGTATGACGATGCCTCGCCGTTTCGGTGGCTTGAACTTCCCGATCACGCCGTACACCATGTGCGCGGAGATCGTAGCGGCGGCTGACGCAGGCTTCGGTAATATCTGGTCATTACAGGATTGTATCGAAACCTTATATGAGTTCGGCAACGAGGATCAGCACAGCCGTTTCATCCCACGTATCTGCGCAGGAGAAACCATGTCTATGGACCTGACCGAGCCGGACGCTGGCTCCGACCTGCAATCCGTGATGCTAAAGGCTACCTTCGACGAGAAAGAGAATTGCTGGCGGTTGAACGGCGTAAAACGATTCATCACGAATGGCGACGCGGATCTTCACCTCGTATTGGCCCGTTCCGAGGAAGGTACCAAGGATGGACGTGGTTTGTCCATGTTTATCTACGACAAACAGGAAGGGGGCGTAAACGTACGCCGTATCGAGAATAAATTGGGAATCCACGGCTCTCCTACTTGCGAATTAGTTTACAAGAACGCGAAAGCTGAGCTTTGTGGCGATCGCAAACTGGGCTTGATCAAATACGTGATGGCCTTGATGAACGGCGCGCGCCTAGGTATCGCCGCACAATCGGTAGGCCTCAGCCAAGCCGCTTACAACGAAGGATTGGCCTACGCCAAAGACCGCAAGCAGTTCGGTAAGGCAATCATCGACTTCCCCGCTGTTTACGACATGCTCGCCATCATGAAAGCGAAGCTGGATGCCGGACGTGCGTTGTTATACCAAACCGCTCGTTACGTGGATATTTACAAGGCACTGGACGACATCGCCCGTGAGCGCAAACTGACTCCGGAAGAGCGTAAGGAACAGAAGCAATACGCCAAATTGGCGGATTCTTTCACCCCGTTGGCAAAAGGTATGAATTCCGAATACGCCAACCAGAATGCCTATGATTGCATCCAAATACACGGAGGTTCCGGTTTTATGATGGAGTATGCTTGCCAACGTATCTACCGCGATGCCCGTATCACCTCCATCTATGAAGGCACGACGCAATTGCAGACCGTAGCGGCCATACGTTACGTGACAAACGGGTCTTACCTAGCTACCATCCGTGAATTCGAGGCGATCCCTTGCTCTGCCGAGATGGAACCGCTGAAGGCTCGTTTAGTAGAGATGGCTAATAAGTTCGAGGCTAGCATGGCGAAAGTAAAAGAGTCTCAAGATCAGGAATTACTCGATTTCGTGGCTCGCCGCTTGATGGAGATGGCCGCTGATATCATCATGGCTCATCTATTGATCCAAGATGCGACGAAAGCGCCGGAGCTGTTCGCTAAGTCCGCGGTTGTTTACACCAATTACGTAGAGGCTGAGATTGAGAAACATCAGGGTTATATCGGACGATTCAACCCAGAAGAATTGATCTCATACAGACAACGATAAACAACTATCATTCTACATAACAAAGAAGGCGAGACTTGATTATCAACCAGATAGAAGCCTCGCTTTCTTTATTTATTACAATGGGCATTATAAGCTCCTTATACTGGGCATTATAAGCCGCTTACGATGGGCATTGTCAGTTGCTTATAATGGGCATTGTAATTTTCCTATATCGCCAAAGTATCCATTGCATACCACCTCGCAAGGAGAGATATCCAAGGAAAGCCATCCATAACGCATGATTTCCCATCGATCGATAAAACAGGTAATAAATAATAAAGAAAGTAGCCGAGGCCACAAGCATCGAGTAAAGCATCTGGCGTGTAGCCGTGGCCCCGATAAAGATACCGTCCCAAAGGAAAGCGGAGAATCCACATAAAGGGATCGCCAATACCCAATAGAAATAATCCCCGGAAGCCTCAATGACCGAGGTATCGTTCGTCAACAGTCCCAGAAAATCCCTCCCCAAAAACGCATAAAGAATCGTGAATGATAAAGAGAGGCCGATTCCCCATAGAAACAATAAACGAATGCATCTACGTAACCCCACATCGTTTTTAGCCCCAATAAACCGGCCGGCTAATGCCTCTCCCGCATAAGCGAAACCATCCATTATATAAGAGAACAAGGTAAACAACTGCATCAACAAGGTATTTACGGCCAATATCACATCCCCTTGTCTCGCACCTGTAGAAGTAAAGAAGGTAGTAACAGCGACCAAACACAAGGTCCGGAAAAATATATCACTATTGACCGAGAAGAAGCGACGCATCTCCTCCCCACCCCAAAGACCATTCCAATCGATATACGCTTTCAGACGCCCATAATATTTCAACCAAAGAGCAAACGCCATGAAGAGGCCCGCATATTGGGCGATCAGTGTTCCCAACGCTACGCCTTCCACCTTCATACCCAGCACAAACACGAAACATAGGCTGGCCGCAATATTCACGATATTTTGCGTGATAGCGATAAACATCGGAAAACGAGAATTCTGCATACCGATGAACCAACCGGCAAAGCCATATAAACCCAATATGGCCGGCGCTCCCCAGATACAGATATTAAAATAGAGAGAGGCCCATCGCTTCACCTCCTCCGTTGCGTCGATCAAAACAAACGCACCCCTCAGGATCGGGGATTGAAGGATCCAAAGCCCGAGAGAGATCAAAAGCCCTACCCCGACAGCCCGCAGCAAGGTCCGGACTACCTCCGTCAAGTCCCGTTTCCCATAGGCTTGGGCGGTCATCCCACTTGTCCCCATCCGGAGAAAGCCGAATATCCAATAGATCATGTTAAACAGCATCCCGCCCACGGCGATCGCCCCAATGTACGACGCCGATCCCAGATGCCCTACGATCGCCACATCCACCAGGCCCAACAAAGGCACGGTTATATTGGAGACGATAGAAGGTATGGCCAGCTGAAGTATTTTCCGATTCATATCCTATCCTAAATTTATCCTACGCAAGAAATTATAAACGTCACTTGATAACCCGGCACAGAGCGCTGCGCCAAACAAAGATCCCCGCCTTGCCGCACCATCATCTGCCGGGAAAGCGACAAGCCGATACCGGAACCCGTCCTTTTAGTCGTGAAGAAAGGAATAAAAATCTCCCGTTCGATAGCCACCGGAATAGGCGCACCATTGTTGCTGACCCACAACCCCTTCTTCCAACACACATCCACGGTCGTAGCCCCTGCCTCGCAAGCATTCCGGATCAGGTTAATCAGCACTTGCCGCAACATATTCTGATCCGTACGCATCATAGCAGACAAAGGAATGGAAAGATGCCACTCTAAATCGGGATAAAGAGCCCGGATCCCTTCCATAAAATCATTCAAATAGACCTTTCCGATAACAGGTTCTTGCAGTTCCGCCAGTTTCCGGTAACTGTCCACGAACAGGGCAAGTCCCCGGCTGGTATCGTGAATGGCACGGATCCCCTCCTCGTAAACCGTTCCGGCAATCGCGGGATGCTCCAGATAGGCCTGACTGATACTGGCGATAGGCGTAGTGGCATTCATGATCTCATGCGTAAGCACACGGGTCAGCCGTTGCCACGATTCCACCTCATTGCGGGCAAGCAACCGCCCGATGTCCCTACCCGTCTCGTTAAGGGCCTCTTGCAACGCCCGCTCCCCGAAGAACAGGCCTTTCACAGGAAGACGAAACGTAAATTCTTGGTTACGAATCGCCTCACGCATCAGATGCGCCCGGTCTCTCAACAATACCTGATGGCGGTAGAACCATCCGATAAAGAGAACGACAACGACTCCCAAAGTGCCTATCAACATCATAGCTTTTTTATTTTAGCATACAACGTCTGCCGGGTAATTCCCAACAATTCGGCGGCCCGGCTGATATTGCCGTGGCAACGCTCCACTACCTTGCTCACATGTTCCGCCTCGACCTGTTCCAATGGTACCACTTTACGCCCGGCATCAATCGCATCTTTCAAGATGCGGATCAGCTCTAGGTTATCCCACGGCTTGGCAACAAAGTCCGCCGCCCCCATCTTCAAACCACGCACCGCCAACTTGATATCAGCGTATGCCGTCACCAGTACCACCGGGATAGCCGGATGCTTCTTGTGGATCGCCCGAAGCCAAAGCAAGCCGTCTTGTCCGGAGTTTCCCCCTTGCGTGAAGTTCATGTCGAGCAGAATCCCGTCCACCACCTCTTGTGCCAATACCGTAAGAAGCATGTCGGGAGAAGCGAGTGTCAATACCCTGTCAAACTCACCGGCCAAGCAGATCTTGACCGCCGTAAGAATCGCCGGATTGTCATCTACCACCACTATTGTCCCGTAATTTGCCATATCCGATTCGTTTGTTTTCCTTTATCTCTTTTATCGGGGATAAAGGTACGGAAAAAGGCTGTATGAATATCATACAAGCAGGTGTATGATTTTCATACAAACTACCGCGACCGGGCATCCAAGCCCTTGCCAGATACCAGCCACTCTATACCTTTGTAGCAAAAACAAGCAAAATATGAAATCGTACTTTACCTTTCTCGGCCGTAACAAACTCTACACAGCTATCCAGTTCTGTGGATTGGCTACCGCGCTGGGAGTTGTCATCCTTCTGGCCTCGTATGCCGACACCGAATTTAATATCGGTAACAATCAATCGTACTCTCACCAATTGTATGCCGTCGGCTATGGAGATGAGATCGGTATGACAACCGGGACTGCCCCAGAATTATTCCCTTCCATTCCGGAAATAAAAGAGTGGACACGCCTGATCCATATTGAAGCGGCCAACCTGATGGTAGACAACCAATATTACCAAGTAAACGGCATCGCGGCAGATCCTAATTTTTTCCAGATGCTCAACTATACGCTCATTGGATGCGACCGCAACAAAGCACTGATCGGGACAGACGAGGTCATCCTCTCCGAGCCATTCGCCCACAAAGTATTCGGGAATGAAAATCCGATCGGCCGTACCGTGATGTACTTGAACCAGACACCGCTACGGGTCATTGGGGTTCTCCCGGCTTTCAGCTCGACAGAGCTGTTGAAACCGATAGACATCTTGATTCCTTTCAAACTGGCAGAAAAGGATTATGCATGGATGGACAGTTATGGTTCAACGCAAATACTCATTACGTTGGAAGAAGGGGTAACTCCCGATGTTGTTACCCGTAAACTACTCGATAAGTATAAAGGCTATTGGGAATACTGGAAAGAAGACAACAGCACGAACAGGCTTTTTTGGGGTTCTTCGGTGACACGCATGGACGAGATTTATTTCTCTCCCCTGAACCAATACGGCCCTTTCCGTAAAGGGACACGGAAACAGGTACAAATCTTGTTCTCGTTAGCATTCGTGTTGCTCCTCTCGGCTATCTTCAATTACATCAACCTAACTGTATCGCAAACCAGCAAACGAGTCCATGAAATGGCGACCCGCCGGTTGATGGGTGACTCGGCAGGGCAAATCGTATTACGCTACCTCGCAGAGTCCGCTATCTTCACAACCGGTTGTTTCATCGGCGGTTGCTTAGTTGCCGTCATCACAAAGCCCTATTTCGAGTACTTGCTCTCCACCCGGATCGCTTTGGTCTCTTCACCGGCGATGGTAACCTATTCGCTGTTACTATGGGTAGGAATCGCCGGCATATCGGGATTGTTACCAGCCATCATCACCTACAAATACAGTCCGATAGATATCGTAAAAGGAAATTTCCGAATGCACAACAAGCAATTGTTCAGCCGTTTGTTCATCATCGTGCAGAATGTCATCAGCACGGTACTCATCACCTTGGGACTCACCATGGCCTTCCAAATATACCACCTTGCCACCCTGCCGACCGGTTATAATACAGACCTTGTATTTGTCAAGACATGGGAATTAGGACATACCTACGACAAGCAAGTCATCCTCCAGAAACGCTTACAGGCATTACCCCAAGTGACAGAAGTAGCGTTAGCACGAAAACTGCCTTTCATCACCGGTCACGATGGTGTACAACAACCGGAAGAAGAGGGATACTCGTGGCTCCACCTTTCGGATATGGACAGCGCCGCATTCCGGCTGTTGGGTTTCGAAGTGGTAGAACGTTGGTCTGACCCACTGCCCGGAATGGTTTGGGTAACGGAAGAGACTTGCCGTCGTTATCAACTTTCATCCAACAGACCCCATTTTGGAAAAAAGGATGACAAGGGCGGCTACCGATATAACGTCTGCGGTGTCATCCGCGACTATCGTTCGCTAAGCGCATTAGCTACTCCCCTATCCGATTCGCATGGAGCCGTTATGATACTAGATCCACAAGGCTACATCATCCGTCAAATCGTCAAGATACAAGGCGATCGGGCAGAAGCCTTAGCCGCCATCCGCCGTACTTGCCGGGAAGTGTCCAAAGAAGTGATCGGGATGCCGAAAGACTTGGAAGCCGATTATATCGACGATTATATGGACAAGGATTTAACCCATGAGAAGAACATGATGATGCTTGTCCTTTGCTTCATGACCATCTCCATTCTCATCTCTGCCTTGGGACTGCTGGCCATGTCGATAAGCTACACCGAACAGCAAAGCAAACGGATCGCCTTGTGCAAGGTGATGGGAGCCGAGACAAGTGGCGCGGTATGGGAACTTTCCAAACGATTCATGGCACTCTCGTTGCTTGCCGCCTGTTTCGCCCTGCCCATCAGCGTGAAAGCGGTTCAAATCAGTTTAGAGTCGTTCTATAACCGCATCGCCTTCCCGTGGTATCTCATAACCGCAGCAGTTTTGGCAACCATAGCCATCGCTTTCGTGTCAATCATCGGGCAAACCTTGAAAGTCGCCCGCCGTAACCCCATCAAAAGTATCCGGACCGAATAAAAGCAACATTCTATAATAGGTATACATTCTCACAAAAACAAGACAAGTCATGATTCAAATAAAGAACCTCAGCAAAAACTTCCGGACGGAAGAAGTAGAAACCATCGCGCTCAATGGCATAAGCATGGAAGTGAAAAAGGGCGAATTTATCGCCATCATGGGACCCAGCGGATGCGGCAAATCAACCCTGCTGCATATTCTCGGCCTGCTAGACAACCCGGACGAGGGCAGCTATCTATTAGAAGGCGAAGAGGTGGGGCACCTAAAGGAGAAAGACCGTACACGCTATCGCAAGGGACGCATTGGTTTCGTGTTCCAAAGCTTCAATCTCATTGACGAGCTTACAGTCGAGGAAAACGTAGACCTCCAATTGAAATACCTCGGCATCCCCAAGGCTGAGCGCAAACAACAAGTACTCGACATCCTGCGCAAAGTACGCCTCAGCCAACGTGCCAAACATTATCCGCAGCAACTCTCCGGCGGCCAGCAGCAACGTGTCGCCATCGCTCGCGCCGTCGTAGGTAAACCTATGCTGATATTGGCGGACGAACCGACTGGAAACCTCGACTCTAAAAACAGTCTTGAAATTATGAAATTACTCAGTCAACTGAATGCCGAAGGGACTACGATCGTCATGGTGACACACTCGCAACATGACGCGACCTACGCCGACCGTATCATCAATCTCTTCGATGGGCAAATCGTCGACGAGCTGGAAGGAAAACTTTAGCCTCTTCACACAAAAACGAAGGCCGCGGGATTCACATCCGACGGCCTCCTACACTAACCCTTAACTTTAACCAATGAAAAACAATAATCTACTACATTTATTTCAATGCAGCTAAAGCCGCATCGTAATTCGGCTCGGTAGTAATCTCGGGAACAAGTTCCTCATAAACCACCTTACCAGCTCCATCGACCACTATCACGCCACGGGCTAATAACCCTTTCAGCGGACCGTCTACCAGAAGCATCCCGTACTTATCCTCAAAGCATGAACACCGGAACACAGACAATGTAATCACCTTATCAATACCTTCCGTAGTACAGAAACGTCCATGCGCAAAAGGTAAATCTTTAGAAACAGCTAATACTACCGTATCCGGATGCGAAGCGGCTTCTTTATTGAAGCGTCTTACCGAGGCCGCACATACACTTGTATCCAAGCTCGGGAAAACATTTATCACCACTTTCTTTCCTTTCAAGTCGCTTAACGACAATTCGGATAAATCACTTTTTACACCCTTGAAGTCCGGAGCCTCTGTCCCAACTTTCGGCAACTCGCCGTTCGTATGAATTTCGTTACCTTTTAATGTTACTTTTGCCATCTTTGTATGTAAATTTAATAGTCTTACTTAAGTTGGCTGCACAAATATAAGCAGCTTTCTGTCGATAAAACAAACGAAAATAAACAATGTTCTTTTATTTAACTCTATTTAACTGCTGTTACAAAATACAGATTATCTATCTTTGACGTCAAAATCAAAAACAGATGGATTGGATTATTATCGGCGGACTTCTTATAATCATCGTGATGCAAATCCTTTTGCGTCCTAAACAGCTAAATAATAACAAAGAAGACCTGGAAAAGTTGCTAAACGAGATACAACGCTCGTTCGACCATATCGAGAAAAACTTTAGGGAAGACTTCCGCCTGAACCGGGAAGAAAGCCGTTTGGTAGCAAAAGATAACCGAGAAGAACTGGCTCATTCCATGAACGAGTTCAGGGAAGCTTTCGAACGTGGTATCGATTCTTTTAACAGGTTGCAGAAAGAGAAATTCGCCGCCTTGGACGAACGCCAGCAGAGATTAGTGGATAACACGGAAAAAAGACTGGAAGAAATCCGAGTCACCGTAGACGAGAAACTTCAAAAGACATTGAACGACCGTATCGGGCAATCTTTCCGTTTAGTCACCGAACAATTAGAAAGTGTACAAAAAGGACTGGGCGAGATGCAAACCTTAGCGCAGGATGTAGGCGGGTTAAAACGGGTACTTAGTAATGTCAAGACCCGGGGAAATATCGGGGAGATCCAACTCAGTATGTTATTGGAGCAGTTATTGGCACCAGAGCAATACGAGGCGAATGTACATACCCGGAAAGGTTCGGACGCTGTCGTTGAATTCGCTGTCAAGCTCCCCGGACGGGATGATGCCCGAGAATTCGTATACCTTCCCATAGACGCTAAATTCCCGAAAGATGTATACGAACAGCTCCTAGACGCTTACGATGCCGCAGATTCCCAAGCGATCGAGGCGGCCGGAAAATTATTGGAGACAACGATCAAGAAGATGGCTAAAGATATTTCGGACAAATATCTGGCGCCTCCCGCCACGACCGATTTCGGCATTATGTTCCTGCCGTTCGAGGGCATTTACGCCGAGGTCGTACGCCGTTCCGCTTTATTGGAGGACTTGCAACGAAACTACAAGGTAGTCGTAACAGGTCCCACTACCCTAGCGGCCATACTAAACAGTTTACAAATGGGCTTCCGTACATTGGCGATCCAAAAGCACTCAGGGGAGGTATGGACGATCTTAGGGGCCGTGAAAAAAGAATTCGAGAAAGTAGGCGGTATGCTCGAGAAAGCCCAAAAGAACTTGCAAACCGCCAGCGGGCAAATAGAAGAGGTTTTAGGTATCCGTACCCGTGCCATCCAACGTAAACTCAAGGATGTAGATACGCTTAGTGACCGTGAGGCCCGGGCTATCCTTCCCGAGATCGGAATATTAACTGAAGAAGACGAAAAAGCAGAATCATGAAAAAGAGACAAATACCCCACACTTACGTAATCATTTTTTACATCATCTTATTTTGCGCCATATTGACATGGGTTATTCCCGGTGGGCAATATACGGAAAGTATCAGCCCGGACGGAGAGCGAACCGTTGTATATGAATCCGTGGAAAGCGTACCTCAAACATGGGAAGTACTCTCCGCCTTTTATAAAGGATTTGTGGACAAGGCGGATATCATTGTCTTCATCCTCATCATCGGTGGTGCATTCTGGATCGTGAACGACAGTAAGGCATTTGATATCGGAACAGTCAGTTTCCTGCGGAAAGCACGCAAAATGGAGAACAACCCTATCCTTCGTAAAATAGGTGTGGACAATTTCTTATTAACTGCTATCATGCTACTTTTCAGCCTATTCGGAGCCGTATTCGGGATGAGTGAGGAAACCATCGCTTTTTGTCTGGTCTTGGTCCCGATGGCGATATCTATGGGGTACGATTCCATAACTGGCGTATGTATGGTTTTTATAGCGGCGGGATTAGGTTTCGCTGGAGCGATTTTAAACCCTTTCACGATCGGTATAGCGCAAGGCTTGGCGGGGATTCCTCTTTTCTCCGGTATCGAGTATCGCATCGTTTGCTGGTGTATTATCAATGCGGTAGGCTTCACATGGATATTGCGTTATGCCGCCAAGGTAAAAAAGAACCCTCAATTGTCTCCAGTCTATGAGGATGATCAATATTGGAGAGATTTGCATAGTACCAATTCCTTGGAAATCGTATACAGAACCCCGAAAGCCGCATGGATCAGTTTCGTCCTATTGACTATCGTACTCGTTATCTTTTCGATCTATTATCCCCAGACATCCTTAAAAATAGGAAATAGCGTAATCAAGGGACTACCCTTAATTCCGATTCTTAGCGTAGCGTTCGTGATCTGCTCGATATTTGCCCTACGGAAAACCGTGCACTTATATATATTGAACCTTTTATTCTTCACGATCTTTTTCTTGATAACAGGCGTAATGGGCTACGGTTGGTATATTATGGAAATAGCGACCTTGTTCTTCGCCTTGGGCATAGCGGCGGGAATTGCCAATGGACGCAATCCGAATGAGCTTGTGAAACTATTTTTAGAGGGCTGCAAGGATATTATGAGCGCCGCCTTAGTCGTTGGCTTGGCTGGAGGTATTATCGTAATCCTGCAAGACGGTAAAGTGATCGATACGATTCTCTTTAACCTAGCGAAAGGGATGGAAGGTTTGGGACAAGTAGCTACGGTCGGGATGATGTACGTTATTCAAACGCTTATCAATTTAGTTATTCCTTCCGGAAGCGCCAAAGCGGCCCTTACCATGCCTATCATGGCCCCATTCTCGGAGTTGATCGGTTTATCCAAGCAGGCCACCGTCATGGCCTTTCAGTTTGGCGATGGCTTCACGAACCTGATAACTCCCACATCAGGTGTCCTGATAGCGGTTCTAGGAGTAAGCCGTATCCCGTATGATAAATGGTTCAAATGGGCATGGAAGTTCATCCTTGTCCTAGTGATCCTTGGATTCCTTTTATTGATCCCGACGGTATTGATCCCGATGAACGGCTTTTAATCAATATAGCTTTGCACCTTCTGTAAAAGGCTTCCGTAGTCCATCACGCCGGAAGAGCGCCATATGATCTCACCTTTCTTGAAGATGATCAAAGTGGGTACAGATTGAATCCTCAACTGTCTGGCAAGTGCCTCGTTCTTATCTACATCAATTTTAAGGACACGCACTTGTCCCGCCAGCTCCTTCCCCAATGCCTCGACCGTCGGACTCAACACCTTACACGGGCCGCACCATGTCGCAAAAAAATCCACCAATACAGGTTTATCCCCTTTAATGATATCGTCAAATGTTTCCATCTTATCTACTTTTTAAATATTTACAATCTGTTTAATCTCAAATACAGGAATCCTGCTTAATAGCCCTTATCCCATCAAAAACAAAATTATGAAATTCTATCTCGAAATCTTCTATATAATAACCGATAGATAACACTCAAAGTTTTCCATAAAAGATCAATAAACAACGATCAAAACAAGCAAAAGAAAAAAACTGGCATCTGATTATAACAAAAAAGGGAGACTCTTTTAGAATCTCCCTCGTGATCGGGCTGGGATTCGAACCCAGGACCCACAGCTTAGAAGGCTGTTGCTCTATCCAGCTGAGCTACCTGACCATCCTTATTTTCGTGGTGCAAAGGTAAGGATTTTTCTTTTCCTTGCAAACTTTTAGTACACTTTTTTACATATTGAATTTAGAATGGATAACCAACGGCAAAATGCAAGGCGAAATTATCCTTGAAATTAGGACGGGTTATCGCCCAACGCCTAGACTTTTTCTCCTGAGGATTATAAGCCTTGAAGCCTGTATCTAAACGTAGTAGAAAGAAATCAAAGTCCAAACGAAGTCCCAAACCATAGGAAACAGCGATCTCCTTATAAAAACGAGAGAAATCAAAGTTTCCAGCCTTATAGCGTTCATCTGATACATTCCGGGTCCATATGTTTCCGGCATCTATGTAAGCCGCCAATTCAAACTTCCAAAAAAGTTTCGTTCGATATTCCAAGTTCAAATCCAAGCGGATATCCCCCGATTGAAGAGCGAAAGAAGTCGTGCTGTCAACTTCCATACTACCCGGACCTAACTCTCGTACAGACCATCCCCGGACACTATTCGCTCCCCCCGAGAAATAAGCACGCTCAAAAGGTAAATAGTTTGAGTTACCATAAGCCATCCCCACTCCCACTCCTATATGGAAAGCTAACTTGTTACGACTGTCAAGCACGATTCCTTTACTAAAATCGAAATCCAATTTCACATATTGCGCATATTCCGTACCAAACAACTCATAATAACCGTCATCATTTTTCTTCGCCCCCGTAAGATGCGAAAAGGCACTCAACAAATTCCCTGCGACCTCGACCGACGCACGTAGGGAATGCGTGTTTCTCAAACGATTCTGGGGAGAATAATTGCTGAAGGAATAAGTATATCCCGAACTCATGATAAAATGGTTCGTATAGTTATACAACACCATATAATCCGGCAAGCTATTGATAAAGTCCATATTCTTATCCGGCAAATACACATAATTCAAGTCTACAAGCTTAAAGGTATGGCGTGCCTGTGTATTGCCCCGATCTTGCCAAATATAACTCCAACCACCAGATAGAATCGCCCTCGTATACTCCGGACGTTTTTGCAGGTTGTAACTTATTTTCGCTTCAGTTGACGCACGTAGCCGCCTACGAAAATCCGAACTCAAGAACGGGAACAAGAAACGAGGAAACAGCAAGGACCCTTCCGCACCTAACTCCCAGTAATTACCAAAGCCATTCGCCTTATTTCCGGATAACGCCTCGTAAGCCCCTCTCACCCTCGCCGAAAACAGCTCCGATCCTCGGAAGATATTCCTATGCTGATAATTCAAGCTGGAGGCAAACCCATAATCACCCGCCGAGTTAGTGCCTTCCAAATCCACTCCCACCGTATTTATCTTCGCGGGAGAAGTAAGAATGTAACAATCCAACTTCATCGTATCCCGCTCCTCTACTTCCGTAAAACGTATATTTACATTCCTCAAAGCCCTTAGAGAAGCGAACGCTGAATAGGTCTGCTCTATATTCTTCTCACTAAATAATTGCCCCGGACGAATATAAGTACTCCTCCGGAGCACGCTCGGACGGATACTCTTCCCGTTCCGGCCATATACGATATTCACCCCTGCGCTGAGCATCGTATCTGTAGCCATGAAACTAGCGTCCTCTCCTACCCCCATCGGATTATAATCGGTTAAGACCGTTACATCCTTAATATAATACTGACGATGCGGCTGATCCTCTACCGACCCATTGGGCAACACCTTCCGATAAGGTTTCATGGACATATCAAGATCCACGACATTTTGGTTAAAAGAACTATCAGCGATATATCCTAAATAATCCCGATTAAAACCATAATACCCGTTCCAGCGAAGTAAGGTCGTAATACGCTCCCGCTCCTTGTCCAATATATCCCGGTCAAATAAAGTTCCTTCCTTAACTAATTGGTTATACTCTTCCTGTGAGGACCGGAACGCAGAAGCTAAGGGAGAGCGGCGAGGCGCTTTCAGATGTGCCAAACTATCAATTTTCGGATCGGGGAACTTCATCGTGTAATTGCGTATCCTATACGGATCGTTCGCCTTTATATGGTAAGTTACAACCGCTTTCTTATGGCGTGTCGTATCGATCGTCGTTGATACATCCGCATGGACATACCCTTTATTAATGTAAAAACGCTCTAGTTCCATGGCGGACTGTTCCACCAACATCGTATCCAGCACCACGGGAGGCTCACCAATCCTACGTAACTGTTTATTGATCCATTTCTTCTCATTCTTACCAGACCAATCATAGACAAACAACTGCCACTTCATCAGACCAAACACCTTGAAGTTTGGTTGCTGCCTAAGATAAGATTTTAAATCCGCAGACTTATAATCCTTGTTATCCGACACGATCTCCACCTTATCCAGCAAATATTCCCCATCCGGCACAAACTTGGTCGTACTACAAGAGGCTAGCAGTAGTACGATACAGATAAAATAGCATATACGTAGAGATCGATTCATCATTCCAAGCTTTTTACGATCGCGAATGTACTGGAATTTAAAGAATTTACCGTACTTTTGTTTTGTAAAAAGAACTAAGATGCTAAGCAAGACCAAAGTCAAATACATCCGTTCTCTGGAATTAAAGAAATTCCGGAATGAAAATAATGTTTTTGTAGCCGAAGGAAATAAATTGGTAGCCGATATGTTACCGGCCTTTGAATGTGAGTTATTAATAGCCAAGCCATCTTGGATGGCTACACAAGGCGATATTCCGGCCAAGGAGTTATTGGTAGCGGAAGAAGATGATATTCGTAAAGCCAGTTTCCTGAAAAATCCCCAAGATGTACTCGCAATCTTTAAACGCCCCAATTGGGATATAACGGAAATAACGCCGGAAAAGGAGCTTGTTCTCGCATTAGACGGAATCCAAGATCCGGGCAACTTAGGTACGATCATCCGGTTAGCGGACTGGTTCGGTATTTCCCATATCGTATGCAGCAAAGATACCGCCGATGTTTTCAGTCCAAAAACCGTACAAGCCACTATGGGTGCGCTTGCCCACGTAAAAATACATTACACCGATCTGGAAACGTTCTTACAGGCCCAATCTGCCCAAGCCATACCTTTATACGGCACCTTCCTTGGCGGAGAAAACTTATATGAGAAAACCTTATCCGGAAACGGTATCTTGATAATGGGTAATGAAGGAAATGGAATACGTCCCGCCATCGAGGCTTTTGTAAACGAAAAATTGTATATCCCGAACTATCCGGAAGGAAGAGACACCTCAGAGTCTCTCAATGTGGCTATCGCTACAGCCGTGGTCTGTGCCGAGTTTCGCAGACGCCAAGGGAATCCCGCTTAAACGATATATATGGACTGAACAACCCGGCGTAATCTTTTCGGTTAACGCCGGCCAAGATCCCATCACCTGCTTAAAACCAATCGCCGGTTCCGAGGAAAGAACCGGCACCAGCACTCCATCATAAAAAGCGGTTCCAGCTATCTCCTCATTCAACGGGTAAACACCATGAAACGCACCATTATCATCCAGTTCGATATAATGCATACGATAAACCTGCTTACACCAAACGTAATGAGCGGCAATTCTTCTCATAAGTACAATAAACAAATAGAGAGATTACTTAATAGAATCCTTGGGTAATTCGGCAAGCTCCTTACCATAGTTATATTTCATCAAGCTTAAGCTATCTATATACACCTTATAATAAGTCGTATCCATATTATCCATACGGATATATCCAAACACACGCTTTACTTTCTTAGTTGGTATAGTCTTCAAGATCGTCTCGTGATATCCATCTTTCGTGATCTTACTATTCACCGTCAAGGTCGTATCACCTTGGTCCGCGCTTAAACGTACCTCCGGCTTATAAGCCATTTTGTTATTCAATCCCCAGACACGCATGCCCAGCACGAAACTACTGCCCGAGGAATAATTCGTTTCCGGACGTATATCGAAAGTCACCCCATTAAATACAGAGGTAGGAGACAAGACCAGATAAGAACGGCGAGGCCAAATATCCACGGAATCCCGGTTAGATACGGGCGCAGCGTCCGCCTGCACATCCCCTAAGTTATTGATCCGTTTATTAAGATCGGCCAAGACCCGGTTGTAGACCTCCATGTAAATATCCAAGTTACGGCCGTACCACACCAACGAGCTATCATACACCGCTTGTGTAATATCATGCTTACGGAATACAGACTCATACAAGGCAAGCTTCATGGTATCGGATTTATAAGCGTTATAATCCACATTTACCATGGCCTCAGCCAGCAACATATCCGTCAAGACACCCTGCATCTTTTTCTCCGACAGAATACCATCCGGAACCTTACTACATGCCGCCAGCAACGTCGTGGCTAATAAAGCCATACCATATATCCGTAATTTTCTCCGCATTTATTTCTCTTCTTTCGAAAGGCTAGCCGACAAAGTATGCCGATAAAATATTAACAAAAGGAAAACTCCCACGCAAATCGCCGAGTCCGCCAAATTAAAGATCGGACGGAAGAAAACGAACTCCTGTCCACCCCAGATCGGAACCCAATCAGGGAATACGGTCTCTATCAATGGGAAATAGAACATATCCACCACCTTACCATGCAGCCAAGAGGCATAACCACCTCCCTCCGGCATAAAAGTAGCGAGTTGCCCGAAACTATGGTCGAAGATCACGCCATAGAATATCGAGTCGATTATATTTCCCACCGCCCCCGCGAAAACCAAAGATATACAGGCAATAAAACCGAATTTATAATTTTCTTTAACCAGCTTATACAAATAATATCCGATAAACAATACAGCCACGATACGGAATACGGAAAGGAATAATTTCCCAATCACCTCTATACCGAATGCCATACCCGGATTCTCGGTAAAATAGAGATAAAACCACGGAGTTATCTCTATACTCTCATGCAACTGCATGTGGGTCTTAATCCATATTTTCAGCGCTTGGTCAAGAAGAAGGAGCAGTATTATGATTAACACTGCTCCCCAACCTTTAGAATATCTCATTTACTTTGCACCTCCTTGTTTTGCTTCGATACTTAAAGTCGCATGAGGCACGGCACGTAGCCTTTCTTTCGGGATCAATTTACCAGTCTCCCGGCAAATACCGTAGGTCTTATTCTCGATACGGATCAAAGCGGCCTGCAAATTCTGGATGAATTTCATCTGGCGTTGCGCCAAACGGCCCGCCTCTTCCTTCGATAACGTAGAAGCACCTTCCTCCAGCACCTTGAATGTAGGAGACGTATCAGCCACGTCGTTACCGTCGGAATTCGTAACCCCTGATCGCAAAAGCTCGTAATCCCTCTTCGCGATTTCCAGTTTCTCTAATATAATAGCGCGGAACTCCTCGAGCTCAGCGTCTGAATATCTTGTCTTCTCTGCCATGGTTCTAAAAAAAATTTAGGTTCAACAATCGTTCAAATATCAATCAAAAAGAAGAATTAAGAATGAATATAAAATCATATTATTTCTTCTTTGCATGCAAAGATAATATAATTATCGATTTTCCTATATTTCATTCCTAATTCTTCCGCAAGAAATGCTATTCTATTTTTAAGCTTTCTCGATCTTTACGGACAATTTAAAGTCCTCGAAATCGAGTTCCGTAGCGTCGCTGATCGCATTATCCATGATTTCGATAGATTCCGCCAATACTTGGTTAGCGATATAATCCTTATAATCATGGATCGCCTCATCCATCTCCTCGCAAGAAAGAATGGATACATGGATCTTATCCGTTATATCGAAACCGCTGCTCTTACGCAAGTTTTGGATACGATTCACCAACTCACGGGCCAGCCCCTCCTTACGCAAATCCTCGGTTACGGTAATATCCAAAGCGACTGTCAAGCGACCTTCATTAGCGACCAACCAACCCGGGATATCCTCAGAGATGATCTCTACATCCGTACGCTCCAAAACGGCCTCCTGTCCATCTACCATCAAGGTAAACGTTCCGGCTTTCTCGAAAGCGTTGATATCTTCTTGGCTCATCGATTGAATCGTGGCGGCCAACGCCTTCATGATCTTTCCGTAGCGCGGGCCCAACTTCTTAAAGTCCGGTTTGATCTTCTTCACCAAGATACCTGCCGTATTATCCACGAACTTCAGCTCCTTCACGTTCACCTCGTTCAAGATCAGGTTCTTCACGGCCTCGATACTCTCTTGTTGATGAGCGTCTACAACCGGAATCATTACCGTATGCAACGGCTGGCGAACCTTGATATTCACCTTGCGGCGAAGAGCCAATACCATAGAAGAAACATCTTGAGCCATTTGCATACGCTCTTCCAAATTCTTGTCGATCTTAGACTCGTCGTAAACCGGGAAATCGGACAAGTGTACGGACTCAACGTTCTCACGTCCCGTAACAGCGACCAAGTCCAAGAATAACTGATCGGCATAGAACGGAGCGATCGGAGCCATCAACTTAGCCACTGTCTCCAAGCAAGTATATAAAGTCTGGTAAGCGGACAACTTATCCTCCGTCATACCACCACCCCAGAAACGGCGGCGGTTCAAACGCACATACCAGTTACTCAAGTTATCATTTACGAAATCAGAGATAGCACGTCCGGCACGAGTCGGCTCGTAAGCCTCCAAGTAGCCATCCACATCCTTCACCAAGCTGTTCAACAGAGAAAGGATCCAACGGTCAATCTCCGGACGCTTACTCCATTCCACATCCGGATCGGAGTAGTCGAAGCCATCCACGTTAGCGTACAAAGCAAAGAATGAATACGTATTATATAATGTACCAAAGAACTTACGGCGAACTTCCTCGATACCATCGATATCAAACTTAATATTATCCCATGGTGAAGCGTTCGTGATCATGTACCAACGCAACGGGTCCGAACCATACTTCTCGATCGTAGAGAATGGATCAACAGCGTTGCCCAAGCGTTTAGACATCTTGTTTCCGTTCTTATCCAATACCAGACCGTTAGACACGACAGCCTTGTAAGCCACGCTATCAAAGATCATGGTGCCCAGAGCATGCAGGGTAAAGAACCAACCGCGTGTCTGGTCAACACCCTCAGCGATAAAGTCAGCCGGATAGATCTGACGATTATCGAACTCCTTCAAGTTCTCGAACGGATAGTGGATCTGGGCATAAGGCATAGCGCCGGAATCGAACCATACATCGATCAAGTCTGTCTCACGCTTCATCGGCTTGCCGGAAGCGGAAACCAAGATAATATCATCCACATACGGACGGTGCAAATCGATCTTCTCGTAGTTCTCCTTCGTATAATCTCCCGGAGCGAAGTCCTTATAAGGGTTAGACTCCATAAAGCCGGCCTTCACCGATTTCTCGATCTCGCCGAACAGCTCTACCACGGAACCGATACACTTCTCCTCGCTACCATCTTCCGTACGCCAGATCGGTAACGGAGTACCCCAATAACGACTGCGGCTCAAGTTCCAGTCTTGCAAGTTCTCCAGCCATTTGCCGAAACGTCCCGTACCCGTGCTCTGCGGTTTCCAGTTGATCGTATTGTTCAACTCGATCATGCGCTCACGGCAAGCGGTCGTGCGGATAAACCAGCTATCCAACGGATAATACAATACCGGTTTATCGGTACGCCAGCAATGCGGGTAATTGTGGACATGCTTCTCGATCTTGAACACCCGGTTCTGGGCCTTCAGCATCATGCAGATCTCAATATCCAATGTCTCATCTTTATCCGTCTTCGTATCATCGTAAGCGTTCTTCACGAATTTTCCTTGCCATGGATCATAATCAGAGGCGTTCATACAATTTTGTACAAACTCCGGAGCCAAGTCTTCCAGCTTATAGAACTTACCGGTCATATCCACCATAGGGCGCATATTTCCATCCTTATCCTGCATCATCAAAGGAGGAACCCCGAATGTTTTCGCCACACGGTTATCGTCCGCACCAAACGTCGGCGCGATATGTACGATACCCGTACCATCCTCTGTCGTAACGAAATCACCCGTGATCACACGGAATGCACCTTCACCCGGATTTACCCATGGGATCAATTGCTCATATTTCATACCGGCCAACTCGGAACCCTTCCACTCACCTACTACGCTGAAAGGAACCAGCTTGTCACCCGGTTTGTAATCAGACAAAGAAAGCTCAGCGGCTTTCGGATTGAAATAAGCAGACAATAAATCTTTCGCTATAACAGCAGTCATCGGGATACCCGTGTAAGGATTATAAGTCTGTACAGCCAGATAAGTAATATTCGGGCCTACGCAAAGCGCCGTATTGGAAGGCAACGTCCAAGGAGTCGTTGTCCATGCCAAGAAATAAGGATCGCCGAATTGTGCCATCTCCGGTTTCGGGTCCAATATATGGAACTGTGCCGTACAAGTCGTATCCTTCACGTCACGATAACAGCCTGGTTGGTTCAACTCGTGCGTGCTCAAGCCCGTACCCGCGGCGGGAGAATACGGTTGGATCGTATAGCCTTTATATAAAAGACCTTTCTTATAAAGCTCTTTCAATAGATACCACAAGGTCTCGATATAGCGGTTATCATACGTGATATACGGATTCTCCATATCCACCCAATAACCCATCTTCTGCGTCAGATCCTCCCACTCTTTCGTGAACTTCATCACGTCCTTACGGCAAGCGGCGTTATACTCAGCGACAGAAATCTTCTTACCGATATCTTCCTTCGTGATGCCCAAAGCCTTCTCCACGCCCAACTCGACAGGCAGACCGTGTGTATCCCAACCCGCCTTACGATTCACCAAGAATCCCTTCATGGTTTTATAGCGGCAGAAAATATCCTTAATCGAACGGGCGATAACATGGTGAATACCCGGCATACCGTTTGCGGATGGAGGACCCTCGTAGAATACGAATGTAGGATGTCCCTCTCTTGTTTCAAGACTCTTATGGAAGATGTCTCCATCCTTCCATTTCTTCAGCACCTCTTTATTTACGTTCGACAAGTCAAACTTAGAATATTCGGTAAATTTCTTACTCATATCGCGATGTATTTATCTTGCTTCTAAAAAATTGCCGCAAAGTTAGTGATTTCTTTCGAATTAGACAATATGGAATTTTCATTAATGAAAGCACGGGTTTCTTCTGCGTGAAACAAATTTTAGTTAAAGCAGAAAAGTAACAGTATCTGATAAAATCCTATTAGGAAACCTACCGGCTCTCTCCTACTTTTGCCCCTGAATTTAAATCTAACACCTACTAATAAAATGAACATTAAGAGTAAATTCGGTTATTTATGTTGCGCCTCCCTATTGACCACTAGTTTATGGGCACAAGACGTATTGATTTCCACGAGGAATACCTCATTATTGCTAGACGCACCTGTCGGCGGAGAGGTAAGATTCATCTACTATGGAGACAAGTTATCCACTTCCGATGCGGCTACCTTGCTCGAGACCGAGCAGAAAACATTTTCCGCTTATCCGGTCTACGGCTTGAATTGCCCCTCCGAAAGCGCATTGTCCGTTACCCATGGCGACGGGAATATGACCCTTCAACTGGAAGTCATAAAAGTAGATACACGAAAAGAGCAAACGGCAGATATCACAACGATCCGATTAAAAGATAAAGTGTATCCTTTTTATATGAATCTCTGTTACAGAACCTATCCGGACGCCGATATCATCGAGACTTGGACAGAGATCACGCATGAGGAGAAAAAAGCGATCACCCTCAATCGTTTCGCTTCCGCTTATCTGCCGATCCGGAAAGGAGACGTATGGGTTTCCCACTTATACGGCTCATGGGCAAACGAGGCTCAATTGGCACAAGAACCGTTACGACCGGGCATCAAGATGATAAAAAACAAGGATGGTATCCGCAACTCCCATACCGCCCACGCCGAAGTGATGATCTCCCTAGACGGAAAACCAAAGGAAAACACCGGTTCCGTTATTGGCGCCGCCCTATGCTATAGCGGTAACTACAAATTATTCTTCGATACGGATGATAGCGACTATCACCATTTCTTCGCGGGAATAAACGAGGAGAACTCGGCTTACACCCTCAAAGCCAAAGAAAGTTTCCGTACACCGGAATTGGCGCTGACTTACAGTAAGGACGGCTTAAGCGGAAGCAGCCGAAATTTCCACGCATGGGCACGCAAACATAAGATAGCGAATGGAGCGACCGCCCGGAAAATCTTACTAAACAGTTGGGAAGGTGTATATTTCGATATCAATCAAGAAGGTATGGACCAAATGATGAGTGATATCCAGTCTATGGGCGGCGAGTTGTTCGTCATGGACGACGGCTGGTTTGGCGATAAATATCCTCGTAATAAAGATAACTCGTCCTTAGGGGATTGGATGGTTGATGCCCGAAAACTACCAAGAGGCATCGAGGGCCTGATCGCCGACGCCAACAAGCATGGTATTAAATTCGGTATCTGGATCGAGCCGGAAATGGCCAACACGACAAGCGAATTGTACGAGAAGCATCCGGAATGGGTATTGAAAGCTCCAAACAGGGAAATCGTCCTGGGGCGTGGCGGTACACAGGTCGTTCTTGATCTCTCCAATCCCGAGGTGCAAGACTTCATATTCGGTATCGTCGACAACTTGATGACAACATACCCGGAGATCGATTATATCAAATGGGACGCCAATATGAGCATCCTGAACCATGGCTCCCAATATCTGCCTTCGGATCAGCAAAGCCATATGTATATCGAATATCACGAAGGATTCAAGAAAGTCTGTGAGCGTATCCGAGCCAAATACCCGGATTTAACCCTACAGGCTTGCGCCAGCGGTGGAGGCCCGGCAAATTACGGTGTCATGCCTTACTTCGATGAGTTTTGGGTAAGCGACAATACCGATGCCTTACAGCGTATCTATATGCAATGGGGTACTTCTTATTTTTTCCCGGCTATCGCCATGGCCTCACACATCAGCGCCGCCCCCAACCATCAAACATTCCGGGTCATTCCCCTAAAATATCGGATCGACGTAGCGATGAGCGGCCGTTTGGGCATGGAGATCCAACCCAAAAATATGACAGAAGAAGAGAAAACACTTTGCCGCAAGGCGATCGCCGATTATAAGACGATCCGTCCCGTCGTGCAATTCGGCGATATCTACCGTCTGGTTTCTCCGTACGATCGTTTGGGAGTAGCTTCCTTGATGTACACTTCACCGGAGAAAGACAAAGCCGTATTTTATTGGTGGAAGACCGAGCATTTTGTCAACCAACATTTACCCCGTGTAAAGATGAACGGATTATCCCCAGACAAGAAATACAGAGTCTGCGAACTGAACCGGATCGACAACGAGCCTCTGGCCTTCGAGGGTAAAGCTTTCACCGGAGAATATCTCATGGCGAACGGACTGGAAATCCCTTATAATCACATTGTCGATTATCACAAACAGAATGATTACTCGAGCCGGGTGCTTTATTTGGAGGAAGTTAAATGATGAATAAATCATTCTCCTTCCAAGGCGATCAATAAGGCGATCACCTCCGAATAATTAGCGGTTCCAGTAGGTATCTTATTGCCTTTCAGGAAAAGATTATAGACCACGTCTTGTGCCTCGCCGATCAACGGGCTGTATAAGGATTGCCAATAGGCGACTTTCTCGTTATACAAGTCCTTGATCTCGGGGCGTAATCTTTTCTTCCATGCCTCAAAAGCGTCCTTATCCAAAGCCACATATGCGTTACTCAGCGCATAAGGCAGCAAAGAGAAGTAACCAGAGAACCGGATTTCCGGCACGGAAGAACCCGTGCATATTAAATAACTGTATAGATTAGCCTCGGCCTCGTTGGATATACTAAGCACATGAGCCATCTCATGGGCGTAGGTGGCGGGATATTGCACGGGCAAGAGCTGGCCGTTCAAATTGAACTCCGTAAAAAACGGCCCCATATATCCCATCACCCCTACTCCACTCATCAACCGGGAGAACAGCATCGTTTTAGGATGAAGATAGGTTCCGGGAGTGGTAAGCCCGAAACGAGTAGGCAATTCCCGATATCCTTCCTGCACCGCCTCTTTCACGACCTCCCGATCGATCGTCTCTATCGGAACCCATGAGGCGTTCAGGGAATCCGTGTAGGCATCCAAGAAGGATTGGAAATGTTCCGAGGAAAAAGGCACATAAGTGGTTCGCGTACGAGTGAAAAAATCTTCCCGGAAATAATTCAATCCCCAAGCGATATAGAACCAGACATACACCCATGCCAGATATTCCACGACATGCCTTATTGTCCTCCCGATCCTCCGCCTCCTTATAATCGCATACGACAGATACCCTAATAACCCGGCGATGCTACCATAAATAAAACAATCCCCTACGGAAAAAGGGAACAAGCAGGAGAAACGAGATAGCATACCCGATACCCATGGATAAATCGAACGGGAATACCATTCGCCTAATCTGGGATTTCCCATCACGATCCATATTGCGACAAGAAAAATCGCCAATATAATCCAACGAACACGTATCTTTTTTAGATATTCAAGTTTAATCATAGGAGGCAAATATATCATATCCTTTTCAGTCCACACAGTTTTATTATTAAAAAAGAACTAACGCTCCACAACTACAGAACATACAGACAACACAAAGCATATAAACTAACACTTGCATCCTGTTATTTCCATTTATCTTTAAGGAAAGATGCAAAAAACGTCTTCGTCCATATAATATAGCTTGGTCAAATACTAAACCGGAACATTGCAATACATCCAACAATTTTTCCGGCCCATCGGCAACATAGCAATCTGCCGCTTCTCCTTTCAAGTGTTGGCTGGTAACGACCCCGCCAGCAAGACGATTTACCTTCTCATTCCGATATCCACTCAATATAGCAATCGGTGCCCCATACAATAGACGTAATGGTTCCAATAAACCAACTGCCAAATTTTGAAGCGCTAGACATGCACAAGGAGGAGGCTGATTATTTATCGCATTGTCCACGGCAATACCACTATAAGTAAACTCATCCAAACAAAAATGCTCTGTTAACCTTTTATCATGTCTTTCCATAATTTTCAATTTTCAATTATTAATTTTCAATTTATAAGAGTAGTCCACTCCAAAAAGGGCCCCGGCAAACGTACTGATCTCACCGAAAGCCACCAGTACACTGTTATCGATCAATCCTTGCGGATCAATCCAGAATCCGCTGAAGAGAAGTGTGATCCCGCTCATTGAGAGCAGGATCGCAACAATTAATTGAATCGTCAAACGCCTCATAGCTCTTAGATTTCATCCGGACTTTCACTATCACTCCCGTTTCCACCCGTATCTTCTTCATTTGGAAGCACAGTCTTCTCAAAACTTGTCCGGCTCTTGGCTACGCGTAGCGCCTTGCCCGGGTAGAACCGTACTTTCGGCTCCCGAATCAAGTTCGTTGAAAACGTCTTCTCATCCGGTACCCCCGACGATCCGAAACAAAAGCGGAAAAGTCCCAGCTCACCTACACTGACACGCCTGCCATGCTGTAAATGACGGACCAACACCACATTCATACGATCCAGAACCGCCTTCACGCTAGCGCTACCTACACCAGAGCTATCTGCCACCTCCTCCGCAAATTCATCAAAAGTAACCAGATCTCCATACACCATTTGAGCGTATACCTTTTCAGGAATAGATTCGTGATCCTCACCTAGATTCTTTCTCATTACTAATTTAAATTTCAATGCCATAACTATACGTTTTTAATGAATAAATGAATGTAACCATGCTTCGAACACATGACAAAGGTATAATAGCCACAAAGCCTGACTTCGATGACGCAAAACAGTTAACGACCTAGCAGCCAACACACACATTCCCAAATCAACGAAAAACACACCAAATTTCATCGACTTCAATCCACGTACATTTAACATTTATCAATAAAGAATCACATCTCATCCGTTATTTCCCTCTTCCCCGCCAGTTCCAAAATATCACTTGGTAATATATTCAATGCGCTCAAACGGCTAGCCAAGGATTTCGGCAAGACCTCCGAATTAGGATCCGATAAACTCCGGACGGAAAACGCCATACATAAACAAGCCGCCAAATGAGAATAAGGCAAACGCCCATCCCGATCCGTAAACTCCACCAGCTTCGCCATCCGCAAAAACAAGTCCGGTCGATGCAACTCATAACGGGCATTCTTCCACGGCGTATGCCTTGTCAAATACCACACCATCAAGTTCTCCCCTCGCTCCCCATCCAAATAACCATCCACCAATCTCCGATATCCCATCGGCAACTCTTCATAATGCCCAAAAGCCAGCTTACAAAACCCCAGCAAATGCCTTTCTCTATCTTCCGCCGACAATCCGGCCAGACGCACACTAAACAACTCAACGGTAGGCCAACCCCGAAATTCGCCTAATAGTCCCTTCAAATCTTTCATAAGATTTTTCATTTCCACGATCACAGGGGGAATATTTATCCCTGCGCCGCAGAAGGCCGAATCCCACATTTATATATGGATCATCAAGGCATACATAAAAACAGAACCGGCCTCCTTACCTCCCCGAAGGGAGAAAGAAGACCGGTACAAAATCTTTATTCTATATCGATTCTACAGTCTATTCTATCATCTACACATTCATCATCGCACCTTTGTGGTTCTCATTTCTTGCAAACACTTCCATGGAAGTTCCTCTTTCTTTTTTGGCGTTATACCGATAAGCATATCGGCGATATGTACTCCCATGATTGACACCATGGGAGTTGAAGACATAGAAGAGGAGATATCTTAAAAATCGACTCCACATAAACAAAAGTAAACCGCCAATAGTGCTTTCCTAATTAATTTATGGCAATCACGCAACACCTTTGTTGGTACTCTAATTAGAGCATGCACCAATGTATAGGCTCTTTTGTAGCACCTACCTAATTTTATGTTAAAAACGTTGAATTTAACCATTAGTACATACCAACTCTATATTCTGGGGTATGAGATTAACAAAGTCCTTACAATCATTAAAAATATTTTTAAAATATTCACCAAGGAAATCCCAAGCTCACTTCCCCCGCTGCCTCACAGTACTGATTACACCATGATATGCAGCTGCCATTTCTACACCTTCGTCACGACCAAAGTGTAACATACTGTTACATTGCATAGTAAGTGATCATCAGACTCTTTCTTCAAGAATAAGATTCTCTTCATTATAATCACGTTCCTTTCTAAAGAAGAAATCCAAACTGTCCGTAAAGACCAAGGCTCTCTTTTCACCTCCTTGATCATACGCTTTAACATATTAGCCCGGACATGTGACAGGCACAGTTGATGTTCAGCCTCCTTAAATGTACGGATTTCAACCCATCTCCTATGAAAACATCTTAACCATTTTTCAAACAGGTTATACGGTACCTTATTTCTAAAACAGAAGGATCGGATGGAATCCTTGTTCGTGACCGCTTCGGATTTGTAGCGGAGGAAAAAAATTTCAGAATTGTTATTGCTCTACATATTAATTGGGTTTTAATTACAGCAACAAAGATCTATATTTCTGTTGAATGATGCTATACGTCATTTTTGGACGCTAACCTTAATTTAGATTAATCCCTTCTATATACATCTCGTGTATATACCTTATTTTTCACATCATCCAATTCCACATCATATCGATTGGCTATAATAGCCGCACTACGTTTTTTAAAGAGATCCAAATCATTAACAACTTCTGACCCAAAAAATGTAGTATTATCCGACAAGGCTGGTTCATAAACAATCACAGTAGCTCCTTTTGCTTTCACTCGTTTCATTATTCCTTGAATAGAAGATTGTCTAAAATTATCAGAATTAGACTTCATCGTCAATCGATAAACACCGATCGTAACAGGATGTTCCCGTACACTACTCCATTCATTCTCTTCCCCGTAAGCATAATAACCCGCCATACGAAGTACTTGATCTGCTATAAAGTCTTTCCTAGTCCGGTTACTCTCCACAATCGCTTCTATCAAATTTTCGGGTACATCCGCATAATTAGCGAGTAATTGTTTTGTATCTTTCGGCAGACAATACCCCCCATAGCCAAAAGAAGGATTATTATAGTGATTACCGATACGAGGATCCAAACACACACCATTTATGATCGATTGAGTATCCAACCCCTTCATTTCCGCATACGTATCCAACTCATTAAAATAAGAAACACGTAGTGCAAGATATGTATTTGCGAATAGTTTTACGGCCTCAGCTTCTGTCAACCCCATAAATAAGGTATCTATATTTTCTTTTATAGCACCTTCTTGCAACAGTTCAGCAAAAATATGAGCGGCATCTACCAATTCCGGATCAGACAAATCCGTACCCACGATGATCCGGCTAGGATACAAATTATCATACAAAGCCTTAGACTCTCTCAAGAACTCCGGACTAAAAAGAATACGCTTTGTATGAAACCGCTCACGTACGGAAATCGTATAACCAACAGGTATCGTACTTTTAATGACCATAAAAGCATTTGGATTAAAACGAAGCACCTGCTCTATCACAGCCTCAACAGCGGACGTATCAAAGAAATTTCGCTGGCTATCATAATTTGTCGGAGCCGCTATCACCACAAAATCAGCGTCCTTATAAGCCATCTCCGCATCTAGCGTAGCTTTCAAATTCAATTTATGACTAGCCAAATACTCTTCTATGTAATCATCTTGAATCGGTGATTTTTTATTATTGATCAAATCTACCTTCTCAGGAACTATGTCTATGGCTACCACCTCATGATGCTGTGATAACAAAGTGGCAATTGATAAACCAACGTAACCGGTACCGGCTACGGCTATTTTGTATTGTTTGTTGACTATATAGCTCATTTTATAATTATTTTTCAACGATTTCCATACATTTCTACATAGTAATCTTGGTATTCACCATTAATAATATTTTCACACCATTCATGCTTCTCCAAGTACCATCTCACAGTCCTCTCGATACCCTCCTCGAATTGCAAGCTAGGCTCCCAGCCGAGTTCCTTTTGCAACTTTGTTGAGTCGATGGCATAGCGTACGTCATGGCCTAAACGGTCAGTCACGTAGGTGATAAGATCCATATCCTCACCCTCTTTACGTCCTAACAGACTATCCACCGTATTGATCACCACCTTGATGATATCGATATTCTTCCACTCGTTGAAGCCACCGATATTGTAGGTCTCGGCGATCTTTCCGTTGTGGAAAATCAAGTCTATCGCACGGGCATGATCCTCCACGAACAGCCAGTCGCGCACGTTCTCGCCCTTGCCATAGACCGGTAGCGGCTTGCGGTGACGGATGTTGTTGATGAATAGGGGTATCAGTTTCTCCGGGAATTGATAGGGGCCATAGTTGTTTGAGCAATTTGTCACGATGGTCGGCATGCCGTAAGTATCGTGATAGGCACGTACAAAATGGTCTGAACTTGCCTTACTCGCTGAATAGGGCGAATGAGGATTGTATTTCGTTGTCTCATAGAAGAAATCATCTCCGTATGCCAAGTGATGCTCACCGGAGGAAGCCGCTGTCATGAACGGGGGCTCGATTCCTTCCGGATGGTTCATCGTCAACGCTCCATACACCTCATCGGTAGAGATATGATAGAAGCGTTTACCCTCATACTTCTCCGGCAGGCTTTCCCAATACAACTTAGCGGCTTGGAGCAAAGCCAAAGTACCCATCACATTGGTCCGGGCGAATGTAAACGGATCCTTGATACTTCGGTCTACATGGCTCTCGGCCGCCAAATGGATGATACCATCGATCTGCTCATCCCGCATCAATTGATAGAACGCCTCAAAGTCGCAAATGTCCATCCTCACAAACTTATAGTTTGGTTTGTCCTCCACATCCTTTAGGTTTGCCAAGTTGCCGGCGTAGGTCAGCTTGTCCAAATTAATGATGTTATATCCCGGATATTTGTTTACAAACAGACGTACAACGTGAGAGCCGATGAAGCCCGCACCACCGGTGATTACTATATTTCGTTTTGCCATGATTCTTAACAGTTGTTTTTTAAATTAGTGATACATCGTTTTAAGGATTCCGTCCAATAAGGAACTCGAACGCCGAATGTTTCTTTGATTTTTGTTTTGTCCAATACCAAATAGGACGGACGTTTTACGGGGCTGGGGAACTCGTCGCTATGACAAGGCCGGATATCACAAGCGGTCGTGCCATTGTATTCGGCGATCATCTTCGTGAAGTCGAACCAAGAGCAGACCCCCTCGTTGGAGTAATGATAGATGCCGCTCTTGCCATAAATAGCGCAAGCTATGTCCGTCGCATAATCACGCAAGACTGCCGCTATGGCTTTCGCCAAATCGTAAGCGTATGTCGGTGTACCAGCCTGATCGAATACCACCTTCAGTTGGGGCCGAGTAGCCGTAAGGTGCATCATCGTTTTGCAAAAGTTTTTCCCGAACTCACTGTACAACCAAGCGGTACGAATTATCACATGCTTGCAACCTACAGTCATGATCTTCTGCTCACCCCGCAATTTTGTCATACCATACACACCGGTTGGCGTACCCTGTTGATCCTCTTGGCAGGGCACATTGTAAGGCTCTTTGCCAAACACATAATCCGTAGAGATCTGCACCAACAAACCATTGACCGCCTTCATCGCCTTGGCCAAATTTTCCGGGGCCTCGGCATTCAGCCTCTCGGCCAACGCCTCATTACTCTCCGCCGCATCTACGTTGGTATAGGCGGCGCAATTCACGATAACGTCGATGCGCCGCTCCGCAACCAGTACCCTCACCGCTTCCAAATCCGTAATATCCAAAAAGACAGTCTCTACTCCTTCCACTTGATTCACATCCGTGAATACATAGTGGTCATCACTTTCCCGGGTGATGATACGTATCTCGTTTCCCAACTGCCCGTTGGCTCCTGTCACCAATATATTCATCTTATTCAAATTCAAGGTATAAATTTACATGATAATCAAACGGTGAGTCAAAATCCTCCAAGCATGGATGCTTTATATCCTTCTCCGAAAGAAGGGCCTTATCCATTGGTATCCGCCAATCTATGCCCAGACTCTCATCCTTTATACAGATGCCCCCATCCGCTTGCGGAGCATAGAAATTATCGCATTTGTATTGGAAAACAGCTATCTCACTCAATACCGCGAATCCATGAGCGAACCCTCTGGGCACGAAAAACTGGCGATGGTTATCCTCACTCAATTCAACGGCTACATGCTTACCATAAGTTGGACTTCCTTTGCGAATATCCACGGCTACGTCAAGGACACATCCTTTCACGCAACGCACCAATTTGCTCTGCGTAAAAGGGGGCCTCTGAAAATGCAAGCCGCGCATCACTCCGTATGAGGACATACTCTCATTATCCTGTACGAAATTTATCTTACGAACCTTCTCCTCGAACTCTCGCTGCGAGAAACTCTCGAAGAAGTATCCCCGAGCGTCATCAAACACCTTCGGCTCAATGATCACCACGCCCTCTATATCTGTCTTTATTACCTCCATCTTAACCTAAATTCGGATCTCCTGTCTCCTTTAATTCCTCAATTACCTTTAGTAGATATTGCCCATATTGGTTCTTAAGCATGGGTTGCGCCAGCTCTCGCATACGCTCCTCGGTTATCCATCCCTGACGGTATGCAATACCCTCCAAGCAGGCCACTTTCACCCCCTGACGCTTCTCCAATACCTCGATATACGTAGATGCCTCGCTCAGGGAGTCGTGCGTACCGGTATCCAGCCAAGCGAAGCCTCGGCCTAAAGTCTGGACTTTCAGCGCTCCATCCTCCAAGAATCGTTGGTTGACCGTAGTGATCTCATACTCTCCACGTGCGGACGGTTGAATGCTACCCGCTACATCAACAACCTTGTTCGGGTAGAAATACAATCCGACCACGGCGTAGTTGCTCTTGGGACACTCCGGCTTCTCTTCGATACTCAGGCAACTGCCGGCCTGGTCGAACTCGGCCACGCCATAACGCTCCGGATCACTCACCCAATAGCCAAAAACAGTAGCCCTATTCTCTTCCTCCGCAGTACGAACCGCCTCCTTTAGCATCAAGGTAAATCCATTACCATGGAAGATATTATCACCTAGCACCAAGCAAATGCTGTCATCACCGATGAATTCTGCTCCAATGGTAAATGCCT